>NC_008700.1:3712500-4012500 GCF_000015245.1 Shewanella amazonensis SB2B
ACGGCGTTGGACAGGAGGTTAATCAGCACCTGCCCCAAACGCAGCGGGTCGCCCTTGAGCATGATGCCCGCCGATACAGGGGCGTACAGCAGGAGTTCAATACCCTTTTCCTGCGCCCGCAGGGCGTTGAGATCCAGTGAGTGGTCCAGCACCTTGTCCAGCGGGAAGGCGACTTTTTCCAGCTCCAGCTTACCGGCTTCAATCTTGGAGAAGTCGAGGATGTCGTTGATGATGCGCAGCAGCGACTGGGCCGAGAAGCTCGCCTTATCCAGGTAATCCTTTTGCTGCTCGGTCAGGCTGGTGCGCCCCGCCAGTTGCAACATACCTATGATGGCGTTCATTGGGGTGCGGATTTCATGGCTCATATTGGCCAGGAATTCACTCTTGTAGAGGTTGGCCAGCTCCGCATCCTGCTTGGCCTCAAGCAGCGCCACTTCGTTACTCTTGTGACGGGTAATATCTTTGTGGGTACCCACCATCCGCTTGGGCTGGGCATCCTGGGTAAATTCCACTACCCGGCCACGGCTCAGCATCCAATGGTACTGGCCCGTTTTGGCGCGCATCCGGAACTCAATCTCGTAGGCGCCAATGGGGTCTTTCAGGTACTGCTCGCGGTATTCCTGCACCCGGATGCGGTCGTCCGGATGGATCAGGCTGTCGATGGTGGAGAGCAGTGCCGGGAACTCGTTGGTCTTGTAACCCAGCATGGAGTAATAGGCCGGGTTGCAGATGATTTGCTCTGAGTCGAGATACCAGTCCCACAGGCCATCTTCCACCGCGTCCATGGCGAGGTGGTATCGCTCTTCCGACAGCCGTAATTGCTCGGCAGATTCGTATTCTCGGGTAACATCACGCCACACTGCAATCAGGCCCATCAGCTCACCACGGCGATTGTAGAAGGGCAGTTTGAGGGTATCGAGCAGCACAGGTTTGCCAGCCAGTTCGATTTTTTCCTGATAGCGCAGCGGCTTGCGTTCTGTCAGTACCTGCTCGTCTTCGGCACGGATGCGGCTGCCCTGCTCCGGTGATGTCAGCTCCTCGCTGGACAGGCCAATCATCTCGGCCTCGCTGAAGCCCAACATACGCTCGGCGGCCTTGTTACAGCCAAGGTAATGGCCTTCCTTGTCTTTGAAGACAATGGCCTCGGGGATGGAGTCGAGCAAAGAGCGCAGCAACGCGTATTCGCGCTCGCGGCGCTCTGTGGTTTCTTTTAGACGCTCGGTGCGGCGCGCCACCAGCTTGTCGAGGCGCTTATTCTGCTCGGCCAGGTGTTTGGTATATTGCTGGTTTTCTTCAAAAATACGACTTACCAGCTGGAACCATGGCTCCCAGCCCGGGGTGATTTTTTCCGGTACTGCACGGGGTTGCTGGGAGCAGCCTTCGAGGTGTGACAGCAGCCTTGATGCAGGGCTTACGAAGGAGCGGCGGGTCTGCCAGTGCACTATGGTCACCAGCACTGAGAGCGCCAGAACCACCAGAATGAAAGTCAGCTGCAGCTTGTCCCAGCTCTCCTGAAAGAGGTCGTCCACATCCTGTATGTACAGCAGACGCCAGGGCGCATTGTGCAGTGCCACCGAGTGAATGTAGTAACCGTTACGGATAATGCCGCCCTGGGCATCGAAGAGTTCTGACTCCGGCAGCGAGTGCAGCTCAGAGGGGATTTTCTGGCTGATGTGCAGCACCCGTTTGAGGTCGTTGCCCGCCATGTCGGAGTGGGACAGTATGTTGTTGCTCTGGTCGAGCAGGATGACCGTGCCCGGCATCTTGAAGTAGAGACGGATTTGCCGCGCAAGCGACGCCAGGGTCATGTCCAGATTGATGGAGCCAATAAACTCATCTTCGAGGTAAATGGGCACACCCAGGGTGGTCAGCAGCCCCTTGTCGGTGGAGTCGAGATAGGCCTCACTCCAGAACACGCTGCGCTGGGGGTTCATGGCCGGGGTCGCCAACTGGAACTGTTTCTTGTTCAGCAGTTCGTCGCGAAAGCGCTGCTCGTCCAACGGCCAGGGGAAATACGACATCATCCGCCGTTTGGAAATGTAGTAAATGGCCGATGCCTTGGGGGCAGCCTCTTTGGCCACCGGGAAAGACAAAGACAGCTCGAACAGCATTTCCAGTTCCTGATAGAACTTGTCACTTCTGTCCTTAAGGGAACCAATGCCCGTGATGCGGCCCATGTTATTAAAGGGTTTATTGCCCTGGGCATAGTGGGGCTCGAGGGTGAAGTACTGGCCGTCTTCGTTGAATTTTTCGTACTGGGGCAAGCGGTCTTTACGCACCAGCTCGCCAAGGCGCAAATGGTCTACGGCCACATCACGCAAACTCTTTACCGCCCGTATGCTGGACTCCAGCAAGAGGTCGATTTGCAGTACATGGCGGTCAATTTGCTCTTCGCGCTGGGCCAGCTGCTGGGTCTTTTCCCGGTCGAAGAAAAACCAGGCGGTCAGGCACGCCATCACAATTACACCTATGTAGGTGTAAAACACGGCGCGGTTGTAATTGCGCTGAATAGGCGATTTGAGCTGCAAATCCGGCTCAGTCGATTTCATCAAAAACCCTTTGGCATCCCCTGTCGCGAGTCCCTGCACCCGCAAAACTTAACGGATTATAGTAACAGGAACCCATGGGCAGTCACATCAAATAATTGTCATTGAATTTGTTTCAAAGTCGCTGTTTTTGCATCGCATTAAGGATAAAAAACGGACCCGGCGGGTCCGTTTGTCTGCCACACCACCAAGGCTGACTTACAGGTGCTCCTCGGCGAATTCGGCAAGCCGGGATCTGACCACACCATTGAGGTAGACATTGGCACTGCCTTCGAAGTTCTTGAACCTTTCCACAATGTAGGTCAGGCCCGAGGTTACGGCGGTCAGATAATTGGAGTCTATCTGGGCCAGGTTACCCGAGCAGATAAGCTTGGTGCCTTCGCCCATGCGGGTGATCATGGTTTTGATTTGCGATGCTGTGAGGTTTTGACATTCATCCAAAAGCACTATGGCATTCTGGATGGAGCGGCCACGCATAAAGTTGATGGATTTGAACTGGATATTGGCTTTTTCCATGATGTAGTTCATCGAGCCATGGGGGTTTACATCGTTTTTGTGCAGCACTTCCAGGGTGTCAGTGATGGCCGCAAGCCAGGGGGCCATTTTCTCTTCTTCTGTGCCGGGCAAAAAGCCAATGGACTCGGCAATTTCCGGCGTGTTGCGGGTCACTATCACCTTGTCGTACTGATTGCGTTCCACGACAAGCTCCAGTGCAGCCGCCATGGCCAGCAGGGTTTTACCGCACCCAGCGGGCCCCGTAAGGATAACCATGTCGATATCGGGGTCGAGCAGCGCCTGCAGGGCCATGCCCTGATACACATTTTTCGGCCGTATGCCCCAGGCTTCCAGGTTCAGCAGGCGGCTGCGGCCCAGATCCACTATGTGCAGATGGGTATCATCCTTTGAAATCACCCGGCCACAGAAATCGGATTCTTCGTCGATAAGATATTGGTTGATATAGAGATGATCGTCTTCCAGGTCTTTAAGGGGCACTTCATGGATAGTCTGGCGGCCATGGCGGGTAGTGGACACCTTTTCCAGATGCTCCCAGAAGTTACCTTCAAACTGATGAAAACCCTTGGTTAAGAAGCGAATATCATCGATAAGCTGGTCGGTACGGTAGTCTTCTACCAGCTTGATACCGGCGCCCTTGGCCTTAAGGCGCATATTGATGTCTTTGGTTACCAGTACCACGGGGCGTGGCGCGTGAAGTTTTTGTAAGTGCAGCGCAGTATTGATAATGCGATTGTCGTTATGGTCGCCGGGCAGGCCGCCGGTGGACATTTCAAGCTGATGGTCGGGAAAAATGGCGAGTGTGCCTGTGGCTTCGTGGCCTTCGCGGGCCGGCAGGGGCACGCCTGCGATAATTTGTTCCGGGGTGGTTTCGCCGCCGAGGGTATCTTCCAGTGCCCTGATGGCGACCCGGGCGTCACGGCTGACATCCCGCTTACGATCTTTAATCTGGTCCAGCTCTTCGAGGACTGTCATAGGCACTATGACATCGTGTTCTTTGAAGGAATAAATCGCTAAGGGTTCGTGCAATAAAACATTGGTATCCAGTACAAACAACTTTCTGTCGTCTTGTTCCATGGCGCCTCCGGTTTTAGTGACATAGGGCGATGATATTGTGATTGCGCTGGGGGTGTGTCGCTGGGGCGGGTTCCTCCTTGGATGGCTGGAACGGATAGGACAAAGTCACATCCTGTCATTGAGTTAATACTGACACCCTTCCCGGGAAAGCTCAACACTCCATTAACACTCAACCCCATTCAAAGACAAATGTATGACAAGCCCGTGACAGCAGGAAAGTTGTCAGGTGCACGAAGGGGATCTAGGCTGATTCAAATATCCGGGCCGTTGGTATAACATACGCGCCCTTTAAGTTCCCCCTTGAGTTGAGAGAGTAAGATGTCGTTTGCGGTTGGGCAGCGCTGGATCAGTGATACAGAATCGGAATTGGGTTTGGGCACAGTGGTGCAGATAGAGGGCCGCATGGTTACTCTGCTGTTTCCTGCCACCGGTGAAAACCGCATGTTTGCCATGGCCGAAGCGCCCCTTACCCGGGTGATTTATAACCCCGGAGACACCATCGACAGCGCCGAAGGCTGGGGCATGACGGTGGACAAGGTCGAAGAATTAAACGGCCTGGTATTTTATTTGGGCAAGCGCACCGACACCGGTGAAGACACCATGCTGCGCGAGACCCTGCTTGAGCACAATATTCGCTTCAACAAGCCCCAGGATCGCCTGTACGCCGGCCAGATTGACCGTATCGAGCGCTTTGGCGTGCGTTACAAGGCGCAGTTGCTGCGCCACAAGCAAGCCACCTCGCCACTGCTGGGTCTGCAGGGTCCACGGGTTGGCCTTATTCCGCATCAGTTGTGGATTGCCCATGAAGTGGGCCGCCGCCATGCCCCACGGGTATTGCTCGCCGACGAAGTGGGTCTGGGTAAAACCATCGAAGCGGGTCTGATTATCCACCAGCAGCTGATGACAGGCCGCGCCGAGCGCGTACTGGTGATAGTACCGGACACCCTGCGCCACCAATGGCTGGTTGAAATGCTGCGCCGCTTTAACCTGCGCTTCTCCGTGTTTGATGAAGACCGCTGCGTAGAGGCCTTTGCCGATCACGACAACCCCTTCTACACAGAGCAGCTGGTGATTTGCTCGCTGGAGCTGCTGCGCAAGAAACGCCGTTTGGAGCAGGCGCTGGATGCCGATTGGGATCTGATGGTGGTGGACGAAGCGCACCATCTGGAGTGGAGCGAAGACGAACCCAGCCGCGCCTACCAGGTGGTTGAGGCCCTCGCCGAAGTGGTGCCCGGTGTCCTGCTGCTTACCGCCACCCCGGATCAACTGGGCCACCAGAGCCACTTTGCCCGTTTGCGCCTGCTCGACCCTGACCGTTTTTACGACTATCAGGCTTTCCTCGATGAAGAGAAAGGCTACCAGGCCGTGGCCGAAGCCGCCGATGCCCTTGCCAGCGGCATCAAGCTTTCCGATGAGGCCATCAACGGCCTGACTGAGCTGTTGTCAGAGAAAGACATAGCCCCGGCTATTCGCCAGATCCAGGCCGAAAATCTTGACGAAGAACTGCGCCAGGCCGCCCGGGACGAGCTGCTGCAGGAGCTTCTGGACCGCCACGGCACCGGCCGCGTGCTGTTCCGCAACAGCCGCGCCTCGGTCAAAGGCTTCCCCAAGCGCGAATTCCACAGCCACGGCTTCGAACTGCCGGAGCAATACGTAACCGCCATGCGGGTAAACGCCATGATGGGCGGCGCCCGCACTCAGGAAGCCCGGGTGGCACAGGCTCTGAGCCCCGAGCGTATCTATCAGGAATTCGATGACAATAACGCCAGTTGGTGGAAGTTCGACCCAAGGGTCGACTGGCTTATCGACTTTTTGAAATCCCACCGCTCCAAGAAGGTGCTGGTGATTGCCAGCCGCGCCGAAACAGCACTGGCGCTGGAAGAAGCCCTGCGTACCCGCGAAGGCATACAGGCCACCGTATTCCACGAAGGCATGTCCATCATTGAACGCGACAAGGCCGGGGCTTACTTTGCCCAGGAAGAGGGCGGCGCCCAGGCACTTATCTGCTCTGAAATCGGCTCTGAAGGCCGTAACTTCCAGTTCGCCAGCCAGCTGGTGCTGTTCGACCTGCCCCTGAATCCGGATCTGCTGGAGCAGCGTATCGGCCGTCTGGACCGTATCGGTCAGCGCCACGATGTACAGATCCACCTGCCATTCCTCAAGCACACTGCTCAGGAACAGCTGATGCACTGGTACCACGAAGGCCTGTGCGCCTTCGAACTCACCTGCCCCGGTGGCCATGTGCTCTTTGGCGAGTTTAAAGAGCGCCTGCTCAGTGTACTGACCGGCGAGAGCGATGAACTGGACGAACTGATGGCAGACACCAAGGCCCGCTACAAGGCGCTGAAAGCCGCCATGGAGCAGGGTCGCGACAAGCTGCTGGAACTCAACAGCCACGGTGGTGCCAAGGCCGAAGCCATCACAGCAAGCCTCAGCGACGCCGACGAGGATACCGACCTTATCGCCTCAGTTATCCGCCTGTGGGACGTGATAGGCATAGATCAGGACGACAAGGGTGAAAACTCCATAGTGCTGCGCACCACGGAGCACATGATGTATCCCACCTACCCCGGTCTCAACGAGGATGGGGTGACTGTGACCTTCGATCGCAACACGGCACTGTCGCGGGACGATATCGCCCTTATCACTCTGGAGCACCCACTGGTGCAAACCGGGCTTGATCTCATCACAGGCTCAGATACAGGCACCACCTGTGTGGCACTGCTGAAAAACAAGGCGCTGCCGGCGGGCACGATTTTCCTCGAGCTGATTTACCTCGCCGAAACCACCGCGCCCAAGGCCAGCCAGCTGTACCGCTATCTGCCGCCCACGCCGGTGCGGGTGCTGCTGGATAAGAACGGCAATAACCTGTCTGACAAGGTGGACTACGACAGCTTCGATAAGCAGCTCTCCGGGGTGAATCGCCATATTGCCAGCAAGCTGGTTAACGCCTCACAGACCATGCTGCACCCGCTGTTTGCCAAAGGTGAAGAGTTCGCCGGTGAGGCACTTGAAACCCTGACCCAGGATGCCAGGGCGC
Source organism: Shewanella amazonensis SB2B (assembly GCF_000015245.1). Classification (NCBI taxonomy): domain Bacteria; kingdom Pseudomonadati; phylum Pseudomonadota; class Gammaproteobacteria; order Alteromonadales; family Shewanellaceae; genus Shewanella; species Shewanella amazonensis. The sequence goes on from NC_008700.1 coordinate 3,719,677, forward strand.
GCATGGAAAGCCAGCTGGGCGCCGAGCTGTCAAGGCTTGAGGCTCTCAAGGCCGTCAACCCCAGCATCCGCGAAGAGGAGCTGGAGCACCTGCGCAATATGATGCAGGAGTTGTCGGGTTACCTTGGCAACACCCAGTTGAAGCTGGATGCCATCCGCCTGGTACTGGTGAGCCATAACTAAGGCAAACCAGCCAGGATGCCAAGCCAATTCAAAGGCCCGCAGTTGCGGGCCTTTTTTATGCCATGAATGGGGTGACTCTGACGAAGGAGCAATGCTATAACCTTAAAAAATAACAAACTTTAAACATCTTACTGCACAAGGACTCCCCATGGTTGCTCGCCTTTCCTTGCACTCTGCTTACCCCAGTACCCTGCCACGCCGCACCCTGCTCGCTTCCCTGTTGCTGGTTTGCTGTCAGGGCGTCGCCACTGCAGCCACCGTCAAACTGGAAAATATTCGCGGTTACGGTTTTGATGATGAACGTCAGTTGGTCACCTTCGACACCCTCGCCTATGACGATGTCACCGGCAAGGTGCTGGCACGGGGCAAGGAGGCGCAGTCGCTGACCACAGACCAGGTGCACAATGGTGCGGGGAAGACGCTGTTGCCGGGGCTTATCGACGGTCACGGCCATGTGCTGGGACTGGGCCAGGGCCTGAGCCAGGTTGAACTGCGGGAGACTCGCACCGAAGCCGCTGCTGCCAGTCTGGTAAGCAGCTTTGCCCAGGCTCATCGCGAGCAGCGCTGGATATTGGGGCGGGGCTGGAATCAGGAACTCTGGGACAGCCGCGCCTATCCAACCAAGGCCTCGCTGGATGCCCTGATAAACGACAGACCCGTTTGGCTACGCCGTGTTGACGGCCACGCAGGTTGGGCCAACAGCAAGGCCCTTGCCCTGGCGGGCATAGGCCGGGACACACTGGACCCGGATGGGGGTCAAATCATCAAGGATGCCAAGGGTGAACCCACGGGCGTGTTGGTGGATAACGCCATGGCGCTGCTGGAAAACCAGATCCCCGAGCCCGCAAAAGCAGAACGACTTGCCGCCTTTACCACCGCCTTTGACCACCTGCTCTCCCTCGGTATCACAGCCACCCATGATGCGGGCATCAGCGCCGCCGAGCTGGCCGATTATCAGGATTTGCGCCAACAACAGCGGTTACCGGTGCGGATATATGCCATGCTGTCCGCCGCCGATCCGGCGCTGGATTCCTGGCTGAAGCAGGGCCCGATTCTGGATGAAGACGAGCGACTGGTGGCCCGCTCGGTGAAAATTTACAGCGATGGCGCACTTGGCAGCCGCGGAGCGGCGCTGCTGGCCCCATACAGTGACAGACCCGGTGAAACCGGGCTGCTGGTCACGCCGGAGCCTGAGCTGGGAAGCCTGATAAAAGCCACGGTTGCCGCTGGCTTTCAGGCCAATGTGCATGCCATTGGTGACAGGGCCAATCGCATGGTGCTGGATAAATTTGCCCAGCTGGATGACAAAACCCGCGAGGCCGGGCGTCATCGCATCGAACACGCCCAAATCATCGACCCCAAGGATTTGCCCCGCTTCGCCACGCTCAAGGTATTGCCCTCCATGCAACCCACCCATGCCACCTCCGACATGAACATGGCCGGAGATCGCCTCGGTGAGCAGCGTCTGCGCGGTGCCTATGCCTGGCGTACCCTGGTGGATATGGGCAGTCCCATCGTTGGCGGCTCCGACTTCCCGGTGGAGCTGGCCAATCCTTTCCACGGCCTCCATGCCGCCGTGACCCGCCAGGATCAACGCAATCTGCCCGAAGGTGGCTGGCGCCCGGCAGAAAAGCTGACCCTGGCAGAGGCTCTGCGCGCCTTTACCCGGGATGCGGCCTATGGCGCCTTTCAGGAGCAAAAAATGGGCAGCCTGACACCGGGCAGCTTTGCCGATTTTATTCTGGTGGACAGAGATATATTCGCCATCGTGCCTGAGCAGCTATGGCAAACCCGGGTGCTTGAGACCCATGTGGCGGGTAAACAGGTCTATGCTTTGGGACAATAAGACAAAGGCCCGGCACGCTTATGCCGGGCTCAACCTCAAATGTCGGTTTCAGCACTGAGTTATGGGTTCTTTGGGAGGCGCAGTGTGGGTTATCATCAACAGAAACATAGCCTGAAACACGGAAATTCCATGCGCGCCTTCTTCTCCTTCAGCCTCAGTTTTCTGCTGAGCCTGAGTCTGCTGTGGCCCACAACCCAGGCCGCCGAAGACCCGGCATACGATTACCTCAAGAGCCGCCAGATGCGCGCCATCACGGTGGAAGACGCCGAGCTGCCGGTGTTGGTTCGCCCCTGGGAAGGTAAAAATCAGCATGGCGCTGCGCTGATATTTGCCGATACCGGTTTTGGCGCCGATGCCCCGGGACTGGTGGCCTTTTTGCGGGATGGTTTAAGCCCACTCGGTTGGGCCAGTATCAGTATGACGCCCCCCAGTAACCCACCCCACCCGAGTTTTGCCACCGCCCCCGAAGAAGTGGCCAAGGCTGGCGACAAGCAGCTCTCATTGCCTCCCGGCAAGGCCATGGACAAATTCAGCCAAGAGGAATGGCAACAGCATGTGGATACCCAACTGGGCTTTGTGGAAGCAAGCCTTGGACAGCTTGATCAAATAGGCGCGGCGTATCCCGGTAAACGTATCCTGGTGAGCATGGATCGCAGCGCGGCCCTGTTGCTGCAGCTGCTGGCCGATGGCAAGGTGGCGCCACCGGATCTGTTGGTGATCATCAACCCCTACAGCGAATCCCCCGACTTTGACGAACGCCTTCCGGGGCTGGTGGCCATGCAGGAAGTGCCTGTGCTGGATATTCAGTCGCCGGATGGCAACAGAGCAAGCCTCTCGACCGCCTCACTGCGCCGAGCCAACTCGGCCATGAAAGATGCCATGGCCTATCGTCAATTGCCCTTGGCACTCAATATCAGCGAGCCCGATGCCTGGGCCGATGTGCTCAGCGCCATCCGTGGCTTTGCCGCCAGCGTCAAGGCCGCGCCCGGTAACTGATTCAGGCCTGCTTGTCCTTGGTGAGCATAAGCGCGAGGGCAACCAACACCACCACGCCGGCCATATACAGCAGCTCCAGCGCACTCTGTGGCTTAAGCTCGCTGAAAAAAGAAAACAGCTTGATAACCAGCATCATGAGGATGACCTTGCCAAGCTTGCTCTTGAGCGAGTCTATGCTGCTGATAATCAATATTTTACCGCCCACCTGCGATTCGGATGCCGGTTTGATGTCACGGATAAAGAGCTCGTAAAGACCAAAAGCAAAAATCAGCAGTACGGCGCCCAACAAGAAGGTATCCAAAATCTCAATGACCACCATCACCAGGTCGTTACGCACCTCAAGGCTGCCGCTGGCAAGGTAATCCCACAGCAGGTGGAACATGTGCAGCATGTCCTTGGCGCCCATGATAAAAACCACCAGGGCCGCCACAATACAGGCCACCACCCCAAAAATCACCGACAGACGGCTGCTCCACAGCAAACGTTCCAGTTGATTCTTCATTTTTCAGCTCCTTGAAAATACACCTAAAAATAAAGCGCCGATTGTGGGCGCTTTGGTTGGGTACACGCAAGTGCAATCCCGGGGATTGTGAGTGGATTACCAGAATTTTTGCCGTGGTTTGTAGTCTCTGTCGGTTTTACCCTGCTGACGCCGGGCGGCGATGGCAAAGTTTTTCCCCAGCAGCAGACGCACCTGATACCATGACTCCCGCGCCAGCAAACGGCGAATACTGCCACTCCAACTACGATGAATCGAGCCCTTGATGGCAGCCAGAGCATCAGGCGAACGTGTCATTAACTCCCCGGCAAAGGCGAGGGCGTCATCCATAGGCGCAGCCGTGACCCTTGTTACCAAGCCAAGGGAAGCTGCCTCATCGGCCTCGATTACCCTGGCAGTCATCGACAATTCCAGCGCCTTGTCTTTTGGCAGTATCCCTCTGAGGCTCACCAGTCCAGCCATGTCGGGCACAAGCCCCCACTTGGCTTCCATAATGGACAGCTCGGCGTTTTCAGCCGCAAAGCGAAAATCGGCCCCCAGCGCAATCTGCATGCCACCGCCATAACAATAGCCTTCGATGACAGCAATAACGGGGACTGGCAAACGGCTCCAGCCGATGGAGACCCGCTGAGCCAGATTGGCATTACCGGGCAGCCACTTGGCCAGCAGCCCCAGTGGCTGCAGCGGCTTACGGGTGACACTCTTGATATCAAGCCCAGAGGAGAAGTGCCCCTGGGCGCCTTGCAGTATCACCACCCGCACCTGTCTGTTTCGTGCCAGCAGCTTCTGCACCCTGCAGATCGCTGAAAACATCTCATAATTCAACGCATTGAATTTTTCTGGTCGATTTAATGTCACAAAGGCTATGCCATCCTTTATGACCAGAGTGACTGGGGGTTGAGTCATGCCGCATCCTAACTGGTCTGTCCAGAAGAGATGTTAACATATTTGGCATAAATGGCTATTCAACGTAACATAGCCAGACTTTTTGACATCCGTCAGTATTTTGACATCAGGAATTTATTACCGGTTGCACCCCAAACACAGCGGGGTATGATTCGGCCATGGGAAATGCCAACTTCAGGAATCACCATGGGATCCAGCCAGGAAAGGCGCCACGACCCAAAGCAGGATGACAGCAGAAATTGGTGTTATCTTGAATAAGAAGAACAATCGAGGACCTTATTCCAGCATGGCACTTCCAGTATTGATATGTGACGACTCCGCCATGGCTCGAAAGCAGATGGCGCGCACCCTGCCAAAGGATTGGGATGTGGACATTACCTTTGCCACCAATGGTGCAGAAGGCCTGGAGGCCATCCGGGCCGGCAAGGGCGAGGTGGTGTTTCTTGACCTCAATATGCCGGTGATGGATGGCTATGAGGTATTGCAAACCATTCAGCAACAGGACTTACCCGCACTGGTCATAGTGGTGTCGGGTGACATTCAAATTAAAGCGCACGAACGGGTTAAAGCCTTGGGTGCACTCGATTTTATCCAAAAGCCCGTCAGCGCCGAGGCCATAGCCGGCATCCTCCAGGAATACGGTATTCTGGTGCCCGGCGAGGGCGAGGGCGACGAAGCCGAAGACAACCCCCTGTTAAAAGTCGACATGCGCGATGCCTGCCAGGAAATCGCCAACGTCGCCATGGGCCGGGCGGCAGATCTACTGGCCAAGCTGCTTGATGTGTTTGTGGTTTTGCCCATTCCCAACGTCAATGTGCTGGAAGTGAGCGAGCTAACCATGGCGCTTAAGGCCACAGAAACTTCTGCCAAGGTTACCGCACTGTGCCAAGGCTTTATCGGTGCAGGGGTGGCTGGAGAGGCGCTGCTGCTATTCCATGATTCCAGTTTTCAGGACATGGCCAAGCTGATGAAACTCGATGGTCCCGGCGATGAGGCCACCGAAGTGGAAGTGTTGATAGACACAGGCAATGTGCTTATCGGCGCCTTTTTGAATGGCATCGCCGAGCAACTGGACATGCATTTCAGTCAGGCACATCCGGTGGTGCTGGGCCGTCATTGCACGGTCAACGACTTAATCCACGACAATGCCGAGAAATGGCACCGCACCCTGGCGATGGAAATCAACTACCGTATCGAAGATCACAACATTGAGTGCGATCTTCTGCTTCTTTTTACCGAAGACTCGCTGCCGACCCTGAACTACAAGCTCGGCTATATGTTGGATACCGATTGAGGCCAAATCCCTGATGTCCAATGACGCAGACCTGATGAACGAACTCCACTGGCTTATCGATATGGTGCAAACCATAGAGGTGGGTCTGGTGGTGCTGGACAGAAACTTCAATATCGCCCTGTGGAATGGCTTTATGGAAAACCACAGTGGCGTTTCCCCCAACGCCATCAAGGGCAAAAACCTGTTCGAAGAGTTTCCCGAGCTCCCGGCCGCCTGGCTGAAAAAGAAAATGGAGTCCGTGTACCTGCTGAAGAACCGCGCCTTTATCAGCTGGGAGCAGCGCCCTTTTGTATTTCAGTTTAAAAACTACCGCCCCATTACCGGCCGCGCGGAGTTTATGTACCAGAACGTCACCCTGCTGCCACTGGCATCGCTCACCGGGCAAATTACCCATATCAGCATCATTGTGTATGACGTTACCGACGTGGCGGTGAATAAACTGCAGCTGAAAAATGCCAATGAACGCCTGGAGCACCTGAGCCAAACCGACGGCCTTACGCAACTGCACAATCGTCGCCACTGGCAGGAGTGCATGAACCGGGAGTACGAGCGTTTTAACCGCTATGGCGATCCTGTCAGTCTGGTGATGTTTGATATTGACCGCTTCAAGCAGGTGAACGATGAACACGGCCATGTAGCCGGTGACAAGGTTATCCAGCACATAGCCCACCTGCTGAGCCAGTCGCTGCGGGAAACCGACTGCGCCGGTCGCTACGGCGGCGAAGAGTTTGCTGTGGTCCTCACCGGCACCACCGCCGAAGAGGCGTATCACTTTACCGAGCGCCTGCGGGAGAAAGTGGCCTCCTCTGCCATCCAGTTTGGCGGCAAGAGCATTCAGGTCACCATCAGCCTGGGCATTTGCGGTATGGACGACTTTGTCGACAACGAATCCCAGTGGCTTGCGTGCGCCGATCAGGCTCTGTATCAGGCTAAACAGCAGGGACGCAACCGCACAGTGATCTACAGCGAATAAGCCGGTTTACAGGCACAAAAAAGCCCGTCGTGAGACGGGCTTTTTTGTTATCAGTGACGCTCGATGGGGAAGCCATCCTTGTCGTAGTCTTCGTCGTCATCTTCGTCGTCGAAGTCTTCATCGTCACCCATAAAATAGGTGCCCCAGCCGTCGTAATCCACCTTTTGCTTGGCAGCAAGGTTGATCAGCTGTTCACAGGCCTTGTCTATCAGGTCCACGTCCAGAGCATGGTTGGCAATGGCGTCAAAGCAGAGGATCACACTGCCGTCATCCAGTTCCAACTCTTCGGCGTCAGTCACTTCGAAGCCCAGTTTGAAGGCGTCTACCGCAGCTTTTTCAAGGCGATCGAAATTGGTGCTCGAAAAATGATGTTCAATCATGTACTCGGCATCCGGGTCGGAACCATCATCCAGCAGCGACTGAACGATATCACGGGTCTCTTCCTGTTGGGCCTTAAGCAGGCGCTCAATAGACATGGGCTGACTCCAATAAACAAAGCAAGCGCCTGCCCACCACGGGAGGCGCAATCAGGGCGCAGTATAACAGAGATTAAAAAAGGCGTCAGTTGGCCAGACGGGCTCGGCCCATCAGGGCGTCGGCCTCGCGGTTAAGCTGCTCAAGCCTGGCCGACATGGCGGCGTGGATGCGCTCAGACAGTTCCTTGACCTGACTCTTGTCCAGCCCCTTGGTCTCAAAGGGTTCCATCTGCTCGATGATCACCACGCCATTATTCCAGCGATTGAGTTTGATGTGGCACTGGTTGGAGGCCAGCACTGGCACCATGGGCACACCGGCGGCGATCGCCGTGTGGAAAGCCCCGGCCTTGAATGGCAGGAGCCCCCGGCCACGACTGCGGGTACCTTCGGGGAAAATCCACACCGACAGGCACTTATCTTTGATTTTTCTGGCGGTGTTGGCCATGGTCTCAAAGGCGCGGTTACGGTTTTTACGATCAATAAGGATATTGCCCGACAACCAGTATATTTGGCCGAAGAATGGCATCCAGGCGATGCTCTTTTTCCCCAGGCTCACAGTACCTTTAGGCACGGCAGCGGTATGGGTGAACATGTCAAAGTTGTTTTGATGGTTGGCAAGGTAGACGCAAGGCTCACTGCTGGCGGCCTGGGGACGACGCACTATCACCTTAATTCCCAATACCGGCGCGACGGCAGAGAACCATTTGGCGAACATATGTACATTGTCACGGTGCCTTGGGCGCAACAAACAGGCAATGGAACCCACGATGAATGCCATCAGCAGCAATATAGCCAACAGCAAGGATCTGACGATTAACAGCACGACATACTCCCGGTAAAAACTCCTGCGCAGTATAACGACAGAGTATGACGGGAACAATATTTTGTTTACACGTGTGCGCTGATTTATTAATTAATCATTAAATTCATAAAGTTAAAGCCCGCCTAACGGCGGGCTTTTCAGGGTTTATCGCTTGGCTGACACCAGTCGGAATACCATGGCCGATAGCGCCAGGGTTGCCACTATCATGGCGCCACTCGGCAAGTCGAACATGGCCGACAGCAACAGCCCGGCGAGGTAACCGCAAAGACCTACCAGATAAGCCCAGCCCAAGGCTTTGGCGCAGTTGAGTTTATTCACCGCCAGCGCGGGCAAAATCAGGGTACTGAACACCAGATACACCCCCACCAGCTCAACCGACAGGGTGATCACCAGGGCAAACACCAGGTAGAAACCCGCCCCATCGAGTACGGTTGGCCGCGCCACGATAAGCGCCAACACCGCAGCAGATACCAGCGCCGGCAGATAAAGCTGCTCCCAGCTTACCCAGAGGATCTGACCGGACATCAGCTGTTTGAGGAGCTCCGCACCATGGGGGTCATTGGCGAGCAGCAGCATGGCGCCCACGGCCGCCAGCACATACAGGCAACCGATCATGGCCTCCAACTCATCGGCCATGCGCCGCGAGAGCCAGGCAATCCCCCCGGCACCGGCCAGAGCAAAGAGCGCAGGCATCCAGACTCCCGAAAATGGCGCGTCCTCCAGCACAGGGTGCATGTGAGCCACAATGGCCCCCAACGCCGCCACCTGAGCAATGGCCAAATCGATAAAGATGATGCCACGCTTAAGTACCTGGCGCCCCAGCAGCACATGGGTAGATAGCACCAATACCCCGGCGGCCAACGCCGGCAGCAATATGTCCAGCAGATCCCAGTCAAACATAGATCAGTTCGCCCCTTTCAAAAGGTTAATCACGCTGTCGTAGAGACTGAACAGATCCTGGCTTTCATCATTGCCTCCCACAGACATGGGCAGCACCAGCACCGGCAGTCCGGCTTTTTCGGCCAGCCAGTTGGCACCGCGGGTGTCTTGATAGGAGGCCACCACAATCGCCGAAACATCCCCCTTGCGGGCACGCTCCAACAGGCCGGCGAGGTGTCCACTGGAAGGCGGCAGACCCGGTTTGGGCTCCAAATCGGCAACCTGCTCTATGCCAAGCCAATCGAAGAGATAACGAAAGCTGGTGTGATAGGCAATCACCTTGCGGCCGGCGAGCTCCTGCGCTGATGTTTCCCAGCCCGGAATGGCGGTTTGCCAGCGCTCGCTGAAGCGGACAAAGGCGGCATCATAAGCTGCGCTATTGTCCGCATCCAGGCGTTTAAGCCTCTCGGTAACTGCTTCGGCCACCTGCAAAAAGCGGCGTGGCGAAAAGTGCAGATGCGGGTTGCCCTTGGCATGTACATCGCCCATGGAGCGGTCGACCTTATCCAGCTTATCCAGAGTCTCAATGACTTCGGCGGCGTAGAGCATGCCGTCGCTGCCGTCTCTCACGTTGGCATTGGCGGATTTCATCTGCAGCATCGGCAGCCAGCCAATTTCAAGGTCAGCGCCTGCGCACAGGGCCAGATCGGCCTGACGCATCTTGGCTATCAAGCTGGGTCTTGCCTGCACCTGATGAGGGTCCTGCATGGCCGTGGTCGCCGAGTAAATGCTGGCGTCCGGCGCCAGCTCCTTGGCCAGTGCCGCGTATTCGGGCTCACAGGCAAAGATATTCAAACCGGCCACGGCACTGGCGCTGTGGCCCAGAGTGAGGGCCAGCAGGCCCCCGAGCAACTTAGAATTGATGCGCACCATGGGCCCCCAGAGTCATAACATATTGCAGGGTGAACAGATTATCGTCGCTGATGCCGTCAAAGTTGGTTCCCTGTTGACGGGTGTACTGCAAACGCACGGTGGAGAAATGGCTATGATGCCAGTTGAGGCTGACTTCGGTCTCTTTCAGCTTCTGGGCATCATAGTGGTCATCGTGGGCCAGTTGGGTATCCAGCTCGCCATAACGCAAACCGGCAGACCAGCTGGGGCTGAACTGATACACACCACTCAGGTACCAGCCCTGATGGTAGTCCTTGTCATGGGCATGCTCGTGGCCTTCTTCTTCCTCGTGTTCCTCTTCATGCAGCTCTGGCGCCTTGAAATCGTTCACGCGGAAAAACTCGCCGCTCAGGGTGAGGTGTTGATACTTGTAATTGCCGTTTGGCGCCCATTTATAAACAAAGTCAGCCACATAGGTGTTCTCGCCCGTGTAGGCGGCACTATGGCTGTGGTCATGGGCGTGTTCATCTTCCTCATGAACCTCTTCCCCTTCTTCATGGGGGGTGAGGCGGCCATTCTGGTTTTTCATGTAGGCCAGTCCCAGCTGCCATGAACTGTTGTCACCTATATCACCGCCCAACTTGGTGAAGGCGTTGTAAACCCCAACGGTATCGAATTCACGCTCGCCATGCTCGTCTTCGGCACGCATCTTGTCGCCTTTGAAGCCTTCAACGCCGAAGGTCCAATAGAGATCCGTCGGTGCAACCCAGCTCAGACGCAGACCATCATCAAAGTAATGACTGCCAAGAAAAGCGCGGTACACCGCAGGGCGACCGGCAAAGGCATCGCTGTGGAGGTGCTGGTTGTTCAGGTAACCCACATCAGACAGGAAACGGCCCGCGCGCACAGACAGGCCCCCAGGCAATGCCAGAGTCTGGACAAAGGCTTCTTCAAGCTCCAGCTCGGTTTCACCATCGTGCGCCTCAATCACTGCGGTTAACTTGCCATAGAAGAGGTCATCGATATTGGCACTGATGGCCAGCTCACTCTCACCCAGGCCAAAGCCTTCTTCACGGCCACCAAGGGCACGATCGCCACTCTGGTAGTAGCCATCCAATACGGCACTGATGGCGGGGTTACCCAGAGTAGGGGTTTCAGCGGCTGCCGCAGCAGAAATCAAGGCAGATGCCAATACAGACAAACGAAAGGTGTTCATAAATTCTCCAAAAATACAGCAAGACCCCGACGGCGGTTGACCATCGGGAAATAGTTAACTTTTCAATGCAATATGTATTTAAGGAGCGAGTGGTGGACCACGGGCCTGGGGCTGTGGACGGACCGACTCCACTGAAGTAAACAGCGGAGTCTGGGGTTGCTCGAACACCTGTAGCAGGGGCACCTTGGGCAGGTTCACCCCGGGCAGGAGCTTGTTCAGCTGATGCTGATGGAAGCAGAGGGTACAGTGATTGTACCCTCCTTCATCGAGGTGGGTCGTGGCGTGGGCGGCAGCAATAAACGACAAAAGCACCAGTACGGCAGAAAGCCATACAGCGATAAGTCGATGAATTTTGCGCCTTGGAAATTGCACGCACCCTACTCCGGTGATTTGTGAAGCGGCTCAAGTTTACGGCAGCCCAAATAGGCTGGCAACCGTGATCGCAGTAGAAAAGTTACAGAATGTTATTCATTGGGCATCGCACAGGTTTTCGCCTTAATCTTGTGTTAAGCCGCCTGACATACCATGGCGCCACTATTCAGGTACCAGCTTGCTTACTCAATCAGGAGAATGCGTTATGGGTCAATTTTTCAAAGAAAACATCAAACTCATCTTGGTTGCAGCCCTGGTGATCGGCGGTATTCTCGGGGGGATCTGGTGGGTTGAAGCCTCACTCGCCGCTCAGGAAACCGTGCTCTAACGGTACTTTTGCCGCTCATGGCTCTTGTCTTCCACTTCAGGAGCCTCCACCACGATAAGCTGGTCCATCAGGTGCGATATGAGCAGCAGCGCCAGGCACATGGACGCCACCAGCACAGCGACACCCCGCCATGGCGCGTGCAACCACGCCAGCAGCAGCGCCGCCACGCCCAGATAAAATCCCACTAATTTCAACTTCACCAGCACACCGCTGCGTGCCAGCCAGGCATCACAGTGCGGGCACTGGATCTGGGCGTTCAATCCCTTGCCACGCTGGGCCTTTACGGCTGTCACTTTAAAGTTTTTGTGGCAATGACTACAGATCATGATAGGTCCTCAACACCTCGGGGCTGCAGATTCTACCAGAGCCTGACAGGTTTGGGATAAGAGTTCCGCTCCTGACTGCACTGATTGTACGCCCGCGCCATCAGGGGCTATGATGCTTACATCTTACAGCAACAGGATGTTGAATATGCGTCTGTTAATCCCTTTCCTCTTGGGCATGAGTCTGCTGGTTCCCACGGCAGCACTGGCCGTCAGTGATGAGTTTCGCAGTAATGTTGAGCAGCTCGAGCACACAATAGCGCAGGATCTCAAGGCCCTGTCTCAGGCCAAAGGCGAACTGGTTGCCATCAGTGAGTATCGGATAAACCAAAAAACGGCCGAATTGAGGCAGCTTATCAACGCCGAAATTGAAGCCCCGAACACAGACACCGCCTATCTGCAAACGCTGGTGGAAAATCAGCTGAGTTTTATTCAGCAGACCCAAGCCTACCTGGGCAAAGACATTCAAAGGCTTAAAAATGCACTCGGCAGCAGCAATGATGCCGAGCTACTGCTGGCACTGTCCAACCGGGAACGGGAGCGCGACACCAACTTCAAAAAAGAACTGCAAACCCTGGACTGGGGCAGCAAGCTGGGCATGGACACACAGCCACGCCGCACCGAGCTGAAGCAGGCGCTGGCCGAACGGGCTGATCGCCTGGCAAGCCTTGTGAGTTACACCCAGGAACAACTCAAACAGGCAGTGGATGAAGCCCGCACCGCGGGTAAAGATGTCAGTGCCGAGCAAACCGCCAGGGTCAGTGAGCTCAAGGCCCGGCTGGAGCAAAACAGCGTTAGCCTGAGCACAGTGGTCGGCTTGCTCGAAGAGCTGGGAGCCGATACCACGGCGCTGAAACAGGTGCTCTTTACCGTGTCGGGTGATATTACCCAGGATGTGCTGGATATCGACCTGGTGGGCAGTCTGCTGGGTAAGTGGCTCAGCGTCGCCGAATCGCAGGCCATAGAAAATGGTCCACGGATGCTGTTTAAGGTGTTTATCTTCCTGCTTATTCTCTTTGTCGCCAGTCTGGTTGCCAAACTGGTAAAGAGCGTGGTGAAAAAGGCCGTCAGTAACTCCAAACTCAAATTCAGCAAGTTACTGCAGGATTTCTTTGTCTCTCTTTCCGCCAAGGGCGTGTACACCCTGGGGTTACTGATTGCCCTGTCGCAACTGGGTTTTGAACTTGGGCCCCTGCTGGCCGGTTTCGGTATTGCCGGTGTGATTATCGGTTTTGCGCTGCAGGACACGCTGTCGAACTTTGCCTCCGGCATGATGATCCTGATTTACCGCCCCTATGATGTGGGAGACCTAATCAGCGCGGCAGGCGTCACGGGCCGTGTCAGCCATATGAGCCTGGTATCGACCACCATCAAAACATTGGATAATCAGCGCCTTATCATTCCAAACAATAAGATTTGGGGTGATACCATCAACAACATCACCGCCGAGCACCATCGCCGGGTCGATATGACCTTTGGTATCAGCTATGCCGATAATGTCGAGCATGCGGAAAAAATCCTGCTGGATATAGTCAACAGCCATCCCAAGGTGCTGAAAGACCCCGGCGTGACTGTGCGCCTGCATCTCCTGGGTGAATCGTCAGTGGACTTTGTGGTGCGCCCCTGGGTGCGGCCCGATGACTACTGGGAAGTGTATTGGGACGTGACCAAGGCGGTGAAACAGCGCTTCGACGCCGAAGGCATTACCATTCCCTTCCCGCAGCGGGATGTGCACTTCTATCGCGCTTGACCACAGCAAATCGCTGAAAACAGAAAGGCACCCGAGGGTGCCTTTCTTGTCACTCATCTGCATCCATCATCCCAGGCCGATTATTTCGCCCTTGTCATTGATGTCGATATTCAGATAGCCGGGCAGGAGCCCCAACCCCGGCATGGTCATCACCTTGCCTGTGAGCACAGTAATAAAGCCCGCACCGGCACTCAAACGTAAGCCGACCACAGGCAGCTCAAAGCCACTGGGGGCTCCTTTGAGCGAAGGATCATGGCTGATGGACAAAGGGGTTTTGGCCATGCACAGGGGCAATTTGTCCATCCCAAGCTCGGTAATCATCGCCAGATCCCGACGCGCGTCCTCAGACAGACTTACGCCTGCCGCACCATAACGCTCTGCCAGGGTCATCAGGCGGGCACCAAAGTCCATCTCGTCGTCATAGAGATACTCAAAGTTTACCGGCGCATCGCAGGCACGGGCGACTGCAGTGGCCAGCGCCCGAGCGCCCTCGGCACCGTGGCTGAAGGCATCGCTGATTTCGCAGCCAAAGGCCCCTTCTTCAAGGCAACGTTCTTTGAGCCAGTCCAGTTCGGCCATCGCATCGTCGGGGAATCGATTGATGGCCACCACCAACGGCAGGCCATAGCCCATCACGTTTTGCATGTGCCAGTGCAGGTTGGCAAAGCCGGCTTCCAGACGCGCTCTGTCGTCGCCTTCCACGCCTGAGTTGGCCTTAAGCGCCCTTAAGGTCACCACCAACACGGCGGCGGAAGGGGCAATGCCCGAGGCGCGGCTCTTGATGTTGCAGAACTTTTCAAAGCCCATGTCGGAGCCAAATCCCCCCTCTGTCACCACGTAGTCGTGGTGTGCCAGGGCCACCCGGTCGGCGATAATGGAAGAGTTGCCATGGGCGATATTGGCAAAGGGGCCCGCATGAACCAGGCAGGGTGCCCCGCTCAGGGTTTGCATCAACGTCGGTTCGATGGCATCACGCATGATGGCGGTCATGGCACCGGCCACACCGAGATCATCGGCACTGATGGGTTTACCGTCCCGGCTCATGGCCAGAATAACCCGCCCGATCCGGGCACGCATATCGGCGATGTTTTCGCACAGGGCCAGAATGGCCATGAGTTCAGAGGCCGCCGTGATATCAAAGCCCCCGCCGTGAACCGGACCATTGTTATCCCCAAGACCAAGTTCAATCTGGCGCAGGCTGCGATCGTTGTGGTCCACCACCCGGCGCCAGAGAATGCGCTCGGGGTCGATATTCAGCGCCGGTAATCCCGTTTTGGCGCTGAACGATTCACACCCCAGACGGGTTTCATGAAACAGGCGGGCATCGATGGCGGCGGCAGCCAGGTTATGGGCACTGGTGACGGCATGGATGTCACCGGTCATATGCAGGTTCATCACCTCCATGGGCACCACCTGGGCATATCCCCCACCGGCGGCGCCGCCTTTAACCCCGAAAACAGGGCCGAGACTGGGCTGACGGATACAGGCACAAGCCTTGTGCCCCAGCAGATGCAGCCCCTGGGTGAGCCCTATGGTGGTCACGGTTTTACCTTCGCCATGGGGAGTGGGTGTGACGGCGGTGACTATAACCAGCTTGCCACGCAAAGGCGCGCGGGCGGCTTCAAGGCTGATTTTGGCCATGGCATGACCGGCCTCCCGCCACAAATGCTTGCCAAGACCAAAGTCATCGGCAATCCAGCCTATGGGGCGTACATTGGCCTGCCGGGAAATTTCCATATCAGTCAACATAGTGGAGTTCTCGCTGTAGGGTATGCTTGTGATTGTTATTGTGAGACCCTGTGGCGGGTCCTGGCTCAACACAGCCTAAGCCAAAGACCCGGGCTAAAGAAGCTCAAGGAATGACTAATTCATCTTTCCTGAATCCAAATCAATTTCAGTGCACTTTTTTGGGGAGAACCATGGTGTCGACTTCACTCAAACTGTCCGAATTTATTGCCGGTTTCTGGCGACTGGCCGATTGGCAAACCACCTTGTCTGAGCGGCGCGAAATCATCGAAACCTATCTGTCCCTTGGGGTCAGCTCCATGGACCACGCCGATATCTATGGCCAGTACCAGTGTGAGCGACTCTTTGGTGACGTGCTGCGCGAGACCCCTGCCCTGCGCCACCAAATGGAAATCATCAGCAAGTGCGGCATCAAGCCCGCCATTGTCGGAAATCCAGACCGCTATGTGAACCACTATGACACCGGCCGGGATCACATCATCAACAGCGCCGAACAATCGTTGCGCAATTTGGGCACGGATTATTTGGACCTGCTGTTGATCCACAGGCCCGATCCGCTGATGAATGCCGATGAAATGGCCGAGGCCTTTTATGCGTTACGCAAGGCGGGCAAGGTACGCCACTTTGGTGTATCCAACTTTACCCCGAGCCAGTTTGAACTGTTGCAGTCCCGGCTCGATTTTGCGTTGGAGACCAATCAGGTAGAACTGTCACCACTGGCGATGCAGGTCATGCACGACGGCACCCTCGACCAATGCCAGCGCCTGGGCATTCGCCCCATGGCCTGGTCATGCCTGGCGGGAGGAGCCTTGATGTCGGGCATGGATGAGCGGGCGGTGCGGCTGCGAGCCGTGCTTAGCGATATACAGCAACAAACAGGCGCCGACGACCTGAGTCAGCTGGTATACGCCTGGGTGCGGATGCATCCGAGTCGTCCACTGCCCATTATCGGCAGTGGCAACGTTAAGCGTATTAAATCGGCCCTGGCCTCAAGCCATATAGTGCTTAGCAGGCAGCAGTGGTTCAGCATCTGGCAGGCCTCAATGGGGCACAGTGTGCCCTGAGAAGACTAAGTCGCGCACGGTGTGCCTTGAAAAGACAATAAAAAACGGCCGCATATTGCGGCCGTTTTTATTGGGGAAGATGCTGTAGGCTGATCAATCTTTGTCAGCGGATGCATCATTTACCCTCAGTCGTGAAAGGTCACTTCACCGCTGAGATGGGGTCTGCGACCTTTTTGATCTCGAAGTTCAAACCTGAGTCCATCCTCTTTGGCTTCACTGGCAAAGGTCACCTCACCGGGCATAAACAGCGGCAATTTAAAAGCCACATCCAGGGTGCAGGGTCTGTTACCTATCTTGTCCATTAGCTCGGCAACACAGCGCGCCTTGGACCACATACCATGTGCCAGTACCCTCTCAAACCCAAAGCGTTTAGAGAGGAAAGGGTGTAAATGGATGAGATTGAAGTCACCAGAGGCTCTGGCGTAGCGCCAGCCCAGTTTATCGTCCAGAGACCAGGTTTTGGGGTTGTCCCACGCCATGTCGCTGCCCTTCGGGGGACGGGCGCGACGACCTGCGCTTTCAATACGATACAGATAGATAGAGTGGGCTTCCCACACCAGTTCATCGCCCACCCAAACCTTGGAAACCAACTCAAACTCCAATCCGGCATCGGTTTGCTCGCTGGATGCCAGTACGCATTCCAAGCGTACCTGCTCAGACACAGTGACGGGGCGGTACTGAGTGATACGGTTTTTCAGGTGGATCATGCCCAGCAGCGGAAAGGTAATAGCGTCGTGGGTGAAGATCACCGCATGCAGGCGAAACGCCAGAATGTACAAAAAGGTGGGGGGCAGCGTCTTGCCATCGAAGTTGAACCCACACACTTTGGCATAGTCGGACACGACCGCTGGCGACAGAGACACCTGGGGCACAGACACGCGGATCACGGGCAGCGGCTGCTGATCCCAACCGGGCTTACGGCCGAATAAAATCTTGCGATACAAAGACAACAGCGACGGCATCCCATCCAGTGCCACTTGATGTTCCATGGTGTAGGCTCCCCCCTAGCAAAGAGCGGGAATTATACTCTCATTCACTGCAATGTGTACCCTCAATAAAATCACGACCCTATACATTTAATTTTCAACACCTTACATCAATCTCTGCCGAAAAAAACCAGGAAATGGCCCAAACAACGGGAGACTGCCAAAACCGCCCCGGCTGTGAGAAACTAGCGCCCGACCTTCCAGCGCCGGACACTCAGATTGCAAGACAAGAATTTCGATACCCTCGCGGGTAAGTTTGCCAAGAACATCTACGGTACCCTCAAGGGAGATATTCGCGCGGCCGTACTGTGGCGCGACCTGGAAGAAATGCTGCCACTGTTGGGTGAACGCAGGCTCAGGGTACTGGATGCAGGCGGCGGATTTGGCTTTTTCAGTCAAAAGCTGGCGGCACTGGGTCACAGTGTGGTGCTGTGTGATATTTCTGCCGAAATGCTCGCCGAGGCCAAGCGGCATATCGCCCTCAGCCCCACCCCACTGGACATCCAGTGCATTCATGCCCCCATTCAGGACTTATCCCGGGATGCCCTGGGGGAGTTCGACCTGATCCTGTGTCACGCCGTGGTGGAATGGCTAGCCGATGCCAAAGGCACCATGACAAGCCTGTTGACACTGCTCAAGCCGGGCGGCTTGTTTTCACTGATGTTTTATAACCGTGATGCCATGTGTTTCCACTCACTCATTGCCGGTAACTTCGGCTATGTACAGTCAGGATTTAAGGCCAAAAGGGTTAAGCTCAGCCCCAACTTCCCGGTGACAGTGCCCGAGGTGGAAGCCTGGTGTGACGGCTGGCAGATGGACATTCACTGTCGCTCCGGCGTGCGGGTGATTCACGACTATTTGAAAAAAGGCAGCCTTTCCACCGAGTACAGTGATACCGGGCTGATTGAGATGGAGCTGAAATACTCCCGCGAACCTGCCTTTTTACGACTGGGGCGCTACGTGCACTTTGTGGCCCAAAAGCCCCTGTAGTCAGACGCCTGAGTAATCAGAAAAGTTCTATCGAGCCGGGCTCGGGCACCTTGGCATGCTCAGCCACATCGTTGAGATAGGCCTCCTCTTCGCGCTCGATTTGTGCCATGCCGGTCATTTCGAGCCGCTTCAGTCTGACCCTGCCGCTTTGGGGATGAAAAAGCACCTTGCGCGGCCAGGGGCCACCGAGATCTTCTGACATCACGGGTATCCCTTCCAATGCCAGATACTCCCTCACAAAGGCGATATTGGACTGACCCACATTGAGTACAGAAATACGGCCCAGTGTGGCACCGCCGAATATTTTTGCCTTGAGGCGGGATTTAAGCCCGCCCGCGCTGAGGATGCCGTTAATCAATTGCTCCATGGCCCAGTTGCCGTAACGACAGGAGTAGCTGGTGAGCTGGTGCCAATCTTCGTGAAGCACTTTTTCGGGTAACAGGAAGTGGTTTAAGCCACCAATGCCCATCAGTGGGTCCCAGATACAGGCAGCGACACAGGATCCCAAACGGGTATAGATAAACTCATCCTGACAGGAATAGTAATACTCACCGGGGTCAACCCGGGCGACTTGCGACTGTTGTTCGTTGTCCCAGAAGCGTGGGATCTTTTCAAATCCTGGATATACCAGTTGGGTGGGCAAGGCCATGGGTCCTCCGCGGCTGTCTTCCTGAGTATAGCCAACGATGGCGATTACCCCGGTAATTCAGTCACTCGGACGACCCGGCAATGACAATAAGTCAGCTACTCCCTACCTATATCTGCTGCTTACTGGCAGATGCCCTGGGTAGCGGCACAGTGGCCCAAATGCCCCTTCACCCTGATGCCACGCTGGGCCAGAATAGACACCAAACTCTGCTCACCCACAAGATGGCCCGCACCCACCACAACCATCAGACTTGATGGGGTCTCCGGCCGGGTCAGGAGACTCTGCAGCGTATCGGCCATTCCATGGTTTCTGTCCCACAGAAGCGCTTTCAGCAATTGGGTATCATCACCTTCTGCCATGGAGTCGTGCATCAACGCAGCCAGCTCATCACTGTTACCGCCACGCCAACTATCGACCAGGGCGTCAGCATCTTCGCCAGGGGCAGAAATGGCCTCCCGCACCATGGCCCACTGCTGCGACTTGTCCAGCGACGCCATCAGCTTGAACTGATATTCCATGCCCTCCAGCTCAAATATCGCTTTGCTGTTCCGGGCACGGCCCAGGAAGTGCTGATCGACCCCCAATTCAGCCTGATAACCCAACTCGGCAAACCGCAACACAGTAATTTGCGACGCCTGAATCCAGGGAGAAAGCGGCGCCATGGCTTCGCAGACTGGTTTACGGCTGCTGCAGTATGTCTCCACCACGGCAGCGGACTGCGCATCGGGAGTAGATGCATCCACACCATAGGTCATCAAGAGTCGCTGAATATCTGTCCCGGCGGCGCCTATGTCTGCCTCGACGACCAGTGCCTCAGCACTGTCAAATGCACTTTCCACTACCTTTGGCATGGGGTAAAAATCCGGACGGCCCACATGAATGGAGCCGAGCAGATAGACGGTTTTGCCCTGATAGGAGAATTCATAGAAAGGGGGTTTATCTGATTCTTTCGCCAATAGTGGCGCCATCGCCGACAGCATCCAGAGTGCCGCTGCGCCAATGAACCCTGTCCTTAAACTTGTTGCCTTCATCCTTGCCTCTTATAATCCCGAAAAATCTGATTGGAAGCTGTTATGCCATATACCAAGGTCCTTGAGCAACTGACCGAAAATCTGCAACTTGCCTATCGTCAGGCAATCGATGCCGACACCCGTCTGGATGAACTGCAAAAAGCCGGCATGGGAAAGTTCAGCCATATATTCAGCGCGGAAGAAGGTTTTTCAACCCGCAGCAACAGGTTTGGCCCTTACGTTCAGGAGCTGGGTCAGGAATTTGCCAGCCTCAAGTCAGCTGAGCTAACCCCCGAATCATTAGAGCGCGTGGTACGTAAACTCGGCGTATTGCTGCAAACCCTGCAAGCATTCAAATCCCAGAGTAAATAAGCGGTCATCTTTCTGTCATAAGGCTGCCATAGACTGCCGGAACCTTGGGCTCCCGGTACGAATGATGGCCGCCATAGATTTAAAGGCAGAACTGACAAAACTCATTGAAAAGCAAAGCATAGAATCGCTTTTTCAACCCATTTTCAATATCAGTGCCGGAAAAATCCACGGTTTTGAGGCCCTTTCCCGAGGGCCAGTGCACAGTCCTTTATATTCCCCCGTCCCCCTGTTTAAAACGGCTGAGCATGAAGGAAGACTGAGCGAGCTGGAAACCCTTTGTCGCCAGATTGCAGCGGGGCGTTTTGCCGAACGAAAGCTGCCGGGAAAGCTTTTTATCAACATCTCCCCCAAAGCCTTGTTGGACCCGGATCACCCCAAGGGCAAGACCCTGACCATGCTGCAGCAATTGGGCATATCGCCATCACAGGTTGTCATTGAGCTATCAGAGCAGCATCCCGCCGACGATATCGATCTGCTGAAAACCTGCCTGCTGCACTACCGCAACCAAGGTTTTTTAACCGCCATTGACGATCTGGGTGCAGGTTACTCTGGTCTCAGACTCTGGTCAGAATTGGCGCCGGACTATGTCAAAATCGACCGCCACTTTATTCACCAAATCGACAAACATCCTGTCAAACAAGAGTTTGTACGCTCCATTGTGGAGCTTTGCCAAAGCCTGACCTGCAAGGTTATTGCCGAAGGAATAGAAACCGCAGCTGAACTGCAGGTACTCAGACAACTCGGGATCATCTATTGCCAGGGTTTTTTGCTTGGACGCCCGGAGGCCAACCCAAATAAACAGCTCCCCCCGGGACTGAGCCCACAGCCCAATATCGGGCAGAGTACCCACAGGTATATCGAAACCGCCGAAAGCTTGGCATGTGGCGCTGTGACTGTACCCACTGACACAAAACTCAAGACCATCAGCGATCGTTTCAGTAGCCAGCCGGCATTGCAGGCCATGGTGGTAGTTGAAGGCGACACACCTCTGGGACTGATCAGTCGCACAGCCCTGCTGGAGTTATTTTCAACCCCCTACGGCCGCGCCCTGCATGAAAATCACTGTGTTACCGAAGTCATGGACACCCGGGTGCCCCAGTTTGATGCATCAGAGGCCCTCAGCAGCGTCAGCCAACTCCTGACTTCTGATTCGGATCAGCTTATGGCCCAGCAGTTTTTAATTCTGCGTCAGGACAAACTGATAGGCGTGGGCCACACCAAGGACTTGCTGGCCCGGATCACAGAGCACCGAATTAAGGTCGCCCGCCATGCCAACCCTCTCACCGGGCTGCCGGGTAATGTACCCATTCAGGAAGAGCTGCAGCGGTTGAAACAGCAAAGCCGCCCCTTTTATCTGGTTTATTTCGACTTGAGTCACTTCAAACCCTATAACGATATCTATGGCTTTTGCCGGGGAGACGAGGTGATTTGTTATGTGGCATCGCTGCTTGCCGAACACCAAGATGCCGACTGCTTTGTGGGTCACATTGGAGGCGATGATTTTGTGATGATTACTACTGACGATCCCACATGCAGGGTTGCAGGGATCCTCAAGAATTTTGAAGCCGAAAAACGCAGCTTTTTCCAGGAAGCGCATTGGCAGGCACAGTTTATCTCGGCCGAAGACCGCCAGGGTGCGCTCAGTCTGCAGCCTCTGACATCTCTGTGTGCCGGCATACTTTCGCCAAGACACACCTTCAATGCTACCGAACATGAACTGTCGGCACTTAGCGCACGGGCAAAAAAACAGGCAAAGCTCACCGAAAGTGGACTTTGCCTGCTTGGCAGTACCCCGCCTCAGCTGAGGCAGGCCTGATTCAGACAGTTAGAGCTTGGGGGCAACCTGCTTGTCAAACCACTCGGTTAACAGGCGGATTTCATGGGAAAAGGGTCTGTCATTCACTGGGCGAATGTCGTTCATAAAGTTCAGGTTAGTCAGTTTTTCATCACCGGCAATCACCACCTGCTCCCCCTCCAGTACTTGATAACTGAAGCTGATGCGTGGCGGGTAGATTTCTTTCACCACACGTAAATCATTGCTGGTAGCGCCAAAGGTAGGGCGCATATCACCGGCCATATCCACATCTGTTACAACCAGTTCCAGCTTCTGTTCGGGCTTGAGCGACTTCGACGCTTGCTTGTTCAGCTCCTTGGTCAGGGTCTCAAACATACGGTTTTCGAATCTGGACTGAAGTTCACCACTGGACTTAATGTCGCGGAATTTTTTGGGCTCTTGCCAGGTGATTTTTACAGCGCCGTTTTCGGTTTGTGGATCCACAGTGGCTGCTTCATCCGCCATCGCTGAACCCGCAACAAAGATGCCGGCTAACAGAATCATCGGGAATTTCATATGAGCCTCCTTAAGGCCTGTAATCGATTAAATCGCAATCACTTTAGCGAATTCAAGCTGAACCAATACTTAACAAAAACTGCCGTAATCAGACGCCATTCTGAATATAAGCTTCTGTTTATTATTTATTTTAGACAGATTAGTCTCAAATGGTTCCGGTATCAATTTGTATCACGAAAAACCCACCCAAGACTGAGCGCCGTCGTATAGACAGCGCCCGGCCGGTGTCGCCGGGTGTGGCAAGATCAGAAGGGGAACAAGCGGCAAAGCTCGGGATAGTTAGCTTTGAGGTCTTTGGGGCGGGAGCTGAACTTCTTGCCTGCCGGATTCACGCTACCGGACGGTACAAAGGGCAATTCCTCCTGGGTTCTGTCTTCATAAAGCTGCCCGGCAATCAGGTCGTAATCTTCCACAAAGGGATAGGCATAACCGTCCACCGTTGGCCAACCTGGCAGCCCGGCCAGGGCATCGGGCGTGACTATCACACGTTCAAACCACTCTTGCCCGAGGGAGATGAGAAAGCAGCGAAATTCGGCAAAGCCATAATCGGTGTCACAACCTGTGATGACATAGGCGGCGCCCCACAGTGGCCAGGTGTAGGCCCGGCGCATCTGCTGGCCAAACAATTTATCAAACGCCTTCAGGGCGTCGCTATCCATGGCACTCAACGCGTTGCGTAAACGCTCCGCCAGGCTTTCCTGTGATTCATCCGGGCTTTGGCGGCTTACCAGCTGCCAGAATTCTTGCTCAGTCATATCATTGCCTCTGTTTTGGGAGCGCCATTTTACACTGAACTGGACTGTCTCTCTGGCTTTTTCTACACTTGGGCGACTTTTTTGCCGGAACCCACCATGAAACTGCCACCGCTGCCTCTGTGCCTGTTGTTCTGCATTTACCTTGTACTGGCTCTCTTATCCATTACCCGCGTCATCATTACCGGTAATCTGGATATGTTTACGCTTGGGGTATTGCCGGTATTGGTGGGCCTGGTGCTTAAAACCACCTGGGCGCTGTGGGCCGTGCGCATTTATACAGCCATTCAAACCCTTGGCTGCGCTGCACTGGGGGTTACGGCTATTATCGCCAGCCACATCAGCCCTGAAGATACCCGGCTGTTTTTCGCCGGGGCTGAGATCCCCCTGTGGCTGGTTGCGGCCACTCTTTTTGTGCTGCTTTCATTTCAATGGTGGGTGGCGTTTCTCCCCTCGACCCGCACGTATCTGTTCACAGAGTCAGAAACCAACGCTCAACACCACCGCTGAGAATAGGCTTGAATTCAGGCCTGTGTGCATAGGCGGGATGGATAAGCATGCTTGCCAAAGACTGAGCAACTGGGTTAGCGTTACAAACCCGCAACAACAGTCTTAACAGCCATGCATCAATTGTCACCGGGCGAGCTGTCCATCCTACTGGTGGAGCCTTCAGACACCCAGCGTAAAATCATCATCGCCAGCCTGAAAAATGAAGGCATTCTCAACATCGAAACCGCCGGTGGTTTTGATGAGGCCAGGCAAATACTCACAGAGCACAAACCCGATTTGATTGCCAGCGCCATGCACTATAGCGATGGTGATGCCCTCAAGCTGCTGACCTACATCAAGAGTGACAGCCGATGTCAGGATATCCAGTTTATGTTGGTTTCCAGTGAATGCCGTCGCGAGCAGTTGGAGGTGTTCCGCCAGTCAGGTGTGGTGGCCATCTTGCCTAAGCCCTTTTCCAAAGAGCATCTTGGAAAAGCACTCAACGCTACCATTGATCTCCTTTCCAACGATGAGTTGGACCTGGATCACTTCGATGTGCAGGATCTGCGGGTGTTGGTGGTGGACGACAGCCGCATGGCCCGTAACATCATCCGCCGCACCCTGAGTAACCTGGGAATGCGGCAAATTGTTGAAGCCTGTGATGGCGCCGAAGCCATCGAACTTATGCGCGAGCAGATGTTCGATCTGGTGGTCACCGACTACAACATGCCCAGTGTGGACGGCCTGGAACTGACCCAATTTATCCGCAACGAGAGTCAGCAGTCCCATATTCCCATCTTGATGGTGTCGTCAGAAGCCAACGATGCCCACTTATCCAACGTGTGCCAGGCCGGCGTTAACGCCCTGTGTGATAAGCCATTTGAGCCTCAATTGGTGAAACAAATCCTCTATCAGCTGCTGGATGCCAATTAATGTGACAAAACCCACTGGAAAATTGATCCCGAGCGGGATTTGGGCCCCAAAACCGCTTCCCAAACGCTAATGCCTGTGGCATGTTAGGCGAGTTTTAAAACAATAATCACGGAAAGACGAGTATTTAGCATATGAACAGAACTGAACTTATCGCCAAGATCGCTGAGAGTGCTGACCTGACCAAGGCCGAAGCCGGCCGTGCGCTGAAATCCTTCGAAGAAGCTGTGACTGCCGCCATGAAAGACGGCGACAAAATTTCTATCGTAGGTTTCGGCTCTTTTGAAACCAGCACCCGCGCAGAGCGCACTGGTCGCAACCCACAAACCGGCAAGGAAATCAAAATCCCTGCGGCGACCATTCCAAAATTCAAGGCCGGCAAGGCCCTGCGTGACAGCGTAAACTAATCACGGCGCTCATGCAGTCAAAGCCTCCTTCGGGAGGCTTTTTGTTTTGTGCGCACCAAGTATGTGCATTGGCGCACGCAAAGTGTGCATTTTTCGGTCAATTTACAACTCTTTAAAAGACAATCCTTTTGTAAACAGCAAGTTAAAAAATGGCATAACCTTGGCTTTAGTTATTCCCGACCAATACAAGTACACACAATAATCATTGAAGGGGAATATGATGACCAAGGTATCCACACTCGCTCTGCTGCTTTCCTGCGCCTTTGCCGCCGTGCCAGCCAAAGCTGAATTTGAGGGCAATATTGGGATAAGCTCTAACTACCTGTGGCGCGGTATCAGCCAAACTCAGGACAGTACTGCCGTGGATGGCGGACTGGATTACAGCCACGAGAGTGGCTTTTACGCCGGAACCTGGGCTGCCAATGTTGACTTTGGTGATGACACTACCTTCGAGATGGATTTTTACGGTGGTTATAGCGGCGATATCACCGAGGGCCTGAGCTTTGATGTTGGCTACCTCTACTACGCCTATCCAGACGCAGACGCCGACATCGACTTTGGTGAAGTCTATGCCAGCCTCACGTGGCAGTGGTTAACCGTGGGTTATGCCCTTGTGGTCAATGGCGGCGACGATATGGCCCCAGATGACTTGTCCGATGATGATATGGACTATCTCAGCGCCGATGTCGCCATACCGCTGGCGGAAACCCTGAGTCTCGACTTCCACTATGGCTATTCCAGCGGGGATATCGCTTTAGGCTGGTATGGCGAGTCAAGCTACAGCGATTATGCCGTTTCACTGACCAAGAGCACTGAGCTTGGCGATGTCAGCTTTACTGTATCTGACACCGACCTTGCCGAGGATGACCCCAAAGTGGTGCTGCGCTGGTCATACGGCTTCGCACTCTGAGTATTGAGATCTGACTGAAGTCAGGCAATCACCTGGTGGTTGGCCCGGCGGGCCGCCACCACTTTTTCAATATACTCAACGATGGGTTCAGCAACCTTGATACCGGTTGCCTGTTCAATCCCCTCGATGCCCGGTGCCGAGTTCACCTCCAGCACCAATGGACCACGGGCTGAACGCAAAATATCCACCCCGGCAACCACCAATCCCATGGCCTTGGCGGCCGCGACTGCGGATTTGCGCTCCTGCGGCGTGATTTTCACCGGCTCAGCCGAACCACCCAGATGCAGATTAGAGCGGAAGTCGCCTTCCGGGCCCTGTCTGCGCATAGCGGCCACTACCTTATCACCCACCACAAAACAGCGGATGTCGCTGCCATTGGCCTCTTTGATATATTCCTGCACCATGATGTTGGCCTTAAGCCCTAAAAACGCCTCAATCACACTTTCGGCCGCCTTGCGGGTTTCAGCCAGCACCACACCGATACCCTGAGTGCCCTCAAGCAGTTTAATCACCAGAGGAGCACCGCCTACCATATTGATAAGGTCAGGAATATTATTGGGTTTGTTGGCAAATCCTGTCACCGGCATGCCAATACCTTTACGGGACAACAACTGCAATGCCCGCAATTTATCCCGTGAGCGTGCAATGGAAATGGAATCATTGGCAGCAAATACTCCCATCATTTCAAACTGACGCACCACGGCACAACCGTAGAAGGTAACGCTGGCGTGAATTCTGGGAATGATGGCATCAAACATGGGCACCTCTTCCCCTTCGAGATGGATGCTGGGTTTGACCGAGTTGATATTCATGTAGCAGTTGATAGGGTTTATTACCCAGGCCTCATGCCCCCTGGATTCACAAGCCTCCACCAATCGACGTGTCGAGTAGAGCTCGGGGAATTGGGACAACACACCGATTTTCATCGCAGTATACCGTGGCGACTCAGGCGCCAAAGAAAGTTAAGTGAGAAAATTTTGTAGTAATCACCAAGGCTTGGCAAGTTATCTCTGTTGGAATTTGGTAAGTGTTGGCAGCAGGAATTGTGTTTCAAATGTCTTGGCATCCACAGGCTTGCCCAGCAAGTATCCCTGCAGCAGGTTGCAACCATGATCAGTACAAAAATCTGCCTGAGCCTGGGTTTCAATCCCCTCGGCAACCGACACCATGCCAAAGCCCTGGGCGAAATTCAGCAGCGCCGTTAACAGGCGGCAACCTTTTTCATCCTGGGGCACTGTTGCCACCAGGCTTTTATCTATCTTGATAACCTGGATAGGGAAATGCATCAGGTGCTCGAGAGACGAATAGCCTGTGCCAAAGTCATCCAGTGCCATAGTCACCCCCATGCTCTCAATTCTATCGAGCACAGAAGCGATTTCCTCTGGGTTTTTAATCAAGGCGTTTTCGGTGATTTCCAACTCCAGATTGTGCGCCGGCAGGCCACTTTCTGCCAGAGCATGTTCGATAACAGAGACCAGATTTACCGCCGAAATTTGCGACGCCGAGAAGTTGACCGCCACTGAAAAACCAGGCAAATATTGGCCAATCTGTTTCAGCCACAGGCTCACCTGCTGACAGGCTGTGTTGAGCACCCATTTGCCAATTTGCTCGGTCAAACCAACATCCTCGGCAATGCTCAGAAAGGTATCGGGGGCCAGCAGGCCATCGGTAGGATGTTGCCAGCGCAGCAGCACCTCCACACCACTGAGATAGCCAGACAGAGCATCAAATTTACCCTGGTAATAGAGCACAAGTTCATTGTTACTCAATGCAAGTCGCAGCCCTTGCTCAATGCGGGTGCGACGTTTAACTTCATTTTCCAGATCAAGGGAATAAAACTGGATTTGATTTCGTCCCTCTTCCTTGGCGCGATACATGGCAATGTCGGCACATTTCAGCAGGTCATAAGCTGTATTGGCGCACTCACCGTATATGGCGATGCCGAGACTGGCTCCCATCATCACAGCGCTGTCTCCAAGCTGGAAAGGCTCCTCAAAGGTACTGAGTAAACGCTTGGCGAGGTCAAATGGTAAAAAGCGGGTATCCTGATCGCAAATTAGGGCCACAAATTCATCGCCACCAATGCGTGCTATCAGGTCATTTTCACGCAGCGCCGAAGACAGACGTGTCGCCACCTCCACCAGCAGCACATCACCCATCTGGTGGCCAAGGGTATCGTTTACGCCTTTAAAATCATCGAGATCAAGCAAGATAACACTGAGCATACCTCCGGTACGCCGTACCTGACTGAGGGCACGATTCAGACACAATTCAAAGCCATAGCGATTCACCAGCCGGGTGAGGGAGTCGTGTTCGGCAAGCTCACGTAACTTTTCATGACTTCGGCGCAGGGCCCTGGCCATAGAAAAACGCTGCTTTGCATTGATAATGGCACGGCACAAACGACTCGAGGAGACTTCATCCTTAAGCAAAAAGTCCTGCGCGCCCAATTCTATGCAACGCTCAGCCAGTTTTTCATCCTCGTAGCGGCTTATCATCACCACCGCAATACTCTCGTTGCTGATGTCATTGAGCCAGGTCAGGACTTCGAGACCATTGGCATCGGGCAGCATATAGTCCAACAAGATGCCGTCAAAGTGCTGCTGCTTAATTTTGATCATCGCATCTTTGGCATAGCAGGACTCAGACACGGTAAAACCACGGTCTGACTGGGACAGCGCGCGAACTATCATCTCACGATCGACTGCATCATCATCAACCAGTAATAAATTCATGGTTTAACCTTCATAATTTGGGTAATTCCACTATGCGCCAGTACCCATCCAACATATTGATAATTCTTTCAAATTCGTCTTTTATATTACTTTTGACCACATAACCGGCCACATTGAAACTATAGGCCGCCAACTTATCTTCGTCGGCACGGGAGGTAGTCAGCACAAACACCACTGCAGAGGCAAACTGCGGATCGGCGCGCAGGGCTTGCAGAAATTCAAGGCCATTCATTCTGGGCATGTTCAAATCCAGCAGAATCACAAAGGCCCCCTGCACCGCGCCTCCATTGAGCATTTCCAGCGCGGCCCTGCCGTCTCGGGCCCGCACCAGCGGATTCAGCAGGCGCATTTGACGCATCGCGCGTTCCACCGCCATGTAATCCACGTCGTCGTCGTCCACAAGAAACAGCACCACTTCACGGTATTGCGCGTCTGTCATGCTTTTTGCGCCCCCAATTGTTTTGGCCATGAGAACCAGAACTGACATCCTCTCCCCTGAGAAATCAGCCAGACCTTGCCGCCATAGCGTTCTACGGTTTTGCGCACCAGTGATAAGCCCAATCCACAGCCTTCGACTTCATCCCGTGCTTTGAGTGTTTGAAAAATATTGAAGACTTTCTCCTGATACTCGGCTGGGATCCCTGGCCCATCATCGGCCACACAGAACTTCAGCATGTCACCGCAACTTTCGACACTGACACTGATTTCTCCCTCACCCTTATCGTGGTGCTTGATGGCGTTGGAGAAGAGGTTTCTTATCACCAGCTCCAGCGGCACTTTGGCGGTGTTGATAGTGGAAAACTCACCACAGAGTTTAAGATTAAAACCAACAGGTGGTGCCACCAGGGTAAAGATGTCTTTGATGAGGGATTTGACCTCCACCGGTGAGAAGGACTCCTCGGCCCGACCAATGCGTGAGTAAAGCAACAGACCATCCAGCAGCTGAGACATGCGCTGGATACGGCTTTGAATGAGCTGCAGATACTTGCCGGTGGACGGGTCCAACTTGCCCTTTAGATCTTCTTCTATCCATTGTGCAAGTTGCTCAATCCCCCGCAGGGGTGACTTGAGATCGTGAGAGGCTATGTACGCAAAACTGTCGAGTTCTTTATTGATACGCTCCAGCTCCAGCGTATGGGCCATCCTTTGCTCCTCAATATTTCGACGCACCGAAATATCGTTAATGGTGGCCAGCACCGAAATTCCGGAAGCAAAATGAATAGGTGTCAGACCGACTTCCACAGGTACCAAACCGCCGGATTTGGTTCTGCCATAGAGTTCATCCCTGAGCGACATTTTCTTGGCAATGGGATTGGCCAGATAGGACTCCATATGCCCCTGATGCACCTTTGCCAATGCTTCGGGCAAAAGTACATTCACACTCTTACCCAGCAGTTCTTCCCTGGTATAGCCAAATAGCTGCTCTGTGTGCTTGTTCACCAAAGTAATCACACCGCGCCTGTTGGTGATAATAAGGGCGCTGGGCGATGCTTCCACCACCAATCTGAATCGGCTTTCATTGTTCATTATCTCCCGCGAGAGCAGGCTTTCCTGATGTCTGGCTTTAGCGATACTGAGGAGAAAATAGAACATTAACAGCTGAAAAACGACAGCCATAAAAAGCATTAATTGGCTCTGAAACGCTTCCGACTGACTAAGAAAATCTTCATTACTTCCCACATGAAGCAACCACTTCTGCCCCCCCATTTCAATGGGCAACTCAGTTTGAAGACGCCAGCTATCAGCCCGTGGAGAACGAAACATCAGGTTATCTTCGATTAACTCGCCACCATCAAAAATCTCCAGCTGTAACTGGGTAAATCGATTACCCAGGATGCCACGAATCAGGTCGTCCATCCTAAACGCCGCATAAACAGTGCCAAGCAAAGTATCACCGCTTGGCGCATTGTCCCGTGCGTAGAGTGGCAGATACATGAGGAAACCGGCCTGGAGATCTTCGCCGGTTTCCTGTACCAGGGTAATTTTGCCGGAAATAGCAGCGTTACCTGTTTCGGTTGCCCAATCAATCGCCCGCCGACGCCTGGGCTCTGAATACATGTCGTAGCCAAAGGCCCGCTGATTTCGCCAATCAAAGGGTTCGAGATAGAGAATGGAGTGATAGATGGGGCGATCGCCATCGGGGTAAACCTTGAATGCAGGGAATCCCTCAGCTCTGACTGCGGCTTCGAATGCTTGCAGTTGTGGTTTACGCACCACCTGACTGAACCCCACCCCCTGAATGCCGGGATAGTACTTGTCCAGCTTGGCATTGGCCACATAGGTGCGCCACTCGGAACGGGACACACCATTGGATGCCTTAAACAAGCCTACCCCACTGCGCAGCACCTGTTCATAGGCCAGCATACGGGTCTCGATAGCCAATTTCAGCTCCTGCGCCATGTCTTCAAAACGTTCTTCCTTGAGATCGTTGATGTACTGATGAAACTGGTACCAACCTGTGAAGGCAAACGCCATGGACACCAGCATCACCCCCCACACAAAAAGTGGGAGATGAAATCGAGTGGGGTCTTTGGTTGCTGCCTGGGAATTCACCTTAAATCATCCTTGATTTTAAATGGCTAGAGTCATTGTTACTCACTTCATACATGTTTTTAGTCTGGCCGATAAGTGCCAATGTGCAAGTTAAAGTCCGACTTTTTTAGTAGGTCTTTTATTCCAGAGTGATGCCCCCTTTTGGAAATTTATGACCATACTCACAGAGTGGAACAGAGAGAACATTTTTTACCCATTCAACAAATAATTTTTGCTTTTCTCAATCCACCAAAGTGGTTAGAAAGTCCTTAATTAACCCATGAGGAATTCGTTATGGCTCGAATAGTTGAAATCCTGCCCCAAGATAGCGAAATGGAAGAACTGACCTCACCCAAAAATGCTCAGGCAGCAAAAGCCCTCAAGCGCCGACAGGAGGTCAAGCGTCGATTGGATGATTATCTCGAACGCGCCGAATTAAAAAAGGCACTGGGCCTGGACGATGAAGATGACTTTTAACAACGGGGGCAGCTAATCCCTGCCCTGAAGCCCCGGCCAATCTTATAAATTCAGCCGCTTATGTGGTTCTCCATGGCGCTTGTGGCTATGATATTCCCAAGCCGTCCCCAGAGCGTTAATGAATGAACGATGCAAAACTCAGGTACTGTGAACACCTGCGACGCTTTTCCGACCAACTGATCCATCTGCAAGCACCCATCAAGATCCTGGATGCCATTAAGTGGCCCAGGGAGCTTGAACAGCAATTTTTCGATGCCGGAGCCAGACAATTACCGCAGGTAGACAAAGCCTTTTACGACAATCTTCCCCTGCCATTTGACTCCCTCGCCACCCAGAAAGCACTGAAGTCCCTTAAGCAGGACATCCAAAAGACGCTGGGCAAGGACGATGCTTTAGGTAAGCTTCTGGTCGCCAACGTTGACCAATACCGTCTGGTTATCGATATGCTGGGCCACAGGGGAACCCCCCAATTTGGCAAGCTGAGCAAGGCGCTCTACGGCAGCGCCAGCAACAAACTCCACGGCGACAGGCATACCCTCAGGCAGTTGGGTGACCGCCTGAGTTATATCTTCTCACTGCCCGCAGCCGCGCACATGAACAAGCAGCATCCCAAAGAAATTGATGCAGCCAGCGCGGTTGAACACCTGGGGAGCCGTCTGGGCCGTTACTTCCACAGTGATGAAATGCGGGTGCGCCTAAGCGACGGCATTGTGTCTGATGCTGCCGTTGGGGGCGACACAGTTAAAATCAACTCCAAAGCCATGTTCAGCAAGGCCGACCTCAATGTGTATGAAGTCCACGAAGGCTGGGTACACGTTGGCACAACACTGAATGGCCGGGCACAGCCCCACGCCACCTGGCTGAGCGTAGGCTCCCCCAGGGTAGCGGCGGCGCAGGAAGGGCTGGCCGTACTGCTGGAAATGCTCACCCTCAGTTCCACTCCCGGGCGCGCAAGGCGTATCAGCGATCGGGTGGCAGCGGTGGATATGGCCGAAAACGGCGCCGACTTTATTGAAGTCTATCGCTATTTCCGCGACCAAAATCTAAGTAAAAAAGACAGTTACCGCGTGACACAGCGGGTGTTCCGTGGCGGCATGGTGGCAGGCGGCAGCTGTTTCACCAAGGATATTTCCTATGTCCGCGGCTACGTGGAAAACGTGAACTTTATCCGCAGCGCCATTGCCTCGGGGATCCCGGAACTTATCCCCATGCTGTTCCTTGGCAAGCTCGCTATTGAGGATATTCCTACTCTGTATCTTGCCTACCGCGAGGGCATACTTGCAGGGCCAAGATACTTGCCACCCATGTTTGATGATTACAGTGGCCTTTATGCCTGGTTTGGCTTCGCTACCGGACTTGGCAATATCAACCTTAAAGGGGTGCAGCGCCATTTTCAGCGCCAGTTCCGCATCATCCCCAACGTGGAACCCATGTTCCCCTCGGTGGAAGATACCGAATTCGACGCCCCGGCCGACTAAAGGTGCAGCAAACAAAAAAGGATGCCGAGGCATCCTTTTTTATTACTGAGATACTGACTTTAAAGGCCACTCGCGATACGGCTAAACATCTGCGAAAGGCCTGTCGGCACACTCATATCAGCCCATCCTGGCTGTGCCTTAACACGATTTCCTGACTGTATAACGCTGCCGTGGCCTCGCCCAGACTCTGGTGCATCCATCGGCTGGTGTTGGCCAAGGTAGACGAGCGGCCCTCCAGACACAACAGCAACAGGCTCACCGTAAGCTCACTCAGTTACTCCGCTTCTACAGACTTGGTACTGGCCTCATCGCGGCTGGAGAAAAACTCGCGGGTCAACTTGAATACCACAGGGCTAAGCAGAGCCAGGGCAATCAGGTTGGGGATGGCCATCATGGCATTGAGGGTATCGGCCAGAAGCCAGACAAAGTCCAACGACCCCATGGCCCCCAATGGCACCACCAGAGTCCAAATCAGACGAAACGGCATCACCGCCTTCACCCCCAAAAGATACTGGACGCATTTTTCGCTGTACACACTCCAGCCAAGGATGGTGGTAAAGGCGAAAATCGCCAGCGCAACGGCAACAATATAGTCACCAATAGGCAAGGCGTGGGAGAAGGCGTAAGAGGTGAGCGCCGCGCCATTTTCGCCTGAGGTCCAGGCGCCGGACACCACGATGGCAAGACCCGTAATGCTGCACACTATGATGGTATCGATAAAGGTCCCCAGCATGCCCACCAGTCCCTGAGTCACAGGACTCTTGGTTTGCGCAGCCGCGTGGGCAATGGGCGCACTGCCAAGACCCGCCTCGTTGGAGAATACGCCGCGGGCAACCCCCATCTGGATAGCCACCATCACGGCAGCGCCGGCAAAGCCACCCTGAGCTGCTACAGGACTGAAAGCGCTGGAGATAATCAGGCTCAAAGCGGCAGGGATTTCACTGGCATACACCACCAACACGGCAATACCGGCGGTAATATAAAATATGGTCATCAGGGGAACCAGCTTACCGGCCACGATGGCAATACGCTTGATACCGCCCATCAGCACCAGCCCCACCAGCACCATCATCACCACACCCGACACCCAGGCAGGCACACCGAAGTTACTGGTCAGCGCCGAAGCCACAGAGTTGGCCTGCACTGTGTTGCCAATTCCGAAACCGGCAAAGGAGCCAAACAGCGCAAACGCAGTGCCAAGCCAGGTCCATTTACTGCCAAGACCATTCTTGATGTAGTACATGGGGCCACCGATATAGTTACCCTTTTCATCTACTTCGCGATATCGCACCGCCAGCACGGCCTCAGAATATTTGGTGGCCATACCCACCAGAGCGGTACACCACATCCAGAACAGTGCGCCTGGGCCACCCACAAAAATGGCGGTGGCCACACCGGCGATGTTACCCGTACCTATGGTGGCCGAGAGCGAGGTCATCAAGGCGTTGAAAGGACTGACATCGCCTTTCACCTCTTTGCCCTGACCGGGCGTTCTGCCCGACCACAGCAATCTGAAGCCCTTGCCAAGCTTAAGGATGGGTAACAGCTTGAGTCCAAGGGACAGGTACAGGCCGACGCCGAGGATCATGACCAGCATGGGAATACCCCACACCAGACTATTCAGCGACTTTACTAATTCAGTTACAGCTTCCATTCAAACCTCGTCGATGCTTTTCTTCTTATTTATCTTGTTCTTCTCACACCCCGAGCCGGGGCGAGCGCAGCGACCAGATTACAACGAATAGTTAACAATTGGAAAGCCAGAATCATTCAGGCTGGGGCGTCGCCTGCCGCTCCAGTATTTGTTTCAAATTGGCAAGACCGGTATCCAGGTCTTTCAGGATTAAGGACTCAACATCCATCAGGGGAATAAGCAGGTTCATGGGATACGACATATGGCCCACAAAACCCCAGGTCACCAGGGTGCTGCCGTCTTCAATGGGCTCAGTGATGAGATAAGCGCTGTCGTTGGACGTAAAGGGTTCGATAAAACGA
This sequence comes from Shewanella amazonensis SB2B, assembly GCF_000015245.1. NCBI lineage: Bacteria > Pseudomonadati > Pseudomonadota > Gammaproteobacteria > Alteromonadales > Shewanellaceae > Shewanella > Shewanella amazonensis. The sequence continues at coordinate 3,755,303 of NC_008700.1, forward strand.
AGCGCGTAATCAATTCGCTTACCGGGCACTATGGCGATAATTTCCTGCTCGCCTTTACCCACATCGGGATTGCTGCTCTCCCAGGCACTGACAAAACCGGGCTCTCCATCTATGCCGGTAAAATGCTGCTGCATGTTGGGATCCATCTTGGCCCAGACACTGAATTCATCCTGATGCTTCAGCAATCTGAGGTAGCCAAAGACTTCATCAAGCGGACGGTCGATGGTGCGACTGACACTGACCTCATAATCCGACTTAATAAACAGGGCCACCATAAAGGGGGCGGCTAACAGCAATAAAATCACGATAAGGAATTTTTTCAGCATAGCGGGCTCCTGCTCCAGTGATTGCGGTACAGCCAAATCCGCTACTTCACCTGTTTTATGTCCAATTTATCTGCTTTGGCAAGTCTCTCTGCGCAGCGCTGGCACAGACATGAGGTCCTGTCTTGGGGCAATTGTCGGGGAAATTGGGCGCCCACACACCAGCAAGCGTCAATGGATTTACCGATTTGTACGGCGCAATCATTGTTAGCCTGGCAAAGCGGGCACTGCTTGGGGTTAGTCATTCAAGGTCGCTGTCGGTAGCAATGTTTCAACCTCATCAAGCGGTACAGGAGGCTGCCAAAGGACAGAAGCGCGTAAATCAGCACAGCGCTCCACAGTAGGACACCCGATGGGCTATCAGGCCTGAACTGCAAGAAAAACAAAGCAATAATAATGGATAACGAGATTATCAGCTTAGTCACATCCATGGGAAGCTGCTGTTCCAGCAAGCGGATTTTGTCGTTCATGGTGGTTGGCATCCTTGTCCATCACCCCCTTACCTTAGTGACTAAAACCATAGCGTAAGAACCGCCAAAAACCAAAAAGGCTCCTTCAAAAAGGAGCCCTGCCAGACCTTATTCGGATAAAAATCAGTCCTGCTTCGGACGTACCCCCAAGGTATGGCAAATGGCGTAGCTCAGCTCGGCACGGTTCAGGGTGTAAAAGTGGAAGTCTTTCACGCCTTCACGGGCCAATACCTTCACCATATCGATGGCCACGTTGGCCCCCACCAACTGACGGGTAGCTGCGTCATTTTCCAGGCCCTCAAACTGGCGATGCAACCAACCGGGAATACTCACGTTGGTCATAGCTGCAAAACGCTTGAGCTGGGTAAAGTTGGTCACAGGCAGAATGCCCGGTACGATTTCCACATCAATACCTGCGGCCACACAACGGTCACGGAAGCGCAAATAGGATTCTACGTCGAAGAAAAACTGGGTGATGGCACGGTTGGCACCGGCATCGATTTTGCGCTTGAGATTAACCAAATCCGCCTGGGCATTGGCAGCTTCCGGATGCACCTCCGGATAGGCTGCCACCGATATATCAAAGTCGGCCACACTCTTCAGCAAACGCACCAGATCGGCGGCAAAGCGGGTTGGCTTGGGGCTGCCGGCAGGCAAGTCACCACGCAATGCAACAATATTGCGAATGCCCTGATGCCAGTAATTTTTGGCCAGGGCCAACAACTCTTCATCGCTGGCATCCACCAGCGTAAGGTGCGGGGCGGCAACCAGTTGGGTTTCTTGCTGGATACGCTCAATCACACCGTGGGTGCGGTCACGGACACCCGAGTTGGCACCGTAGGTTACAGACACAAACTTGGGATTCAGCGGCTCGAGGCGGCGGATGGAGTTCCACAGGATCTTTTCCATCTCAGGAGTTGAGGGCGGAAAAAATTCAAATGACACATTGATATCGCCAACCTCAGCCAGATTCTGGTTCAGTGAGTTTGCGTGTTGTGCGTGATGAAATGCCATTGATAACTCCCTCAATTTTTCAAATGGACGTTTGGACGTCTATATGGCCATATACTAGAGATTCCCGTCACTAAGTCAAGTTAAAAAATGGCCCGATCTTGCCCTTTTTGCGAGCAGAAGGCGGAAAAAACACAGGGACTCAAAAGAGTCCCTGTTATTCAATATCTTATAAAATCAATCCTGCAAGAGATCCCGACAGATCTGCACCAGATCTGACTGAACAGCCGCGGCTGTTACCTCACGACCGGCACCGGGCCCCCTGATAATCAAAGGATTACCCTGGTAAAAGGTACTGCGAATGACAAACACATTGTCGCCCGGGGTGAGATTGGCATAAGGGTGGGCTTTGTCGACCCACTGCAACCCTACCCGTGCCATTAACTGACCACCGGCTCTGTCCAGCGCAGCGATATAACGCAGCACCTTGCCCTCGGCTGCGGCAGCCGCCAAGGCATCCGCCATGGGGGCATCGAGTTCATCAATGCGGGCAAGAAACTCATCCAGCGTCAGCTCCGCCAGATGCGGCGGTACAGGAGACTCGACCTGAATATCATCCAGCTCCAGATCCAGGCCAATTTCCCGCGCAAGGATGAGCAGCTTGCGCTGCATATCACGACCGGAAAGATCGTCCCTCGGGTCCGGCTCAGTGATACCCAGGCCGCGGGCCTCAATGACCAAATCAGAGAAAGGACGCTGACCGTCATAGTGTTCAAAAAGCCAACAGAGAGTACCGGAAAATATCCCGCCCACGGCTTCTACGCTGTCGCCACTGTTGTGCAAATCGTTAAGCGCATGCTGCACCGGCAAACCGGCACCGCAGCTGGCGTTGTAGCGCCAATAGAGACGACGGTTACCCAACTGCTGCTTGAGATCGCGATAAAAGGGCAAGGGACCAGAACCGGCCAGCTTATTTGCGCTCACCACATGAATACCACGGGCAAAAAACTCCGGGTACTGCAAGGTCAGGCTGGCACTGGCACTGATGTCCAGCGCAACCAGCTCATCGCAATTCAGTGTCGATAAGGCTTCGAACAACTGCCCGTACTGCCAGTCGGTGGCGTACTCCTCAAATTCGGTTTTCCAGTTCTCCAGGTGCACACCGGCATTGTTGATGTAGGCGCGGGAAGAGCTGACCAGCCCCACGAGTTCAATCCGCGCCTCCAGCTCACGGCACAGACTGCTTTGGGCCCGGCGAAACAGGCTTACCCAGGCTTCGCCGATGTTGCCAACACCAAGGAGAATGACGCCAATACGCTTGCGTGGCCCGGCGCAGCGGCGGTGCACCTTTTGCGTAAGCAGGTTCACCTGCGCCTTTGGCACCAGAGTCACCAGGCTCAGGGTATCATGATACAAAGGCTTGGCCTCGCGACTGAGCAGGCGGGCAAAACTCTTGCGGTACAGTACCGCATCGGCGCTCACCAGTGCCACCAAACCAAAATCGTTGCTGATGGAAACATCGCCCAGACCATATGCCTCGGCGTTCGCCTTTAAAAAGGCGCTGACCTGCTTAAGATTTTCCGGAGTATAGGCCAGTTCCAGCCCACCCCTGGAACCCTGCCAGCTTGCCAACGGCGTTAAGCCAGAGGCAGACAATGTTGCCAACAGGGCATCGGTGTCTGCCTGGGTGGTGAGGCTAAAGAGCGCCACTTCGCTCAGATTGGTGACAACCGGGGCACTGGCCTGAGAGCTGGTTGGAGCAACCAGAGTAAAATCGGTATGAGGCGCGTAGCTTGAGCGCACTGCCATGCTCACCTGGGTGTTGAACAGGGGCTGCAAAGTGCGGCTGTGTAACACAGGAGAACCCAAACGCGCCAGGCGGTCGGCCTCCGCCAGTGACATGCTCTTGAGCAGCTTGGCATCGTTTATCTTATTCGGGTCGGCGTTGAACACCCCTTCCACATCAGTCCAGATGGTGACCCGTTCGATATCTGCCAGACTGGCTATCAGGGTCGCGGAAAAGTCAGAGCCGTTACGCCCAAGCAACAGGGTTTCACCGGCCGGATTGGCGCAGATAAAGCCCGTGATAACAATGCGTTCGTTTTCATGTTCGGCCAGCATGGCAGCTACTTTTTCGCGGGACTCCTGCTCGCGAATATTGGGCACGGCGCCTTCATCTGCCACCAGTATGCTGCAGGCATCCACGTGGCTTGCCGCCACGCCGGATTCACGCAAGAGTGCCGCCATCAACCTGGCGGACCAACGCTCACCAAAGCTCACCACATGGCTGGTCTGATAATCGTTCAGAGTCGCCAATGACAGGAGACTGACCAGCTGAGCCTTGTCGGTCGACAGACGCTCACGCAGATAGCGAGCCTGCTCGGCACTGAGTAACTGTTCAATCAGGTTTTGCTGATAGCTAATCAGTACCTGTAACTCTTCCTGCCACAACTCACCGGCATCACGCAGCGAAAGCAGCTTATACAAAAAGTTGGTGGTTTTACCGGCGGCTGATACCACCACCAGATCGTCGCTGTGGCCCTGGGTCAACAGGATATGGGCCACGCGGCGGTAGCAATCGGCATCCGCCAAACTGGAGCCACCAAACTTATGCAAATGACAACGCGCCATCACTGACTCCTATTCAACAGGCTGCCACGGCAGCCAGGCCGGCTTGGATATCGGCCACTAAATCTTCTGCATCTTCAATCCCCACCGACAGTCGCAGCAGGGTGTCTTTAATTCCGGCCTCGGCGCGGGCTTCTGGCACCATGGCTCTGTGGGTCATGGTAGCGGGCACGGCAACCAGCGACTCAACACCTCCCAGGCTTTCGGCCACACTGAAGTGCTGTAATGCGTCGAGGAAAGCCACCAGTTCTTTTTCACCGCCCACCAGTTCAAAACTCAGCATAGCGCCAAAGCCTTTTTGTTGCCGTGCGGCTATGTCATGGCCTGGGTGGTCTGCAAGACCGGGGTAATACACCTTGCTCACCTGGGGGCTGTTCTTCAGCACGTCCACTATGCGCTGCGCATTGGATTGATGCTCACGTACCCGCACAGCCAGGGTACGGATACCACGAAGGGTAAGATAGCTGTCAAAGGCGCTGCCGGTCAGTCCCAGAGTATTGGACCACCAGTGCAGGGTTTCACCGAGCTCGGCATCCCTGGCAATCACGGCGCCGCCGACCACATCGCTGTGACCGTTAATGTATTTGGTGGTGGAGTGGATCACTATGTCGGCCCCCAAAAGCAGTGGCTGCTGCAAGATGGGCGACAGGAAGGTGTTGTCCACTACCACCAGAGCGCCAACTTCATGACTGGCGTCAGAGATGGCCTGAATGTCCACTACCCGCAGCAGCGGGTTGGATGGGGTTTCAAGCCACACCATGCGTGGCTTTTGGGCAATTACCGCCGCCAGCGCTGCATCATCTGTCTGGTCGACCACAGCCAGCTTAAAGGCACCTTTTTTGGCGAGGTTGGTAAAGAGACGATAGCTGCCGCCATAACAATCGTGGGGTACTACCAGAAGATCGTCCGGTCCCAGCAGGCTGGTCACCAACGTGATGGCAGCCATACCTGTGCATGTAATAATGCCGGTCGCACCCTGCTCCAGCTCGGCCAACGCCTCGCCCAGAATACAGCGGGTCGGGTTACCCGAGCGGCTATAGTCAAATTTGCGCGGATTCTTGTGGCCATCGAAGGAGTAATTGGTCGACAGATAAATGGGAGGAACCACGGCACCATGCTGGGTATCGCTCTCTATGCCCTGACGCACCGCGATGGTGGCTGCTTTGCGCTGTGTCATTTTGTACTCCTCCGATGTTACCGCACGGAAATAAAGATGTCTGGATGGCTAAATTTACCTAAGCACCGGCAACAGGTCAATAGGCATAAAGACGTTTAGACGTCTAAACGTAAGAAAATCTATTGATGTTTGGGGTGATTTCGCAGCAATAATTTGACTGTAGTTTGTAAGGGTTTAAAATCTGCTGCGAATTTTGGAATAAACAGGTGAGTCAATGACTGAGTGGAATGGCGATTACATCAGCCCCTATGCTGAGCACGGCAAAAAGAATGAGCAAGTGAAAAAGATCACCGTGTCTATTCCTTTAAAAGTGTTGAAGATCCTCACTGACGAGCGTACCCGTCGCCAGGTGAACAACCTTCGTCACGCCACCAACAGTGAACTGCTGTGTGAAGCCTTTTTGCATGCTTACACCGGCCAGCCACTGCCAAACGACGATGATCTGTCCAAGGACAAACCCGACTCCATCCCATCAGAGGCGAAAAAACTGATGGATGAGATGGGCATCGAATGGGAAGACATGGAATAACTCTCCCAGCTGTATATCACAAGGACCCGAACGGGTCCTTGTGTCGTTTTTGGAGTCGCTTTTGATGTTTCCCGACCTCATCACCCTGGGCCTTGCCCTGCTGATTATTTTCAGCGGTGCCCTGATTCAAAGCCTGATTGGCTTTGGTCTTGCCGTGGTGGCCAGCCCGCTCTTGTATCTGGTTGAACCCGAACTGGTGCCCGTGCCCGTTATTCTGATGGGCTTCTCCATCGCCCTGCTCACTTTGCTCAGAGAGCGCAGCGCCCTGGAGTTTGCCGGTCTTCAGTATGCCCTGCTTGGACGCATTCCGGGGGGTATTCTGGGTGCAAGTCTGCTGCTCATGGCACCTCAATCCATATTGGGGCTCGCCATAGCCGTGATTGTGGCGCTGGCCATGATGCTGAGCCTGATGAAAATCAGCGCGCCCATTAATCGCCTGACCCTGTTTATCGCTGGCACTGTGTCCGGTATCTTTGGCACCATAGCCGCCATTGGCGGCCCACCAATGGCGATTCTGCTGGCCGGTAAAGACCCCAATAAATTCCGCGCGGCCCTGTCGGCATTTTTTATTTTCAGCTCATTGATAGCCTTGAGTATCCTGGCCTTTGCCGGTTTGGTAACTGTGTCGCAGCTCCAATGGTCAGTCATCCTGTTGCCCGCGGTATTTTGCGGTTATTGGGTAGCAGGTCGCCTCCTTGGGCGGGTCGATAAGCAAAAAACCAGAGTCGCGACTCTGGTTCTTTGCTCAATCAGTGCTTTGGTGCTGGCGGCCAAGTCACTGGTGGTTTTGCTGGCAAGTTAATGCGGCAAAGGTGCTGCAGGCTTAAAAGTGATAGGAGCTTTGCAGCACGGCACCCACTGTGTCTTTATCTCCCCACATACCGGCCAAATCCAGCTTGAATCCTGAACCTATCTGAAAACCGGTACCGAAAGAATAGATATCGGCGGTCATGTCATTGAGATCCTGTCGGTAACCCAACCGCAGTGACAACCAATCCAGCGCATGCCATTCGGCTCCCAAGCGCCAATATTTGGTACCCTCAAGACCAACAAACTTCTCGTTATCCATTAAATCCAGGTCAGTACTCAGCTGCCAATTGCCACTTTGAAACGCGGCGCCAAAAGTGACCATGGGACCTGCCCGATAAATGGCACTGACCCCTTCTGACTCTACGGTATCCAGCTCACGCTCAATCAAATTCCGGCCCACCAGCCCCAGTGTCAATCCGTCCATGGGCATCATGGCAATACCGGCATCCAGGTTAAAGCCCGTATCATCGTTGCGATAATCGTCGCTGTCGAAATCACCGGCATCGAAATTGTTGGCACTGACCGCATAATTAAAGCTGTCGAGCCGCTGCAGTTTGGGAGTCAACCCCACGGTAACGGGCATATTGACTATGGATAACGGCAAGCTGACCGAAAGCGCCAACTCAGATGAAGCGCCGGCAATCACCCGCCCCTGGGAGGTTAAATCGTCCAGCGCCGGCGGAGCCTGTGGGTCGAGGGCTTCCAGAAGCTGGATGTCCGCATCGCTGATGTCCGCCAAGGCAATACCATCGAGGTAACTGCGGTAATAAATACCCCAGCTGATTCCTTTGGTGGGCATGGCAAAGCTGAACCCTATGCCTGCAGAGGCGTACGCGGTATTGCCATCCAGCCCACGTAAATCACCAAGCAAGGCCTGACGAAAGCTATCGATGGCATCCACATCCCCTCTGTCGATTGCGCCGTCCAGGCCGTCGTAATTATCTTCGAGGGTGTCGAACTTGTCGGTCATATTGTCCTGATCAGAGACCTCTGCACCAAGCACAGGAATAAGCAGTCCAAAGTCTCCTTCGGTATAACCGGGTAAAGACAGGAGCGCCGGGTTCATCCAGGGAGCCGCCTCCAAACTGGCCGACGCCACACCCGTGCCGCCCAGGGCGTCACTTCTGGCTTCAAACACATCCTGGGCAGCAAAGCTGTACGGACAGAGTATCAGCCCCAACGAGGCGGCGATGAGTTTCATCTTCATCCTGTTCTCCCTGATTTTTCTGTTTTTGACCCGGCAACAATCTTTTAAAAGCTTAGTTCAGCGTGGAACAACGCGCTGAAATATCATCTAAAAAAAAGCCCGCAAATGCGGGCTTTTTGGGCTAATCGATTAGAGTAATCAAGACAGATAAGATTGACCGGCGTAAAGGATAAAATGCCGCAGTGCCAGCACCCCAATCAGGCTCGCGCAGGCCGCTGTGACCATGGCGCTGCGGCCGTGTTTACCACTGAGGCGCATCATCAGTGGCACCCCAAAGCCGATAGCCACTACCCCAATCCAGAATACAGCTGCCCACAGTCCGCCAGAGATCGATGCCAGCGCCGCTGCCGCCGCGCCACCTTTGAAATACAGCGCGGTAAACAGCATAAACAGGAACAGCATTTCCATGCCCATCACCGGCAGCTCGAAGGCGTGCTGACGCTCAAGGTCACCAGAGAAGCCACCAGAGCGGGAGCCGGAAGCCTGGGGGCTATGCTTATCGCCACCAAACATCGTCACCGCCAGCAGGCTGTTGGCCGCCGCACCCGCCGATAAACCCGATACCAAAAACAGCGCAGGCAGCACCGCGGTATTGAGCATGGGATAGGCGTTCATGGCGGAAATCAGGAAACCTGTATAGGCCCCCACCACCAGCGACAGCACAAAGAGCGCTCCTTCCAGCATGCCGCGAAGCTTGCCGAGGCTATCGGCGAGGCCGCCCAGGAAGCCCAAACCACACTTTGGCAGCTCATCTTTGAGCACCACCAGCGCATAGACAAAGGTCAGCGGAATGTATGCGAGGAGCGCTATCACCCCAATCGACATCACCGAGCTTAAGTTGTAGTTAATCAAAATCAGCCAGAAGTGGAACGGTTTGGTCAGGTCAAACACCAGACACAGCATCCCAAGACAAATGGCGATGGGCGCAATCAAGGCGGCGGCTTTGAGCACGGCGCTTTCAGCACGGCTCTGGCTACTGCCCTGAGTTTGGCCACGATACCAGCGCAGACCAATCCCCATCAACAAGCTGCCCGCCGACAAACCGGCCATAAAGAGGTACACCGCAATCACCCAATGCCAGGTAATGCCGTCGTACTGACTCATATCACCCCAGATATTGTTCATAATCAGATACCTCCACGCTTGGCTGGAATACGGTACAGCCTGGGTTTGGTGCCAAGATGTGTCTTGTCCTGATAACTCACCTTGGTGGCAAGCAGTTTGGACACCTCGCTGGCAGGGTCAGCTGCATCACCGAAACAGAGCGCATCTGTTGGGCATACAGTGACACAGGCGGGCTGTTCACCCCGGGCAAGACGGGTTTCCTTACAGAAGTTGCACTTGTCCGCCACCCTGGTTTCAGGGTTCATAAAGCGCACCTTGTAGGGGCAGGCGGCCACGCAGTACATGCAGCCCACGCACTTCTCGGCCTTGATGGACACAATGCCATCGTCACCAACGTAAGCGGCGCCGGTCGGACACACCTTGACGCAGGGCGCATCCTCACACTGCTGGCACGACACCCGGTTGTACTTGAAGTGCAAATGGGGCGCCTCACCAAAGGGGCCTTCGATGCGCACCTGCAAGCGGCTTACGCCATCGGGTACCTGATTAATGCTGCGGCAAGCCACGCTACAGGCCTGACAGCCGATGCACTTGTTCTCGTCGTGCACCATTACGTATCTTTTGCTCATAGTCCGGGCCCCCTTATGCCTTTTCCAGGATCACACCCGTGGTGTGCACGTTCATGCCGCAGACAGGCGCCGTCATATTGGGCAGCAGGTTTCCACAGTGGATCCCCTTGCCGGAGGCACGCACCAGCTCACGGTTTTTCGAGCCAAAGCCCATGTAAGCAAACAGGGTATCCGGGCGAATGCCCTTAGTGACGAGCGCCTTGCCTTCTTCCACGCCCACGCTGGATTTAAGCCGAATAGCATCACCATCCTTGATACCCAGCGCCTCGGCTGTGCTGGGATGCACCCACACGGCGTTGTCCGACATCAGATTGGCGAGCATAGGGATATTGTGGGTGGCACCATTGGTGTGCACCGCCACCTTACCCTGAATGAAGTAGAGCTCATTGGGCTGTTTTAAGGTCACGGGCCGGTACTTGATGCCGCCGCGGCCCGGGGCCATGGCTTCCACCTTGGGGCTCACCAGTTCTATCTTGCCGCTGGGGGTTTTGAACTTGAGCAGGCTGGCGTAACTGCCGTCCTCATCCGCGACATGGGCGCCTGGATAGGCAGTCACAAACTCCTGCACCATGGATTTTTCACGCAGCATCAACGGCTTGCCATAGCTGACAAAGCCCTTTTCCTTGATGTGATTCAAAAGCGCCACATCCTTGTTGGCCTGCAGCAGTTGCAGGGTTTCCATGGTCTCCCAGGGGTAGTACTTGTCCATGCCCATCTTAAGACCCAGCTCGCGGAAGATTTGCCATGACGGCTTGGTATCGCCAATCACGTCCACCACCCGCTGACGCACGTAGTAGCCGGGGCTCTTGCCGGACTTGTCGCTGATCTCCTCATCGCGCTCAAGGTAGGTGGACTCGGGCAAAATCAAATCGGCCCAGGCGGCGGTTTCGCTGATATACACGTCCACCACGGCCACAAAATCGAGCTTTTTCAGCGACTCAACCACCTTGGCGCGGTCAGTCATGGTTTGCATCGGGTTGGTACGGCACATTACCCAGCCGCGCAGCTGGTAGGGTTTGGCCTCCAGGGTGGCATCGATAACCGACTGATAAATGCCGCCCTCGCTCCACATCATGGCGTACTGCTCATCCATCTGGTCGATACGCTTGGCTGTGGGCTTGGGCATGTCGGCCACGCCGGGCTTACCCAACACAGGCGCCACGGATTCTCCTGCAAGCTTGTTGTACCCGGCCGCCTTCTGGCCAAAGTAGATACCGCCCTTGCGCTCAAAGTTGCCAATCAGTACGTTGGCCGCGTACAGGGCCCGGCGCATATCAAACTCTTCCGGGGTGAAGGTGGCACGGTGGCCAAAGTCCACCACCGCATGGGGCGCGGCCTTGGCAAATTCGCGGGCAATGCGGCGAATGTCTTGGGCGGGCACATCGGAAATGGTTTCTGCCCACTCGGGGGTATAGGCGCTGACTTCGGCGGCAAAGGCCTCGAAGCCTTCCACGTAACGCTCGATAAAGGCCTTGTCGTAGAGGTTCTCGCTAATCAGCACATGGCACAGCGCCAGCGCCACGGCCACATCAGAGCCGGGACGGATGGCATACCACTCATCGGCTTTATCGGCCACGATGGAGAAGCGCGGCTCAAACACCACCAGCTTGGCGCGCTTGTCGGTTTGCGCCTTCATCATGGCGCGGGTTTCGGACATATTGATGCCTTCGTAAAGGTTATGGCCGAAGTTGATGATGTATTTGGAATTACCCAAATCCCGCTTCACCTTTCCGCCAAACATGGCCTTAGCGGCCACCACATAGGCGCCGGGGCAGGTGGTTGCGTGAGTAAACGTATTGGGGCTGCCAAAGGCCTTGGCAAAGTGGAACAGATGCCCCGACAGCGAGCCCGATTTGGATGAAAAGGCCACGGTTTCGGCGCCATGGTCGCGGCGGATTTGTTCGAGCCGCTGGGCAAGAATGCCGTAGGCTTCGCTCCATTCGATTTCCTGCCACTTACCTTCACCGCGCTCGCCGACGCGTTTCAGGGGTTTTACCAGCCGCTGTGGGTCATACAGCAAGCTGTGGCCGGCACCGCCCCGGGCACATACCTTGCCGCCAAAGGACTTGGCTGCTGCGTTGCCTTCGATATACACGGCCTTGCCATCCAAAACCCTTGCCGAAATCGGGCAACGGGTGGAGCACATTTCACAAATACTCGGAATGGCTTTTTCGCTGCCACTGAGGGGTTGGGCCCCCATGGCCGCCAGCGTCCCAGGCAGCGCTGTGGCCAGGGCACACCCCGCCCCGGCCGCACCTGCACCTTTGAGAAAGTCGCGCCTGCAGAGCTCTATCATGGTTTCCTCCAAATGCCCAAAGGGCAGAATGGGATTAGCGTTATCGTTCTTCTGTGGCGAATGACGGGCATTCACCGGCTAATGCCATTGTCGGCAGGGCGTGTTGGCAGGGATATTGTGGAAAACCACATAGCGCCCCCCTTTGTGATGGAGGCAACACTAAAAGTCCGGGCCGCTGTAAACAGCCCCCCTGGAGAAAGCGGGTTTGACACCACACAGGATAGATTGACTCTCGTTAGCGGTGGCTCATTGAATCCGACAGCCCAATTAGAAGTCATTAACAGGACCGACAAAGCAGTGAATTCGACGCCAACACACCCCTAAAGAGGTAGTTAAGTGGAGCATGATATTCAAAAACGTCACATAGATCACACACTGTTAACCAGTGTTTCCGACCATAAATTAGTGATCGTTAATATTTAAAATCACTATTTTTCATAACATTACCAACTATTCATTAGATTTTTTTCAATGAAATTTTTATCAATTAGATAAATTTCATGGATCTGATCCACTTCAAATTTCTCCTTATCGTCCTTTGTTAAATTTTAGCCAACAGGAAATGAGGGAGCCCGGCTCCCCGTTCAGGGAAGAAAACCAGCCAACCCGCGAAAGGAAGATGATGATGAAAACGACCCACTCCATTGGCCTTGGACTGCTCCTTGGCCTGATCCTCGGCAGCAGCGCTATGGCAGCCGATGGCGGTAATCCCAAGAAAGGTAAACACCTGTACAAGAAAGAATGCAAAACCTGCCACAGCAAAGGTGACGCAGCCGGTGAACTCACCCCCATGAGCAAAACCATGGCCCAATGGGACAGATTCTTCGAAAAGGATATGCACAAGGGCAAACCCGAAGTATTCCAAAAGCTGTCTGAGCAGGAACTGAAAGACGTACAGCAGTTTCTCTATGACCACGCTGCCGACTCGGACCAACCGCAGACCTGCGGCTAACCCCAAGCGGATAAGCCTCGCCCGACAATAACGGGCAAACACCAGAAAAAACTTCCCGGGTTGCGGGATGCATGGGGCAAACCCCAGGGCCTGTTACAACCCAAATTCGACCGGCGCGACCGGTCAGGAGCGTGAGTATGCGTACCCTTATCTCTCTGGCAGTGGCAAGTGCACTGGGATTTACTCCCTTACTGTTCACCTCTCAGTCGTTGGCCGCTGACAACACCGCAAATAGCGACCAGGCCAAAATCGAGCGGCTGCAACAAAAAATCGATGAACTGTCCGAAGAACTGGCAGACCTCGATACCCGAGTCAATAAAACCGAACGCCACACAGCACTGGACAGAATCACCTTCAGTGGCGACTTTCGCACCAAGGTGCATTCGCTGCACTACCGTGATGTCACCTGGAACCCCGGCATCAAGATGAACTTTGATGACTTCGGCCGCCGTGCCATGGCCGGTGAATACGGCGATCCCATGGATCCGACCTCCCCCCTTGGCAAGATGATGGCCGCCAACCCGGATATGGCCGCCGCCTTTATGGGTGGGCAACTCTCCGGTGTGATGCCCTGGGCCCTTGGCAGCACAAACACCTACGATATCGACAACGACCTCTTTTACACCACCCGTCTGCGCCTCGATATCAAAGCCAATGTATGGGAAAACGTGAACTTTGCCGGGCGTTTGTCCATGTACAAAAACTGGGGCGACTCTACCGGTGTGCAGGTATTCGATTCCTGGCGTTCTTTCTCCATGGACGGTACCAATTCCGGCAACACCAGCGGTGACTGGCTGCGGGTAGAACGTGCTTATTTCGACTGGAAAAACATCGGTGGCAGCGAGTTCTATCTGTCTATCGGCCGTCGTCCATCCACCTATGGCCCTCCTTCAAATATCCGCGAAAATGAACAGCGCGGCGGCACGCCTTCCGGCCATCTGGTGCACTTTAACTTCGATGGCGCCACCCTGGGTTATAACCTGGGTGAAATCACCGGCATCGAAGGCCAGGTCGTACGCTTCTGTTATGGCCAGGGTTTTGAGTCCCAGTGGGGTAATGGCGAACTGTTTGGCAACCTTGTAACCGAAGACACCCACCTCGGCGGCTTCAACATCGACGTCATCAACGATGGTAACCACTTCGTGCAGTTGACCCTGTTCGGCGCCAAGGACATCAACGATGGCTTCAAGGGCTCCATGGCCTTCCCCAACGAACTGGCGGCCATTTTCGCCCCCACCATGTATCAGGACATGCAAAAGTTCGACAGCTTCAACTTTGTCACCCGGGTACAACCCAGCGGTGTGATTGGTGACATGTTCCTGGGTGGCTTGGGCTACGTGTATGAATCTGATGAAGATTTTAAAGCCTTTGCGTCACTGGGCTGGACCCGCGCCGAGTCAAACGGCAATGCAGGCATGTTTGGCGGCCTGCTCACCGACGCGACCTTTACGGGCAAACTCAGTGCCGATGGCAGCGAGCTGATGATGGTGCCGCTGGCCGCCGAGAGTGATGCCGCCCACGACGGCTACGGCGTCTATATCGGCATGCAAATGCCCGCCCCCTACGGCAAGTTTGGTCTCGAGTATAACTACGGCTCCAAATACTGGAGTCCCTTCACCCAGGCCCAGGACGACCCCATCGGCAGCAAGCTCGCCACCCGTGGCCATGTGGTCGAGGCCTACTACCTGTTCGAGGTCAATCCCCGGATGTTTATCAAGCTCGCTGGCCTTTACTACGACTATGAGTACACCGGCTCTGGCACCCCGGTTGGTGCACCAGTGAAGGTGGATGACGTAATGGCAGGCAGCGCCGTGTCCCTGCTGCCCGTGGTGGATACCGCCGTGGACCTCAACGCCTCACTCACAGTGAAGTTCTAACCTCTCAAAGCCCCGGCACTGCCGGGGCAGGAGTTTGACCATGAGAACAGTTTTCTCCCAATGGGCCCTTGCCCCCCTGTCCGGCGTGATGCTGCTGGGCAGCGGATTGGCGATGGCCGACAATCCCCACAAGGAAGCCATCGAAGGCCCCTTCGCCTCAGGTACCGAGGTGACCCAGCAGTGCCTGGCGTGCCACGAAGATGAGGCCCACGATTTTATGAAAACCTCCCACTGGAGCTGGAGCCTGACCCAGGAGCTGCCCGGTCGCACAGTTGAGCGGGGAAAGAAGAACGCCATCAACAACTTCTGTACTTCCATCGCCGGTAACGAGCCACGCTGCACCAGCTGTCACGCGGGTTACGGCTGGAAGGACAGTAGCTTTGATTTTGCCGACGCTTCCAAAGTGGACTGTCTGGTGTGTCACGACACCACAGGCACCTATATTAAAGATCCCGCAGGCGCCGGTGAGCCACTGGCCAAGGTGGATTTGGAGAAGGTAGCCAAAAATGTCGGTAAGCCAGTGCGCGACAACTGCGGCAGCTGCCACTTCTACGGTGGCGGCGGTGATGCGGTGAAACACGGGGATCTGGACTCTTCCATGGCCTACCCCGACAAAGCCACCGATGTGCACATGGATGCAGATGGCAACGACTTCCAATGTCAGGCTTGCCATACCACTGAGTCCCACGCCATCAGCGGTAATGCCATGGGTGTATCTCCCGGTGGTATCGACCATATTGGCTGTGAAAACTGCCACGAAGGCGCACCGCACAAAAACAAGAAAATCAACGAACACACAGCCACTGTGGCCTGCCAGACCTGCCACATCCCCTTCTTCGCCCGTAATGAAGCGACCAAGATGAGCTGGGACTGGTCAACGGCGGGTCAGGACAGGGAAGAAACCCTGGACGAGTACGGCCGCAAGACCTTCCAGAAGAAGAAAGGCAGCTTCACCTGGGGCAAGATGGTTAAGCCCGCTTACGCCTGGTACAACGGCAAAGCCGGTGCCTACATGGCTGGCGACCCCATCAAGGCCGATGAAGTGACCCGTCTTTCCTATCCTCTCGGGGATATTCAGGATGCGGGCGCAAAAATCTACCCCTTCAAGGTGCACACAGGTAAGCAAATCTATGACAAGAAACACAATATTCTTGCCACAGCCAAAACCTACGGTGCCGGCGGCTACTGGACCGAGTTTGACTGGGATAAAGCGGCAAAACTGGGGATGGAGGCCAACCCGACGCTGAAGGCCAAGGGGATTGCTTACAGCGGCGAATATGGTTTTGCGCCAACTGAAATGTGGTGGAGAATCAACCACATGGTGTCAAAAAAAGAGGAAGCCCTCAAGTGTAATGCCTGCCACAACGGCGGCGACCGTCTCGACTGGAAGGCTCTGGGTTACGAAGGTGACCCGATGAAAAACAAACAGGGCCCAAGACACAACCAGAGCAAGTGACGCAATCGCTCACTGGCACCTCAAGGGGCTGGACAATCCGGCCCCTTACATTCATCACCCTTCCGCCGGGGATAAACGGTGGCATCTCTGCAACAGATTCCAGGCATTCGCTCCTGCCTGAACCGGTTCTCTCTGAGTACCGGTTTTTTTATGGGCCAAGACCCAGCCCGGAGGACAGCCTCAAAAAGTCACAACAATCCGGAACTTAAAGATAATCAGGGTCAAGTTGTCCACCACCATGGTAAATCCATGGAGTTTTTGGGACTCTGGCTACCTATAAAGGTTTATAAAGCTGGCATTACCCTTGCTGTATAAGGGGTAATATTCACTCTTCAGGCAACCTGCATGCGTCCACGCCCCCCAATCAGGCTCACCGAATTTACCGGTGCTTTTGCCGATTTGGGTACCTTTCTGCCACTGGTTCTCGGCCTGATTGCACTCAACCAATTTTCGCCCCAGGGCATTTTCCTCGGCTTTGGCCTGTTCGCCTGTGCCACGGCACTGTTTTATCGCCGTCCCATTCCGGTGCAACCCATGAAGGTAATAGCGGCTCTGGTCATAGCCCAGCAGCTCACACCGGGCATGATGCAGGCCAGCGCCATGCTGATGGGCGTTATACTCCTGGTGCTGGCGGCCTCCGGTGCCATCAGCTGGCTGGCACGACAAATCTCCCAGGCAATCAGCGTCGGTATTCAGCTCGCTATCGGGCTGCAGCTGCTGTGGATGGGACTTACGATGATGACAGACGCCCCTGTGCTGGGCTTTGGCGCCTTTGCGCTGATTTTTGTATCACGCTTCTTTCCCCTGAAATACCTCGCCATGCCACTGGTGATCCTGCTCGGTATGCTGTGGCAGTATCAAAGCGGCGCCGCAATGAGCCCAAGCTTTAACAACACCCCCTGGCATCTGGGCTGGCCCGATGTTTCAGACTGGGGCGCGGCCGCCACCCTGCTGGTGCTACCTCAGCTGGCGCTGACCCTGACCAATGCCGTGATTGCCACCTCTGTGATGGCCAAAGACAAGTTCCCCGAGGATGCCGAGCGTTTCAGCCCCAAGGCGCTGGCCACCAGCTCAGGGCTGGCCAATCTGCTCTTGAGCCCCTTTGGCGGTGCAGCCATGTGCCACGGCGCCGGTGGTCTTGCGGTGCAGTATCACTTTGGCGCCAGACAGCTGTGGGCGGGACTTATTTTCGGCATAACCTGCCTGGCTATCGCTTTGGGGTGGAATGAGCAGGTGGCCTGGCTGTTGGGACTCATCCCCATGGCTATTCTTGGAAGCCTGCTTTCCACCGCAGGGCTGCAACTGGCCTGGTCCAAGCGCTTTCTCGATGGCAAACCCTACTGCCTGTTTGTGATAGGCGCCACCGCCATCGTCAGTCTGGGAGTCAATGCCGCAGCCGGCTTAGCGGTGGGCATGCTGCTGGAATTGGGTCGCCGCCAGTGGCTCAATCAGAGGCAGCTTGACTGAGTCGCTGATAAAAGCTTATACAGACTCATCGTCCGCCAGCAATGGTAACCACACAGTGACCCGGCAACCGCTGCCGTCCTGGCGGTTTTGCAGCTGAATATCACCTCCATGTTGATTGACCACATCACGACAGATGGCAAGCCCCAGGCCCAAACCTTCGTCTTTGGTGGTGGCAAAAGAGAGCATCAGCTCCGCCGCCTCGGCCTTAAGGCCGCTGCCATTGTCCAGGAGTTCCAGCCTCAGCCAGCGCACCCTGGCTGCACTGCCGGGCTTGCTGGCATCAAAGTCCAGCGTGATATCAATTTGCCTAGCCTCAGACCGGACCTCCATGGCATCAAGGGCATTTTTGAGCAGATTCACCAGCAGCTGACTCAACCCCACCGCGTCCCCCAACAGCGGTCGCTCTTCGCCCGCTTGTTTCAGTGTCACTTGCACCCGCTGCTGCTCCAGGGAGCGTTGAAACAAGGCCAGGGCTTCACTCAGCAAGGAACTCATCAGCACGGCTTCCGGGCGGGCACGACGGCGGCGCAGCAGGCTGCGGATACGATGCACCACGGCACCGGCACGCATCGACTGGCGATTAATTTTGCCAAGCACCTCCTCCACTGCCTGCAAACGCAGTTCGGCACTGGCGTGATCTTGCTGCTTCAGCGCCATCAATCCACCCTCGCTGTATTGGGTAATGGCGGCAATAGGCTGGTTGAGTTCATGGGCAAGCCCGGCGCCTATCTCCCCCAAAATAGCGGCGCTTTGCATCCGCTCCAACATGAGTTCCCTGTCCCTTAAGGTGCGCTCGGCCGCTATCAGGCTGTCGCTCTTTTGGCGAAACTTATATTCGAGCCACAGGTGGTAAACCATGCCGGCAAACAGAATAAGCACCAAACTGATGGCGTATTCCAGATTGGCCTTAAGCCAGGCTCGCACCAGCTCCAGTGGTCGGGTGCTGTTGCCATGGAGCAGAAGCTCTTCATAGAGGCGAATAACCGTGAGTTGGCTGATGGGGGCGGTCCAGCCCAGGGTGCGGGCCCGAATGGCGGCTTCTGAGTCTGAGGGCAGTTCAAACAGCGCCTTGGTGACCATCTGGGTGATGCGGGCGGGTACCTTATCGGAGGCGGCAAAGGACCAATTGGGGTACAAACTGGTGCTGATTTCACAGTCATAGCCTTCCGGACGCATGCTGTTAAGCACCCGAAAATCCTCCCGGCGCACCAGGCCCGAGTCCACCATTTCTTCCAGAGTGCAGTAAGGCGTAATAGCGCCATCGACCATGCCGTCGCGCACCTGATACACCAGCGGCTCCAATGGAAACCCCAGAAAACGCACATCGGCAAAAAAGTTGCGCGCATCCAAACCGCGGCGATTCAACAGGCCAATGGTGGCCTGATAGCCACCGAGCGCCTGAGGATCGGAGGCCACGATTCGGGCCCCTTCGAGCTCTTCGATATGCTGCACAGGGCTGTCGCTGCGCACTATGATGGTGGAGCCTATGGCATAGGTGGCACCGTTGTGTTTGCGGCTGCGCATGGTGGCAAGCCAAGAGAGAGGCATCTCGTTGGACAGGCTCAGATATTGGCCCGGATTGGTCACAATAAATTGGATACGCAAGTCCAACAGCTGCTCGCGCATGGCATCAAAATCCAGCGGCTCGACTTCAAAACGAATGCCGGGCACCCTGTCCGACAAATAGTTCATCATGGGTTGCCAGCGCTGTTTCGCCTCACCAACCCCATGATTGGCAAGTACCCCGACTCTGAACACGGCTTCAATGGGCTCATCCCCCATTTCGGCATCGGTAGCCAACACCGACAGGGGCCACAATAACACACACAGCAGCAATGACTTCATCCCATACCTCCACCGCATATTGTGCCTGCGCCACGCGTGCGCCAACGTGAATCCCCCCGCAAAAAATACGCCGCCTGCGTGATCCATCGCCAAAAGCGAGCAAGCAAACTTGAGCCCTTCTCAACACTTTTTTAGGCTGGAAGAAAAACGCGGGAGTAGCCTATGCGCCTGTTTCTGGTGGACGATGATGAAGCCATTCGGGATTCACTGACCTATATGCTGACGCAGTGTGGTCGGCAGCTAACCAGCTTTGCCAGTGCCGAAGCCTTTTTGGCGCAAGCAGACATCACCCTGCCCGGCTGCCTGATCCTCGACAGCCGTATGCCCGGCCTCAGCGGTGAGGCGCTGCAACATGAGCTGGTTAATCAGCAAAGTCCCCTTGGGATCATCTTTCTTACCGGCCACGGCGACCTGCCCATGGCATTGGCAGCGTTTCGCGAAGGCGCCTGCGATTTCTTTCAAAAACCGGTTCAGGCCGCGCCCTTGTGCGACGCTATCGATAAGGCTGAAGCTGAAAGTCAACGGCGCTACGAGGTTGCAGGGCTCAGGTTGAAACTTGCCCGGCTCAGTGAACGGGAGTCCCAGGTGCTGCGGCTGTTGACCGATGGGCTAACCAACAAGCAAATTTCAGAAACCCTTTACCTGTCGCTCAGGACCATTGAAGTACACAGGGCCAGCATGATGAAAAAGCTTGGAGTACACAATCTGGCAGAGCTGGGGCGTTTCGCCTGCCGCTGAATCAGGATGGGGGAAAATCGAGAGGTTCAGTGTCTGCCAGCCAACATAGGCTGGCAGAACGACCCGTTAGCCCTGTGTGGAGAACAGAGACAACAGGAGCAATAGACCCGTTACCCGTGCGGCACCGGCAGACTGAGGCCGTGCTTGCCTGGTATGGCTTTTTTGCTGTGTTGATTTTGGCATGATACACCTGTGGGGTTTAACGCAATGCCCGGTTGGGCGCTGCAAATTACAGCAGTTTCCACCGGTAAAAACAAGGGTTCAGCGCACGCTTTGTGCAATATAATCAACGTGTTAAATATTGGTTTTTAATTTGTTTATTAATTGATCACTGCTGGTTTTTCATTTTTCTCCTGCCATTGCCAAATTTAGCAACCATGTAACAATAAGCCTCTACTCAGCCACCGGAAAAGCGCCGATGAAACCCCTTATCAACCTTAATCACCTTGAGAATGGCCAAAGCAGCAGCCAGGGAATCTATGGCGAAACCTATTTCGTGGTGAGCGATCTCATAGGGGCCAAACGCCTTGGTTACAGTGTCTCTGTGGTGCCACCGGGAAAACGGGTCTGCCCTTTTCACAACCACAGGGTGAATGAAGAAATGTTTTTGATACTCGAAGGCACTGGCACCCTGAGATTTGGCGAGCAAACTTACCCCATAGGCCCCATGGACATCATCGCCTGTCCCCCGGGCGGACCCGAAGTTGCCCATCAGATAATCAACAGCGGCAACACAGATCTCAGATACCTGTGCCTGTCGACAATGGATCCTGTGGAGGTATGTGAACAGCCCGACTCCGACAAGCTGCTGGTGTTCACCGGTCCACAGGAGGCCAGAACCCTGCGTCATATCGGCCGTAAGCAGGATGCGGTTGACTACTGGGAAGGCGAACAAGCCGGGGATTGATGTCCTTCGAATCTGCAGCTCTGCCTCTGAGATATACCGGGTAGCCATCAGCGTATCAGCGACCCGGCAGTAAAATCGCCATCGCCTTCAGCGGCCATATCAGCATAGCGCACTTTGTCTCTGGCAAGCGTTCAGCACGCCTGATGACAAACCCCCGTTAAGGAGCGGGGTTTTGAAGCACCATTCACCATGTCGCCCCGGCGTTAGTGGCGCTGGTTCATTAACCTGTCGATACAGTGCACTACCTGCAAACTGGCGGCCTCCATGGCATCCAAATGATTCACCATGGCCTTGAAATCCCCCTTTCGACGCGCATCCAGTGCCGCAGCGCCCTGTTCGTGCACCCTGCGGTGCGGGGCGTCCAGCTCCCGGTAGCCACTCACATGGGAATAGAGTTCTGCCCCCTGCCCCTGGCTGTACCACTTACCCAAACGGCACTCTTTATGGTCGGTCACATGCTCGTGAAACGCCTGCCTTTCCAGCTTGCGGTAGATATCCGATTTCCACACGGCATGATCCAGCTTGGTGGTATTCAAAAACGCAATCATCGCCGAGTGCTCAATCACCTTCTGCATTTGCTGGCTTTGGATAAGTACATCAGCCACCACAGTGGAAATCTGGGCAGAAGAGGTCGCTACATCAGCGGCACTGCTTTGATTGGCATCGATAATCTGCTTGATGTCCGCCGCCTGAGAGACGATTTTCCTGACCAACATTTCTATTTGACTGCTGGCACTGTGGGCCTTGCTGGCCAACTGACGAACCTCATCGGCCACCACGGCAAAACCACGTCCAGCTTCACCGGCGCGGGCCGCTTCGATGGCAGCGTTAAGCGCCAACAGGTTGGTTTGTTCTGAAATACCCTGAATGGCGGTAACAAACTGATTGATGGCCGAGGTAGTACTGTCCAGCAGCTCCACCGCCGCACGGCTGCGACCGGCCTCTTCATTGATCACGTCGGCTCGGCTGCCCAAACTCTCGACGGCACTGCGGGTTTGTGAGAACAAGGCATCCACCTGACGCAGCGCGTCCCGTTCATGCAGCAACTCGTCTGCGTTGCCGGCCAGGGCATCGCGCACGGTTTGCAGCATGTCGCCCCCCTGATTCTGACAGGCAATGACCTGAGAAAAGTTGTACAGATGCTCTCTCGATAGTTTCTGAGCAGACTCAAAATCGGCAATGACCTGCTTAAGCTCGGCTATCTCAGCCTGATGGCGGCTCGCCTGTTCCTTAAGGCTTTGCCTCAACGAGGCGTTTTCTTCTTTCAGCTTCCTTCCAAAAAACATAATGCCCCCAAAAATAAACCAAAAATAACCAACCGCTGTTCCATTATCGGCAATCTGCCGACATTTTGCAGACGCGGCGCCTAAAGACTGCGACAGACTGTCGCACCTTTGAGATTTTCCTTTGCGCCCGGCTTCGCAACCATCAAAAATGCACAGGTACCGACACAGGAAACACACCCGGTGCCGGTCCTGAATATCGCGCACGGGCGCCTGCCCGGCTTGGGTTCAAGCGTCAGGGACTTTCTCATCATGGCCCTGACATCTTCACCAGACAGCCTTGCCGTCAACGGAGATACAGCCAGACTTCCACTCTGATGAACCACCCCGGGGAATGCCACCCGGGGCTTTTTTTATGTTCGTTCAACGCCCGTGGAGTTCGTTTCTACTCAGCAACTCAGGAACAAAACCGCCTTTGCCTCATGCTGGCTTTTTGGCGAGTTTTCGCTGCAGGGTGCGCCTGTGCATACCGAGCTGACGCGCCGTGGCCGACACATTACCCTCGTTGGCAGACAGCACCTGCTGTAAATGCTCCCATTCGAGCCGCCTCGGGTTCATCGGCACATCTTCGGCCACAACCTCATCATTTGGCGCAGTTGCGCCGGGCATCAGGGCCGCCATCAGGGTGCGGGTGTCGGCAGGCTTGGCGAGATAATTATCGGCACCGGCCTTAACCGCCTCCACCGCGGTGGCAATGCTGGCGAAACCGGTCAGCA
This sequence comes from Shewanella amazonensis SB2B, assembly GCF_000015245.1. NCBI lineage: Bacteria > Pseudomonadati > Pseudomonadota > Gammaproteobacteria > Alteromonadales > Shewanellaceae > Shewanella > Shewanella amazonensis. The sequence goes on from NC_008700.1 coordinate 3,778,629, forward strand.
GCACTATGGTGGCCCGGGGTAAGCTGCCCCGCAGCGGTGGCAGGAGTTTGAGACCATTGCTGTCTTCAAGCTTCATGTCCAGTAACACATGGCTTGGATGCCACTGACGGGCGCACAGGAGTGCATCCGTGGGCTCACTGACATGGCGACATTCAAATCCCTGCCGACTCATGCGGCGACTGAGTACGGCACCATAGGCCATATCATCTTCAATAATCAACAATTTAGGCATCATGCTCATGAGCTCTGCTCCAGAGGCAAGCGCACGCTGGCAAGACAACCTCCCTCAGGCAGGTTCCCCAAATGCAGCTCGCCGCCGAGACGCTCAAGACTGGCGTGGCTCAACATCAGCGCCATCCCCAGCCCCTGCTCGCTCAAAACGGGTCTGGCACCAAGGGCCGTGAGTTTTTGAGCGTCAATACCAGGACCGGCATCGCGTATATCGAGGCGAATGCACGCCTCATTCACCAAACGGGCGCTGAGCCATACCCGAGCCTCGCCGCCATGTTTTTTGGAGGCTTTGGCGCCATTGTCCACCAGCGCCAACAACGAGGGCAGCAAGCTCACATCCGTTGAAAGCCGTGCCCCTGCCACCTCGTCGCTCAGGCTGATATCCATTACCACGTCCGGCATCAGCAGCAACACCTGCTGCTTGAGTAAGTGCAAAAGCTGTCCGGCACTGACCACCGTCAGTTTGCGCTCCCGTATGGCTTCGGTAGCTTCTCTGAGGCTATTGAGGCTGGTTTCACAGCGCGTCAGGGCAAGATCCATTTCCGCCACCAGCCCAGGCTCAGTGTCGCCCTCGGCCACTTCGTCCAACAACAATCTCAGGCTTGCCAGGGGCGTGGCGAGCTGATGGCTCATCTGCGCCGACGCTGTGCCCAGGGCAATCAGCTGTTCCTGCCGAAGCTGGGACTCCCGCAGCGCCGCCAGCTCTGCATCTGTTTGCCTGAGCCTTCTCGCAATCAGGGCCACGCTGGTGGTAAGTACAAGCGCACTGAGTAAAAAGTTAAACCACATACCCACGTAATGAGAGGCCATACTGCCACCCGCCATATGGCCTGCATGTTCATGGTGTCCCCCCTCCATGGCAGGCACCGCATACAACATCAGGCTATAGGCAAGGGTGGTGATGGCCGCCAGAGTCCAGGGCGCCCAGAAAGGCAGGGTGACGGCGGCAATGGCAATGGGCAGCAACAGCAGGGATATAAAGGCGTTGGTGGCACCGCCGCTGAAATATAGCCAGGAAATCCACAGCAGGGTATCGATAAGAAGGCTCAAAAAAAGCCCGGGTGCACTGAGCACCAGTGCATGCCTTAGCTTGAGTGTCAGCCCCAGAAACAGCAGTTCGAGGCCAAAGATATACACGAGTGCACTCTGCTGCAGCGAGAGCCCAAAGGCATCGGCACCAAAAAAGGTCAGCACCAATTGCAACACCAATCCCAAAGCCCTGAGGGTGATGAGCTGATTGGCAGCCAGCGGTGAATACACAGGTGAGCCCCGCGCCATAAAACATCCTTGCGAAGATAAGAATCGCCATTAGTCTAACGAGTTTGGACCGCCCTGACACTGCGCCAGAACAAATCTGACGCAGTGACTTTAACGTTAACGCTTGAGGCCCTGCGCGCCCCTGTCAGCCCGGCTCTTCGAGCTCTCGATCATTCTGCCGATAAAGCGCCATATACAGGGTCGGCAGTACCAGCAGTGTCAGGGCCGTCGAGCTGAACAGGCCACCAATAATCACCACCGCCAGCGGCTGTTGAATTTCGCTGCCCACACCACTAGAGAGCAAAATCGGAATCAGCCCCAGCGCCGAGGTCAGCGCCGTCATCAGCACCGGCCGCAGACGCGCCGCCGTGCCTTCGTACACCGCCTGATACAGGCCTTCACCACCTGCGCGGCGCTGGTTAATGGAGTCCACCAGCACCACGCCATTGAGCACGGCCACGCCAAACAGGGTGATAAAACCGATGGAGCTGGGCACCGACAGATACGTGCCGCTGACATAGAGCGCCACCACGCCGCCAATCAGCGCCAGCGGCACGTTGGCCATGATGAGCCCAACTTGCTTGAGCGCGCCGAAGGAGAAGTACAGCAAGAGCGCAATAAGACCGATGGACACAGGCACCACCAGCATCAGCCTGGCCTGGGCCCGTTGCTGGTTTTCGTACTGACCACCCACGCTGACGGTATAACCCGGCGGCAAATCGGCCTCAGGCACCAGGGCGTAGATGTCTTTCACCACCGAGCCCATATCGCGGCCGGAAACGTTGGCCTGCACCACCACCCGCCGCTGCACATCGTCGCGGCGAATATTCGGCGGCGCCATTTCCACCACTACATCGGCTACCTCACCCAGACGTACCCGGGCGCCGTTGGCGCCAACCAGCAAGAGATCCGCTATGGCATCTGCACTGGCGCGGGTGTCGGCCTTGAGGCGCACATTGATGTCGTAGCGGGCGTTGCCGTCAATCACCTGCCCGGCGTCGCTGCCACCTATGCCGGTGCTGACGAGGTTCATCACCTCATCGACGCTGATGCCGTAGCGCGCCAGACGGGCACGGTCAGGACGCACCACCAGCTGCGCTTCGCCGCTCACCTGCTCAAGTGACACATCCACGGCGCCGGGCACCTTTGATACCAGTTCCGACAGCTGCTGACCCTTTTCGGCCAGCACATCCAGATCCGGGCCAAACAGCTTAATGGCAAGCTGGGCCTTTACGCCGGATAAGAGCTCATCCACCCGGGTGGCAATCGGCTGAGAGAAGGTAAACAGCAGACCCGGGAACACCGACAGCTTTTCTTCCATCAGTCGCTGCAACTCGGCGCGACTGGCGGCTGACTGCCACTCATCGATGGGCTTAAGGCCGATATAGATTTCGATGTTGCTCACAGGCTCAGGGTCGCCGCCAAGCTCAGGGGCACCGATACGCGACAGCGCATAATCCACCTCGGGAAATTCCATCAGCATGGCTTCAAGCTTGGGCGCCACCATCAGCGAGGTATCCAGGCTCGCGGTGGGCGCCAGGGTGACCCGCAGGTTGATGGTGCCTTCTTCAAGCTCGGGCACAAACTCGGTGCCAAGCCGTGGCAGCAGCGCCATGCTGAGACCAAACAGCACCAGTGCCGTAATCCCCACGGTTTTGGGGCGCGCCATAACGGCGCCCAGCACACGGCGATAGCCTTTATCGATGGGGGTAAGCAGCGGGCTTTGGCGCAGATGCACGCCGCGGCGAAACAGGTACACCGCCAGCGCAGGCACCACCACCAACGCCACCATCAATGCCGACAGCATGGCCAGAATGATGCTGACCGCCATCGGCTGGAACAGCTTGCCTTCCACCCCTTCGAGGGCAAACAGCGGCGCAAACACCACGATAATAATGAGGGTTGCAAAGAAGATCGGGCTGCATACTTCCCGTGCCGCCTGCAAAATCCGCATGGCAATACCGCCATAGCCGCCTTCGCGGTGGGCATCTTCTTCGCTGAGGCCAGGGTCGGTCGGCAAGCCGTTATCAACCCGGCCTTCAGGCTGGGTGAGGTGGCGGAAGATGTTCTCCACCATCACCACAGAGCCATCCACCAGCATACCAATGGCCACGGCAAGGCCGCCGAGGGACATGAGGTTGGCCGACATGCCAAAGTAAGACATCACCATCAGCGCCAGCGCGATGGAAACCGGAATCGACAGGAGCACCAGCGCGGTGGCACGCACATTCACCAAAAACAGCGCCAGCACAGCCACAATAAACATGAAGGCCAGCAACAGGGCGTCGCGCACCGTAGTCACCGCCTTGGTGACCAAATCCGACTGGTCGTAGAACACCTCGAAGGTCACCCCATCCGGCAATGCCTGCTGAATAAGGGCGGTGCGGCTGTTGATGTCATCGATGGTCGCCTTGGTGTTGGCGCCCATGCGCTTCAAAATCACCCCAGCCACCACTTCACCCAGCACCTGCGGACTACCGGCTTCATCACGGCGGGTCATGGTCACGGCACCAACGCGGATTTCACTGCCAAAGGCAACCTGAGCCACATCCATAATCCGCACCGGCGTGCCTTGCCATTCGGTCAGCGGAATTTGCGCAATGGCATCGAGCCCCGCTTCACCGGCAGGCAAGAGGCCATAACCACGCACCACCAGTTGCTCCTGGCCCTTGGCCATAAACCAGCCACCGGCGTTGCGGTTATTGCCCTCCAGCGCCCTGGTCACATCGTCCAGTTTGAGGCCATAAGAGAGCAGCTTGGCCGGGTCGACCTGCACCTGATACTGACGCACCTCACCACCGAACGAGAGCACATCGGTCACGCCGCCCACCGGCATCATGATGAGCTTCACCAGATAGTCGTTGAGGCTGCGAAGCTCGTCAGGCGCTATGCCAGACTCGGGCGCTGCCCGCAGAATGTACTGGTACACCTGCCCGAGGCCAGAGGTGTTGGGGCCGATTTCCGGCACACCCACTCCATCCGGGATAGCCTCTCTGGCCGCCTGCAACTGCTCAAACACCTGCTGACGGGCGAAGTAGATGTCGGTGCCTTCTTCAAACACCACGGTCACAATGGAAAGCCCGGTGCGCGACAAAGAGCGTACTTCGGTCACAGAAGGCAGCGCATACATGGCCGACTCCACCGGGTAGCTGATGAGCTTCTCCACCTCTTCGGCGGCAAGGCCCTCGGCGGCGGTATTCACCTGCACCTGCACGTTGGTCACATCGGGAAAGGCATCCAGATTCAACTTCGGCAACATCACGGCGGCAGCCGCCATGGCCCCGATAAGAAAAATCAGCACTATCAGGCGGCTTCGCACCGCCTGCTCTATGAGTTTCTGTAGCATGGCTTGCCCTCTTATCAGTGGTTGTGGATATCAAAACCAGACTTGGCCAGCTCGGAGGCCAGGAAGAAGGCGCCAGACATCACGACCCTCTGACCCGGCTCCAACCCCTTAACCAGATTCAACCCACGGGCACGGGCCTCGATTTCCACCTCCAGCGCCTCAAAACCGTCGGCGTCTTCCACAAACACCTGCCAGTCTCCATCGCCGCTGCGACTCAGAGCCGCGTCCGGCAGTACTATTCCCTGACGGGAATTCTGAGGCAGCAAAAGTTCGGCAAACTCCCCTGCATGTACTTCGTGGCCAGGATTGGCCATCGACAGCAGCACCTGCTCGGTACGGGTGATGGGGTTAAGCTCGTGGGAGCGGCCAATCACCTTCGCCTTAAGCCACCTACCCGATACGCTCACCCGGGCATAGCTGCCCATGGCAAGACCACGGGACTGCGCCGGCGTCAGCTCGGCTTCGACCCACAAATAGGATTCGTCGGTAAGCTGCATCAGCGGCGAGCCTGCCGCCAATACCTGACCACGACTGGCCACGTCCTGCTGCACCCTGCCATTGATGGGCGCCAGTAACTTGAAGCTGCCGATGCTATCCGGCGCCGCTTCCAGGGCTTTGATTTGCTTGGGTGTCATTTTGATAGACTCGAGGATGGCGCGCTTAAGCTCGTAGTCCACCCGCGCCTGCAGCCTGCTGGATTGGCTCACGGCACTTTCGCCCATGCGACTGATGCGGCTCCACTCGGTCGCGGCATTGATATAGTCGGCCTGCGCCTGTGCTATGGCCGCCCCGCCGAGGGTCAGTAAGGGCTCACCTTGCTTTACTTCCTCACCGGGTACCACATGGCGCTCCAGCACGCGCACCTCAAGTTGCGGCGCCAGGGTAATGGTGCGGTCACGGTCCACCACAAGGCTGGCGGTGGCTACGGCGCTTAAATCAAAACCACTGGACGACAGGGTTTCGACCCGGATGCCGGCGAGTTCGCGCTGGGTTTGGCTGAGTCTCAGCGCCTTGTCTTCATCATGGGCATCTGCGGTTTCAGCGGCGCTTTCGGCCGCGCCGTGACCATGGCCCTCACTTGCCCAGACAGGCTTTGACTGGGGTAACGCAAAAGCGAGAGCAACCAGAAACGCCAGTGCAGATAAAGAGGCTTTCGTATTCATTGCAGACATGGCGTTTGCTCCGCTGATAATTGATTGACTGAAAAAAATGGATTTCATGGCCGCACCTCCAATGTCCCGGTGCCGGAGGCTTTCCCGGTATCGGTGGTCAAGGTCAGCTTGAGTTCATTAAAGAGCGACGCGCCGACGGGCGAAGTGGCGCCAGGCTCGGCCACCAAGGCGGCTGCAAGTAAGGTCTGTTGCATACAGAGTCCTGAATAAAAAGTGACAAAGTCGGTTAACCCGCCAACAAGGCGGTTACGTCATGGGGAAAGAAGAGGACCTTTTTGCGCTTTGGCGGGTGCGGGAGCTTGCCCGGCTTGAGCCTTCACCAAAGCGTGAACAAGCTTCACGGCGACAGCACAACGGGCACATGGTCGGCGAGGGGCAAGGCCGCCTGCAGGCAACACAAAGCCGCGCAAAATCGCTCAGCCAGGCTTAAAGCAGACTTCTTTCCTGAGAATCTCAGGCTCAGGCAATAGGGGGGCGGTAGTCGGGACGGCCCACTACCGAGAGGTAGTCAGACTCATGACCCTGAACCTGGTTGGTAAGGGGGTGATAATCGAGATTAGCCAGGCCTGCCACCAGGCTTGGATGACCGCCATGGCAATGGCAATCAAGACAAAGATCCAGCTGTTTCAGCTCGGTTTTTTCAACCTTGTCGTGTTGATGAGTGTCGCTGGCGACGATTTCCGGTGGGCAAGTGCATTCAATACACTCACCTATGGTGGTCACCTCGGCCATAAAGGTCAGGTGGCTGTGATTCAATTCTTCCTCACTCACATTGCCACTGTGCAACTGGTGCGCGCCCAGGTTGGCACCTGCAAATTGCAGTACCACCACGGCCAGCAGCATCAGGCTCAGTCTGTGCAGAGTGTTGAGGGAAAAACGAATCAAATCAATCCTCGGCTTGGGGAGAGGTGACAAAACACGAGACACACATTAAGACCGGGGAAACCTGAGACAGTTCCCCCGGTTACTGACATGCTTACCTGAAGACGCAGTGTTTGGCGTAATCAGATGCCTCGTTGGCAGTCCAGTCGCCCTTTGGCTTGTCTTCCATCTTTTTACACCAGGCTTCGCTGCCCACTTCAGGGGCACAGGCGGCGAGGCCGGCAACCAGAGTCAGAGCGGCGGCGATCTTGGCCAGTGTCAGCTTATTCATTGTAGCGCTTCCTTGTAATATATTGATTTTTCATGCCTTGATTAGCGATCGCTTTTGGATCCAGGCAATGGCCTTCGCCTTATCCTGCAGGGGAAACCAGGCGATTTCACCGGCCACAAAAGGACCCAGCAGTCGAATGGCATTGCCTACCCAATCGGGACCGCCCACAAACACCAAGGCATCGAACGGGGGTAACTGTACCTCACCGGCGCCGGACAGGGAAGCTTGCTCCCAGCCTTCCAGCAGCACGTCGGCCTCAATATACAAACAGACCTGACCCCAATCCTCCCGATAGCTCTTGATGGCCGGTTGCAAGTGAGTGCGATAATCCTGGGCCGTGATGCGGCCACTGGCAAAAAGACTGATTACGCCCTTAGCAATCTCGGGGATCTGGCATAACATAGAGGTTCTCCCTGGAGCAGGCTCGGCCATGTGCCGAGGTTGCCGATAATAACAAATTCTTTCCGCTCACATTAAGCCAAAACTTAGGCCATGATCACAATCTCACAGCGCGTTCAACTTCAGGACCAGGAAATCGAATGGCAGTTCATCCGTTCCAGTGGGGCCGGTGGCCAGAACGTGAACAAAGTCTCCACCTGCGCCCAGCTAATCTTCGATATCCGCGCCTCGTCATTGCCGGAGTTTTATAAAGAAAAACTGCTGGCCAGGAGCGACCATCGCATCACCCAAAGCGGCAAAATCATTATCAAGTGTCAGGAGAGTCGCAGCCAGGAGGCCAACCGCGAGACCGCGCTGGCACAATTTATTGCCCTGGTGCAATCGGTCAATCAGGTACAGAAAAAGCGTATTCCCACCAAGGCCACCCGCGCCAGCCAAAAGCGCCGGGTCGATACCAAGAAGCAGCGGGCTTCCACCAAGGCCATGCGCGGCAAGGTCAGCTACTGAGAAACCCTTTCCTGCCTGCTTAAGATTAATTGCATTGAAAATGCAGGCAAGTTTGGCGATATTGGGCCTTATTGAGTTCAACATGTCGATAACTGACAAAAAGGATGCCCATGACTGCCAACCAAACTGCTCCCAAGGTATTGCTGATAAACGGCCCCAATCTGAATTTATTGGGAAGGCGCGAGCCGGGTGTGTATGGCAGCCAAACCCTGGCGCAAATCGTCGCCGGATTGGAATCACAGGCAGTCGCCCTGGGCGTAACACTCGAGCATATTCAGTCCAATGCAGAGCATGTGCTGATTGACGCCATCCATAACACAGATGCAGATTTTGTGATTATTAATCCCGCCGCCTTTACCCACACCAGTGTGGCACTGCGGGATGCCCTGCTGGGGGTTGCCCTGCCCTTTATTGAAGTGCACCTGTCCAACGTCCATGCCCGCGAGCCCTTCCGTCATCATTCGTATTTTTCCGATAAGGCCGTTGGCGTGATCCTGGGTCTGGGTCCCAAAGGCTACTCGCTGGCACTCGAAGCGGCAGCGGAGCGGTTGAAAGGGAGCAACTGATGGCGATGGATCTGCGAAAAATCAAAAAGCTGATCGAGCTGGTACAGGAGTCCGGCATCAATGAGCTGGAAGTGAAAGAAGGCGAAGAGTCGGTGCGCATCATCCGCCATGGCAATCTGCCACCGCAGACGGTAATCACTGAGATCAGCCCCAAGGCAACCAGCAGCGTTCAGGCCCATGAAGCAGGCCACAGAGTGCTCTCCCCCATGGTGGGCACCTTTTACCGCGCTCCCAGCCCCGAAGCCCGTCCTTTTGTGGAGCTGGGCACAGAGGTGGCCGTGGGCGATACCCTCGCGGTGATTGAAGCCATGAAAATGATGAACCAAATAGCCGCCGACCGCGCCGGGACAGTGAAAGCGATTCTGGTAGAAAACGGCACCGCTGTGGAGTTTGACCAACCCCTGTTTGTGATTGGTGATGCCGACTGAGGCCCGCTTTAAACGGGTACTGGTGGCCAATCGCGGTGAAATCGCGGTACGCATTATCCGCGCCTGCCATCAACTGGGGCTGGAAACCGTTGCCATCTATTCCAGCGCCGACAAGGGCGCGCTGCACACCCTGCTGGCAACCCACTGCCTGTGCATAGGCCCAGCGGCGGCCAAAGACAGCTACCTCAATATCAATGCCATATTGGAAGCCGCCAAACTCACGGCCGCCGATGCCATACACCCGGGTTATGGCTTTTTGGCCGAGCGGGCCGGGTTTGCCCGGGCAGTGACAGAGGCGGGCCTGGTGTTTCTGGGGCCTGATGCCGATACCATAGCCACCATGGGCGATAAGGTCAGCGCCATCAAATCCATCAAGGCCGTGGGCATTCCTACGCTGCCGGGCTCAGATGGGGCGCTGAATGATGACATGAACGCTGTTGAGGCCCTCGCCACCGACATAGGTTATCCGGTGCTTATCAAGGCCAGTGCCGGCGGAGGTGGCCGGGGGATGCGCCGGGTCGACTCGGCAGACGAGCTGGCATCAGCCATTGCCCTTACCCGCAGCGAAGCCCTGGCGGCCTTTGGCGACAACACCGTCTATCTGGAGAAATTCCTCACGCATCCACGCCATATCGAGTTTCAGATGCTGGCCGATGGCGAAGCTGCGCTGTGTCTCGGTGAGCGGGACTGCTCCGCCCAGCGCCGTCATCAAAAGCTGATTGAAGAGGCGCCGGCACTCGGAATTGCCCGAGAGAAAATACGGGAGATGGCCGATATCTGTGAGGCCGCCTGTCGGCGTCTCGGGTACCGAGGAGTGGGCACCTTTGAGTTTCTCTATCAGGACGGCGCCTTTTTCTTTATCGAAATGAACACCCGTATTCAGGTTGAGCACACAGTCACCGAGATGGTGACCGGGCTGGATCTCATTGCCTGGCAGCTGAAAGTGGCCCTGGGACACCCTCTGCCACCAAGGCCTCAGGTACAGGGTCATGCAATCGAGTGTCGCATCAATGCCGAAGCCCCCCAAAGCCAGTTGCCTTCACCTGGGGTAATAACCCAGCTCAGGGTGCCAGGCGGCCCAGGGGTTCGGTGGGACTCCTATCTCTTCCCCGGGGCAATGGTACCTGCCTTTTACGACTCGCTGATTGGCAAACTCATCTGCCACGGCGTCACCCGCGAAGAGGCCACGGCGCGCCTGCGGCAGGCACTGACAGAGCTTGAAATTCAAGGGATCGCCATCAATAAGTCCCTGCACCTGCAACTCATTGCATGTGACGCATTCCAGCCCTGGCAGCGTGACATTCATTTTGTTGATGCACTCTCAGCGCCAGGTGTCGGGCAGGCGCACCTGTGACCACAGCTGCTCACTGAGTACATCGCCCCTGTGCCATTCTCCCTGCTCAACCCATTGCACCAGGGCGTCGCCCACGGCGGGATAACGCACCGGCTCAGGGCTGGCTGACTTAAGCCAGGAGCGCATAACATCGCGACTCAGGTGCATCATGGTTTGGGCCGCTCCCAACAATTGCAATGCCGCCACGTTGGAGAGCTGCTCAAACTGTCCAAGCAGTGGCTTTACCAAGAGTTTTTTCCCCAGCGTCAGTGCCTCGCTGGCAAGCTCAAACCCCGCATTGGCCACCACACCACCGGCCTCAGCCAGATGACGGCGAAATCCCTCGCGGCAGAAGCCATGCCATTGAATATGCTCGGGCACAGGGCCATTGGGCGACTGGGCGTGGTACACCAAAAACCGATAGTTTTCGAAGGGACGCAGAAAATCAATGATGTCGTCGGCAGCCTCAAAGGGCAGGTAGACCAGGATATCGTGACCATGCTCTTCACTGACTTCACCCACATCCACAAAGGGTGGCAGCAGCGGGAAACCGAAATGATGCCAGTGACAACCAAGCGCCACATCCACGGGGGCAAAGTATTGCAGTAATCGTTCGTTAAACCAGGTGTTGCCCACCTTGGGTACATCAAAGCGCAGCGCCGCCTGATGGCTGATGCCAATACAGGGCACCTTTTGCCGCCGGGCTGCCCAGGCGCTCACGGGCTCAAAATCGTTGAGCACCAGATCGTAAGATGAGAGATCCAGGCCGCGCATGTCCTGCCACCAGCGGCAACTGAGATTATGGCGCACCGTCTCCACCGAGCTGATGCGTCCCGCCTTGCTGATAAAGGTCAGCCCGGTGGCAACTCGGTAGTCACCGAAGATGTCCATATCAAAAAACTGCGATTGGGGTCTGCCACTGAACAGGTAATCAACCTCGGCGCCGCGCTCGGCAAGGGCTTTGGCCATCACCCTCGCCCGGCTCAAGTGGCCATTACCCGTCCCCTGCACTCCGTACAGTATTTTCATGATTTCAATGACATCCTTATCAAATGAATTCGTTGACCCAGACCACAGACAGGCTGCCAAGGGCTGCCCCGGCCAGAATATCCATAGGGTAATGCACCCCCAGCACCACCCGGGACAGGCCAATCAGGCACGCCCAGAGATACAGGGGCAATATGGCAACGGGATAGATAGTGCCGACGGCACCGGCCATCACGAAGGCGGCGGCCGTGTGACCGGACGGCAGACTGAATTTATCCGAGGGTTCAAAACTGCAACCCAGACCTATGGCACTGTGGCATGGGCGGGTACGGCGGATACTGTTTTTCAGCAGCAAATACAGGGGCAGTTCCAGCAAAAACGCAACCAACGTCAGCCGAAACAGCTCTTCTCCCCGGCTGTCGAACAGCATCAGGGCCACACAAAGGTAGAGATAGAGGGGACCATCGCCGGAAGCTGAGACCAGCATGGCCGGTCTGTTCAACCCGTGCACACGGGCACGCTCGACGATGAGGAGATAACTGCGTCTGTCAAACTCGGCAAGGCGTGCCAGCATCCGGCCTCCACAGGATTTATCCAGGATGTCTCGAATGCTAGCTGGGATGCGTGACGGGCAGGTGACACCCACCCGACACTTTTATGACATTCGCCGGGGCGAAACTCAGGCTACAACGGGCTTTTGCGTCTTGGCGCGGTAGATCTTGAAGAGATGGTAAATGTTGATACAGGCAACGAAAGCATTCATGCCCGCCACTGGCCAGGCCGTGATGGCAACACCGTAGGCAACAAACAGGCTGCAGCCGACGAAGTTCAGCCATCTGAGCCAGATAATATCTTTCATCATCAGCGAGATAGCGACCATCACCGAGGCCATATAGCCAACGACTTCTGTCATGTTCAAAGCTTCCATAAAGGCACCTCGATATAAGGCCCTCTGCCTTCCCTGAGCTTACTGGGGGGTCCGTGCCCCTAAAGCGATTTGTTAATTGAAACTGGAATGGGACTGGCGACTATAGTAACAAAAGCCACCACAGAGCTGTAATAAAAAACCGTTATATGATGACAGAAGTCAAAATTCTGCGCTATTAAGTTTAGAAGTGATGAAATTAAACTACATTGCCAGCTGTAGGGCCAGGCTCGCCAATACCGTGATTGATAACACTTTTCTTTTCAAGATTCCCTTATATACTGGCCTAAGTTCAGTGTAGAGCTGCCTAACAGCCTGATTTGGGCCGAAACAGGAGATGACTATGGAATACAACACCTCAGAATTATGTGACATGTTTCTGGACGTCGTGGATGTGGTAGAGCCCATGTTCAGTAATTACGGTGGTGTTAGCTCATTCGGTGGCGCCATCAGCACAGTCAAGTGTTTCGAAGACAATGGGCTAATTGCCGATGTGCTGGCCGAAGACGGTGAAGGACGAGTCTTACTGGTCGATGGCGGGGGCTCACTGCGCCGTGCCCTGATTGATGCCGCAGTGGCAGAAATCGGTGTCAACAATGGCTGGGAAGGCATTATCGTCTATGGCAGCGTGCGCGATGTGGATGCCCTGGAAGAGCTGGATATAGGAATTCAGGCGCTGGCATCCATTCCTGTGGGAGCCGACAACAATGGTATTGGCGAACTCGATGTGCCATGCAATTTCGGCGGCGTCTCCTTCCTGCCCGGCGACCATATTTATGCCGACAGCACGGGCATTATTCTCTCTCCGGAGCCGCTGGATATAGAGTAATCCACAGCTCTTCTGATCCAGCAATAAGCCGGCCAGTGGTCGGCTTTTTCATGCCTTAACCCCAGGCATCCAAAGGAGCTCAACCCGGCAGCCGCTTTCACCGTTGCCTTTTTCGCGCCCTTTGCCACAATAACCTGCAAACAAGCCAACGAATGTACCCCCTATGCAGCACCTTATCATTTTTTCTGCCAAAGACATGACCCCCATCCTCGGGAAGCGCCCCGGCGAAACCCGCCTGGGTAACCACTTTTTGTTGCCCGAAGGACCAACCCTTGTCGCCATCCTTGAGTCCGCCAAAGCCCAGGGCGCCCGATTTGTTCTGCTGGGTGTGGGAGAAGATGCAGGCCCCCGCGCCAACCTTGGCCGAGGCGGCGCGACCAATGCCTTTGAGGCCATGCTCAAGTACTTGGTTAACCTGCAATCGAACCGTTTTTACCGGGGTGATGACTGCCTGCTGCTGGGGCAATTGGACTTTGGCGACCTCCTGCCGGGGGAAGATGCCGATGTGGACGCCCTCAGAGCCGCCGTTGCCGCCATGGATGAACGGGTTATCGAAGTGGCCAGTGCCATTATGGAAGCAGGGCTCGAACCCATAGTCATAGGCGGTGGCCACAACAATGCCTTCGGTTTGCTGATGTCGGTGAAAAACGCCTTCGGCCGCCCGGCGGCCGCAGTGAACCTCGATCCTCACTCCGACTTCCGACTGCGGGAGGGTCGCCACAGCGGCAACGGCTTCAGTTATGCCGCCGCCAGCGGTGCGCTGGACTTCTACCATGTGCTGGGTCTGCATGAACTGAAAAACAGCGAAGCCAATCTCGAGCAACTGGCCGCCTTCGGTGGCAGTTGGCATACGCTGCAACAAATATGGGTGCGCGGCGAGTTGAGTCTCGATGACGCCCTGAAACACATCGGCAAAACCCTGCGGGCAACTGGTTTGCCGGTGGCACTGGAGCTGGACCTGGATGCCATCGCCAATATGCCATCGAGCGCCATGACCGCCGCCGGGGTCCCCCTGCTGGACGCCGCCAGGTACATCAGCCATATCGCACGCCACTGCGATTGCGCCTATTTGCACCTCGCCGAGGCTGCTCCCTCCTGCCACGATAGCGGTGAAGACGCGGGTTTGCGTGAAACGGGACAGAGCCTCACTGAGCTGGTTTACGCCTATATCCGCGGCCGTCACCTGGCACTGGGGGCTTGAAAGGGCCCCATCGGCGAGACGGTTTCAGCCTATTCATTAAATTCGCATATTGTGGTCTAATGCGCAGTCATTACGCGTATGTCAAAACCCTACCGGGCTCACAAGCTTGACATCCAGTGGGTCACTGGATAGGCACTGGATCACAAAGCTGGTGGCTCAAGGATTCAGCTAACCTGCTGCTTTGGCGTACACTCGCGTTTAACAGTTTGGGAAACAATAGGAAAGAGCAGATGTCCGACGGCACATCAAATAGTACTCACTTTGGTTTCAAGACAGTCGAAGCCGATAAAAAGGCGGATCTGGTTGCCGGTGTATTTCACTCGGTTGCAGCCAAGTACGACATCATGAACGACGTGATGTCTTTCGGGATCCATCGCCTGTGGAAGCGATTCACCATCGAGACCGCGGGCGCTCGCCCCGGCATGAAGGTACTGGATCTGGCCGGGGGTACTGGCGATCTGACCGCCAAGTTTTCCCGTTTGGTAGGCGATCGCGGCGAAGTGGTTCTGGCCGACATCAACGACTCCATGCTGAAAGTGGGCCGCGCCAAACTCAGAGATCTGGGTGTGGTGGGTAACGTCAGCTATGTGCAAGCCAACGCCGAGGCGCTGCCGTTTCCAGACAATCATTTCGACATCATCACCATCGCCTTTGGTCTGCGTAACGTGACTGACAAGGACGCGGCCCTGCGCTCCATGCAACGGGTGCTCAAGCCCGGTGGCAAACTGCTGGTACTGGAATTTTCCAAGCCGCAGCACGAAGTGATGCGTAAACTGTACGACCTCTACAGCTTCAAAATTCTGCCCAAAATGGGCGAGTTTATTGCCCAGGATGCCGGCAGCTATGAGTATCTGGCTGAATCCATCCGGATGCACCCGGATCAGGATACCCTCAAGGGCATGATGCAGGACGCTGGCCTGGAGCAGGTAGACTACATCAACATGACCGACGGCGTTGTTGCACTGCACCGGGGTTACAAGTTCTGATGTTAAAGCGGGAGCTGGCACTTATCCTTTGCGGCGCCGTGGAACTCGGCTTTGAAAAATTATTGGCGCAAACCGGTGTCAGCCCCAGACAGTACGGCCTCTATGGCAAACGTATCGCCATAACCCTGGCTGAACTGCCCTTCCCCCTGCACCTGATTTTCGATGACACAGTTACCGTGCTCAGCCGGGACGAGGCTGAGGCTGATGTGTCCGTTAAAGCCTCGGTATCGGCGCTCTATGCCCTGAGCCAGGGTGAAAGCCTGAGCCTGCTTATCAAGAGCGATCGCCTTGATATCGATGGTGATTTAAATGTTCTTCAGGGTTTCAGCCGCCTGCTCAAAGAGCAACAGTTTGATATGGGCGAGCCCCTTTCACGCTATATCGGCGACGGTCCTGCTCACATGGTGCAGTCGGGTAGCCGCAAACTGGGGCAGGAGCTGCAGCGGGTTGGCCAAAAGACCCTCAGCCATTTGGCCCAGCTTTCTACTGAAGAGTACAAACTCGCGCCACATCGCATTGATTTTATTCATCTCAAGGACAACATTGACACCCTGGTTCAGGCGGTCGACGCCATGGAACACAGAGTCAATCAGTTAAGGGACCGCCTCACACCATGACCTTCGCCAGTCTTCGCCGTGGATACCAGGTGATTCGCACACTGCTCCACTATGGCCTGGATGACGTACTGCCTCCCACCCTGCTTCCCGGGTATTTCAAACTGCTGCGCCTGTGCCTGTTCTGGGTACGCAATCGCCACAAAGACAAGTGCGGTGGTGAACGACTCAAACTCGCCATGCAGGAACTCGGCCCCGTATACATCAAGTTTGGCCAGATGCTCTCCACCCGCCGCGACCTGCTGAGCGACGAATGGGCGCAAGAGCTGTCCATGTTGCAAGACAGGGTGCCGGCCTTTGATTCTGCGCTGGCGCGCGAGGCCATCGAGGCCGAACTTAAGGCTCCCATCGATAGCCTGTTCGATGACTTCGATGACACCCCGCTGGCGTCTGCGTCTATTTCTCAGGTGCATACAGCCACCCTCAAGTCCAACGGCCAGCAGGTCGTGCTCAAGGTGCTGCGCCCCAATGTAGAGGCCAACATCAAGGCCGATTTGGAGTTGATGTTACAGGTGGCCACCTGGGTCAATCGCTTACTGGGTGAAGGCAATCGCCTGCGACCGGTGGAAGTGGTGGAAGACTACCAAAACACCATTCTGGGCGAGCTGAACCTCAAGCTTGAGGCCCTCAACGCCACCAAGCTGAGAAACAATTTTCTCGACTCGGACGCACTCTACATTCCCTATGTGTATGAAGAGCTGTGTCACCCCAGATTGATGGTGATGGAACGCATCGACGGCATCCCCGTGTCCGACATAGAGGCGCTCAACGCCCAGGGTACCAACCTGAAATTACTGGCCGAACGTGGCGTGGAGCTCTTTTTCACCCAGGTGTTCCGCGATAACTTTTTCCATGCCGACATGCACCCCGGCAACATTTTTATCAGCCGTGAGCACCCGGAAAACCCCTTCTACATTGGGCTAGACTGCGGCATCATGGGCAGCCTGAACGAAGAAGATAAACGCTATCTGGCGGAAAACTTCCTCGCATTTTTCAATCGGGATTATCACCGTATCGCCCAGTTGTATGTGGAGTCAGGTTGGGTATCGGCGGATACCGACATCCTGGCGTTCGAGCAGGCCGTTAAGCTGGTGTGCGAGCCCATGTTCAACAAGCCACTGAATGAAATCTCCTTTGGCCATGTGCTGCTGGAGCTGTTTCGCACCGCCCGGCGCTTCGATATCGTAGTGCAACCGCAACTGGTGCTGCTGGAAAAAACCCTGCTGTATATCGAAGGTCTTGGGCGTCAGCTCTATCCCCAGCTGGATTTGTGGCAAACCGCCAAGCCATTTTTGGAGCGCTGGATGGCAGAACAGGTCGGGCCCAAAGCGATATTCAAAAAAGTGCAAACAAATTTGCCCTTCTGGTCTGATAAACTCCCGGAGTTTCCAGAGCTTATTTATGACAATCTCAAGCTTGGCCGCAAGCTTCTGGGCAGTCAGCAACAGATGCTCGACAGGTATCTCAAGTATCAGCAAAAGGCGCACAAGAGTAACTTCCTGCTTATCACCTCTGCTGTTTTGTTGATCTGTGGCACTATTTTGTTTGCCCAAACAGATACACTGTGGCTCGCATCTGCTTGTCTTGGTTCCGGCGCATTGGTTTGGGGAGCCGGATGGCGATCCAGACCAAAGAATCGCAAATTTTAGCTAGCACTAAATAATCACAGGTTCATAATAGAATCACTTAATTTTGTAGAGAGGAATTCTTCATGGGTGGTATCAGTATTTGGCAATTGCTCATCATCGCACTTATCGTGGTTTTGCTGTTTGGCACCAAGAAGTTGCGTTCTCTGGGTGGCGACCTCGGTGGCGCTATCAAGGGATTCAAAAACGCCATGTCTGATGAAGAAAAAAAGGCATTGGAAGACAAAGAAGCCGCTGCTCAAACCACACAACAGGCAACTGAAAAGAAGCCTGAGGCCGACAAAAAAGAACAGGCGTAATTCCTTATGTTTGACGGTATCGGCTTTATGGAGCTTCTGCTCATCGCCATCATAGGTTTGGTGGTGCTTGGGCCGGAGAGATTACCTGTTGCAGTGCGTACCGTGTCCGGCTGGATACGGGCCATGAAACGCATGGCCAACTCGGTCAAAGACGAACTGGAACAGGAATTGAAGATTGAGCAGTTACATGCCGATCTGAAAAAGGCCGAAAGCAAGGGGCTTTCCAATCTGTCGCCAGAGCTGCAGGAATCCATTGACCAGCTCAAGCAGGCCGCACAGGAGGTTAACCGCCCATATCAGGTCAGCGAGCCAGCCCCGGAAAAACCGGCAGCGACCGAAACGACCAAAGATCCAGGCGTCGAGCCCCCTAAAGCCAACGGGTAATTCATGTCGTCACATCAACAACCTCTGATCAGCCACCTGCTTGAGCTGCGCACCATACTGCTCAAGTGTATTGCCGGTGTCTTGCTGGTATTTATCTGTTTGGTCTACTGGGCCAACGATATTTACCACTATATGGCCATCCCCCTGATGCAGGCATTGCCAGAAAGCTCCAGCATGATTGCCACCGACGTGGCAGCGCCCTTCTTCGCGCCCTTCAAGCTGACTATGGTGCTGTCATTTTTCATCGCCGTGCCCTATGTGCTGTATCAAATCTGGTCTTTTGTGGCACCGGGGCTCTACAAGCATGAAAAACGCCTGGTGGTCCCCCTGCTCGTGAGCAGTACTTTACTGTTTTATATGGGGATTGCCTTTGCCTACTTCGTGGTATTCCCCGTGGTATTCGGCTTCTTCACCAGCGTGGCGCCCGAAGGGGTGACGGTGGCAACCGACATCAGCAGTTACCTGAATTTTATTCTGAAACTCTTTTTTGCCTTTGGCCTGTCCTTTGAGATCCCCATCGCCGTGGTACTGCTGTGCTGGGCAGGGGTGACCAGTGTCGAAGACCTCAAGGCCAAACGCCCCTATATCGTGGTTTCGGCCTTTATTATTGGGATGTTGCTGACACCTCCGGACGTGATTTCACAAACCATGTTGGCTGTTCCCATGCTGTTGCTGTTTGAAGGCGGATTGCTTGCTGCCCGCTTTTACAGTAAAAAGAGCGAAGACGAACAAGAAGAACAAACACACGCCGACTGACACCAGTGGCATGTGACCCTGTTTTATCGGCCTGTCCCGTCTGGGTTGGGCCGATTTTGTTATTAATGCCAAGGTAGAAATACAAGGACAACTTATGCGCAGCTTATGGCTATTGGCCCTCGGCCTGACTTCTCTCTCTGCATCCGCTTCTGTTGAACAAGGTCTGGCCCAGTGTGCTGCGGTTCAGGATAAACTCGACCGTCTTATCTGTTACGACAAACTGGCTGAAAGTGTGGCCAAGGTGCCAGCGGTGACGGTTGCCCAGCCCCAGGTCGCAGCACCGGTTGCGGCTGTTGCAGCTCCTGCACCTGTGGTCCCCGCGACTGTGAGCGCCGCACCAGTTGCCCCTGTATCTCAAGCCGCGCCAACCGTAGAAGAGAGTTTCGGTAAGGTAAAAAAGACCGAAGCGGAGCCTGAGCGTATTGAACTGGTGATTTCTGCGGTGGACACAGACGCCTATAACAACCTCAAGATAAGCTTTACCAATGGCCAGGTGTGGAAACAAACCGACGGCCGCAAGTTCAAGCTGAAAAGCGGTGAGAGTGTTTACATTGAAAAAGGTGCACTGGGCGCATTCTATCTGGGCCTCGAAAGCCGCAATACCACCATCAGGGTAAAACGCCTTAAGTAACTATTTCATTATCTTAAGTGAATATGCCCCGTTATCTGGACATTGCCGTTAACCTGATTGGCAGTGCCCTCGAATCCGACATTGAGGCCGTAATCGCCGGCGCCGATGCTGCCGGTGTGTCGCCGTTGATTGTTATTGGCAGCAGCCTCGAAGAGAGCGAGGCGGTTCTGGGCGCCTGCCAGCGTTTCCCCGGCAAGCTTTATGGCACTGCCGGGGTGCACCCCCATCATGCCTCGAGCTGGCATCAGCACAGCACGGGACTGCAGCGCCGTCTGTGCGGTGAGAGTGCCATAGTCGCCGTGGGTGAGTGTGGCCTCGACTATAACCGGGACTTTTCTCCCCGTCCCAAGCAGCGTGAAGCCTTTGCCGCCCAACTGGCACTGGCCTGTGAATTGGGAAAGCCTGTTTTGATGCACGAGCGCGATGCCCATGATGACTTCATCGCCATTGTGAGAGAGCATCGCAGCCAACTCAGTGGCGCCCTGTTGCACTGCTTTACCGGCACGGCCGCGCAGATGGAAGCCTACATAGACCTTGGACTGCATCTGGGTATTACCGGCTGGGTTTGTGATGAGCGCCGCGGTCAGGAATTGGCCGCACTGGTGAAAGATATTCCCATCGAACGGCTGCTGATTGAGACCGATAGCCCCTATCTGCTGCCAAGGTCCATGCGGCCCAAGCCCAAATCAGGTAAAAACCTGCCGCAATATTTACCCTATATCGCCAACGAGATAGCCCGCCTTCGAGGGGAGGAGCCGGACGACTTTTCCCGGCAGGTATACCACAACAGCCTCACATTCTTTGGCTTGGACAGCGCCCATGGGTAGACTCCTGCTGCTGTTACTCGCACTGGGATATAGTCTGCTGGCGCAGGCCGGCGCCCCTGCTTTGGTATACACGCAAGAGTCGGGGGATGTGATAGAACTGACCCCCTGGGTAAGCGCGTTTCAGGCCAGCGAACTTATTGATTACCGAGAACTTCCACCCCAGAATGACCCACGCTGGCAACAACTTCCCAAGCAGGGCACCCATGGCATGGGGGCGCAGAATCGCTGGCTCAGGATAGATATTGATGTCAGAACCCATCCGGGCAGCCGGGTGCTCAGTATCAATAACCCCCTGCTGGATAACTTGCGACTCTATCATCTGGTCAATGGCAACCTGATGACTGAACACCATTTTGGTGACAGCTTGCCATTTGATGAACGCCTGCTCCTGAGTACTCAGTTCCTTTACCCGTTGCAGCTGCGGCCATGGGAGCATCACACCCTGCTGCTCCGGGTCGATACCGAAGGTAGCAGCCATGTGCCCTTGACTCTGATGACGCCCGGTCATCTGAGCCAGATGCTCGAAAGCCGTAATCTGGTTCAGGGTTTCCAGCTTGGCATCCTCGCAGCCATCGGTCTGTTCAGTTTATTCGTGGCACTGGCCTCAGGCTCCTTCAGCTACAGCTATTACGCCGCTTATGTGTTGTCCATGACACTCTTGGTTGCCTCCTTGCAAGGGGTGGCATTCCGCTACCTTTGGCCACAATTACCAGCCATGCAAGCCTGGGTTATCCCGTTCCTGCTACCGCTGGTCATGTGTTTTGCGCTCATGTTTGCCGAAAAGGTATTGCAACTTAAATACCTGAATATTCGTATGCTGCGCATTTGTCGCTTCAGCGCCACCTTCAGTCTGTTTCTGGCACTGCTGTCCCCCTTTATCAGCTACAGCCTGGCGATGTATTGCGACCTGGTCGCCCTGCTGGGTATTGCCGTGGTACTGCTCGCCTTCGCTCTGGTGCAGGCCCTGCGGGGACAAAAACTCGCCCGCCTTTACTTCGTCGGTTGGATAGTCTTTCTGGCTAGCGTTATTGTCACCAGCCTGATTTACCTCGGTGCCATCCAAACCACCATGGAACCCCTCAGCCCGGCCATGGCGGGGGTCACCTTTGAAATTGTGTTCATGTCGCTGGTACTGGCCATTCGTTACAGTGACGAGCGCAAAGCCAAACAGCGCATACAGCAGGAAGCCCTTGAGCAGGCCAAGCGTATCCGTGAAGCCCGAGAGGAAGCCCTCAAGGTCGAGGCCGAATCCAACGAGCGCCTGGAAGAGATGGTGCAGGAACGCACCCTTGAGCTGGAAATTGTCCTGCGTGAGCTTAATGAGGTGAACCAAAAACTCACCGAACAAACCACCATCGACAGCCTCACCGGCGTGAAAAACCGGGCTGCATTCAATAAGCGCTTGCAGGCCGAAGGACGCATAAGCCGACGTCAGCAAACCCCCATGGCTCTGCTGATGCTGGACATAGATCATTTCAAGAATATCAACGACAAATATGGCCACCTCGCCGGCGACTACACCCTGAAAGCCATCGCCGATACGCTGAGTGCACAACTCAGGCGCCCAACGGATCTCGTGTCACGTTTTGGGGGCGAGGAGTTTGCTATCATACTGCCATCCACCGATGCTGAAGGAGCCGTCGCCGTCGCCGAACATATCCGCGAAGCGGTAGAAGAGCTCACCATCAAGTGGGAGCAATTTATGATCCCGCTGACCGTGAGCATTGGTGTCAGCAGCAATATTATTGAGAGTGACGAGCATCCGCTGCAGCTGCTTGAGCAGGCGGACAAGGCGCTCTATCAGGCCAAACACGACGGCCGTAACAGGGTGGGCCTTTTTCAGGACATACCCGTTCCCCATCCATAGCCCAGGAGACGATAGTGAACATCATCACCAGTGCCTTCCCACAACGCAGAATGCGCCGTATGCGCAAACACGAGTTCAGCCGTCGCCTGATGGCCGAAAATACCCTGACGGTTAACGACCTGATTTATCCCATGTTTGTGCTCGAAGGTAATCACCGCACCGAGCAAGTGGCCTCCATGCCCGGCATCGAGCGCTACAGTATCGATCTGCTCCTCAAAGAAGCAGAAGAGCTGGTCAAACTGGGGATTCCACTGATTGCCCTCTTCCCCGTGACCCCAGCGGAAAAGAAAACCCTGCTGGCAGAAGAAGCCTATAACCCCGATGGTTTGGCGCAGCGCGCCGTGCGTGCCCTCAAGCGTGAGTTTCCCCAGCTGGGTGTGATGACCGACGTGGCCCTGGACCCCTTCACCACCCACGGTCAGGACGGCATCATCGATGACACCGGCTATATCGTTAACGACATCACCACCGACATTCTGGTGAAGCAGGCTCTGTCCCATGCCGAGGCCGGTGCCGACATTGTGGCTCCGTCCGACATGATGGACGGCCGTATCGGCGCTATCCGTAACGCGCTGGAAGCCGCTGGCCACGTGAATACCCAAATCATGGCCTACTCGGCCAAGTATTCATCCAACTACTATGGCCCATTCCGTGACGCCGTCGGCTCTGCCGGCAACCTCAAGGGTGGCAATAAACACAGCTACCAGATGGACCCGGCCAACAGCGATGAGGCCCTCCATGAAGTGGCACTGGACATCCAGGAAGGTGCCGACATGGTGATGGTCAAGCCCGGCATGCCCTATCTGGATATAGTGCACAGGGTGAAAACTGAATTGGCCGTGCCCACCTTTGCCTATCAGGTCAGTGGGGAGTACGCCATGCACATGGCGGCCATTCAAAACGGCTGGCTGGCGGAAAAAGCCATAGTGATGGAGTCCCTGCTGTGCTTCAAGCGCGCCGGGGCCGACGGCATTCTCACTTACTTTGCCAAGCGTGCCGCCCAGTGGCTTAACGAGCAGAAGTAATACTGCCTGCAGCCAAAAGCCACCCTGGGGTGGCTTTTTTGTTTTCAGCGCAAAAGGTGATCCAGTCCAAAGCCTGAGCCCATCAGGCTTTCTTTCGGCTTACAGCCATGATTGGATAACCCCAGAGTACGTGGCTACAGTCGCTGCCCCTTCGCTTGTGAGGAAACATGATGCACAATAACATCAAAGCTTTATTGGCCACCACGGCCCTATTTTTTACTGCGCCCCTGCTGGCGGACTCAGGCTGTGGTTTCGAGAGTAAATCCGGTGGCGTGTTTGCCACCTGTAGCGAGGAGAAGCAGGAAGTGATCCTGACCGGCATCGTTGAGGCCCAGCGCCTCGTCACTGAATTACCCGAGTTTACCGAGGGTTATAAAACCTACGAGGTGGATACCCCCGCACTTGGCCCTATAAAGGCTGAAACCGAAGCCACCGAAATAGTGGTGATCATCGGCACCTGGTGCCCCGATTGCCACCGCGAAACCCCGCGCTTTATCCGTATTATGGAAGAGGTGGGCAACCCCAATATCAAAGTCACTTACATTGGTGTAGACCGCGCCAAGGCCGACCCTGAGGGCCTGGCCGCCAAGTATGAGTTCAAACGTATTCCCACCTTTATCGTGCTGCAAAAAGGTGAGGAAATCGGCCGTATCGTCGAGCGCCCAACCGAATCGCTGGAAAAAGATTTGGCGAACATTCTGAAGTAAGCTTCAAACACAAAAAGGCCGGCAATTGCCGGCCTTTTTCATGTCCCGAAATCAAAACTCGTAGCGGGTTATCAGAACTCGTAGCGGGCAATCAGCGACATGTAACGGGCTTCCTGACGACCGGTCACCATGCCGTAGTCCGGGTTCAGCTCCAGACCCGAGGCAGTATCGGCGTAACGGGTACGCTCTTCCCACACCGAGGTGGCGCTGTCAGCATTGAGCAGATTGTACACAGTGCCCTTAAGCATTAAATCACCACCAAACAGTTCGGTACTATAGGTCAGCGACAGATCCACATTGGTCACCCAGGGCAGATTACCCGCGCTGCCACGGGGAGATGGGTTGCCGTTCTCATCGTAGTGCGACACATGGTCGTAGTAGCGGCTGATACAATCCTCCCATGGGCTGCCTGCGGCGCAGCTGTCCACACCCTGAGGGTGCTGGGAGAAGTAGCTCTGCGGACGGCCCGAGGTAGTGCGCGCCACCAGACCCAGTACCAGGCTGTCGGTGATGTTGTAAGCACCGCTCACCTTAAACGCATGGCGGTGATCGTTTGGCAGGTCACCATAGCCGTGGTCCATCAGGTCAGCATAGTCGTAGGAGGTCGTCCAACCCGGATCGGCCTGATCGTTGTCGGTCTTCACAAGGCCTTCGGTATTACCGTAGCTGTGTGACCAGGTGTAAGAGCTGTTGATAGTCAGGTCGTCATTCACACGGCCATCCAGAGTCAGCTCCACCGCCAGATACTTACGCTTGGCTTCGGGCAGTTGCAGCTCATCCTGAGTAAGAGTGACATTATCCACCTGTCCATCACCATCGAAGTCGTAGGACATGGTGATGTCTTCACCCGGGTTATTGAGCACGTAGTAAGAGCCCTGACCCACGTTGTCGGCAATGCCGAGCTCCGCCAGCTTCTTCGCCAGCACTGGGCCCACGTCTGTGTCTTCCACGCTGCGGCCAAGGTCGCGGTAAATAAAGCGCACGCCGCCGCTCATGGTATCGAACAGCTCCTGCTGATAGCCGAGGGTAAACTCATCGCTGTACATGGGCTTGAGGCTGCTTGATGCAATCAGCCCCGGCTCAGTGATACCGCGCTGACGCCAGTAGCGGTCACGCAGCATATCGCCGCGGCTTGGGGAGCCATCAGGCAAGAGCACAGGGGCACCGCTGCCATCCACCTGATCCAGCGCGAAATACTCAAACCACTCGATGGAGGACGAGCCCTGGGTGATGTTCATGTTGGCCGACACCGGCTGGAAGTAACGGCCATAAGTGGCGTACACCTTGGCACTGCCGTCGCCGTGCAGATCGTAGATGGCCTGCAGACGCGGGGCGATTTGGTTGTCGATGGACACATAGGCGCGACCATCGGAAACCGTGTTTTCAAAGCCGCTGTAACGCAAGCCAAGGTTCAGCACCAGCTGGTCGGTCACCTGCCAGGAATCGTTGGCATAAAACGCCAGCGAAGTGATTTCTGAGTCGGTGTAGCGGGTGCGTACGCGGCGCTCAATATAGTCTTCGCCGGCCGCAGCGCCGGACACACTGTTGTTACCGGCG
Source organism: Shewanella amazonensis SB2B (assembly GCF_000015245.1). NCBI lineage: Bacteria > Pseudomonadati > Pseudomonadota > Gammaproteobacteria > Alteromonadales > Shewanellaceae > Shewanella > Shewanella amazonensis. The sequence continues at coordinate 3,804,262 of NC_008700.1, forward strand.
GTCTTCACGCCCCACCAGCCCTGGGCATCGCCAATGCCGTTCTGGGCCGAGGTGTAGTCCACCAGCACCCGGGTGTAATCCACACCGAATTGCAGTGAGTGATTGTCCAGATCCCAGTTAAAGTCGATACGCGCCTGATCGCGGATAAACTCCTGCTCAGACACTGACGAGTTGGTGTGCTGGCTGAGGGTGGTGCTGGTGCGATAGTCGTATACCGATGGATTGGAGGAGGCCACCACGTTATCGATATTTTCTGAAGTACGCCCCACCACGGCCGACACCGAGAAGCTGTCGGTGAAGTAACCGTTGTAGTTCAGGCTGTAAACCTTGCCGCCATCGCGGCCGGGAGCGTTTTCACCAATCTGGTCGCCCACCTCGTTGGTTTCCCAGTCGTAGGCGAAGGTGCCTGTATCCCAGGTGCGCTCGTTGCTCATGGCTGACAGGCCAATGGAGTGATCTTCCGAGATGTACCAGTCAAGCTTGGCAAACCAGCGGTCTTCTTCACGCTCTCTGTGACCTGCTGTGGTTTGTCCGGCCCAGTCGCTGTCATCGCGGCGAGGGTTGAACAAACCGTAGTAGAACAACTTATCCTGAATGATGGCGCCGCTGGCCCACAATTGCAGCTCACGGAAATCGTAGCCATCCTGCATGGTGTTGGAGGAAATATTGCCGGCACTGTCGAAAATCGAGTCGTGATTGGCGCGCAGGCTGTCCGGCTCCCAACGTATCTGGGTGCCGAACTTGAATTCATTGTCACCGGACTTGGACACGGCGTTGACGATACCACCCATGGCACCGCCGAATTCTGGGCTGACACCTCCTGTCATCACTTGGGTCTGACTGATGGCCTCCCAGGGCAGATTGATAGACCCCAGACCGGTGCGGATGCTGGTAACGTTCATCCCGTTGAAGTAATAGCCGTTTTCGGCAGACGATGCGCCGCCGAAGCTGGAAGCACCACGGAACGACGAACCACCGGGTGCAGCGGTACCCGGAGCCAGCAGGGCAATGCTTTCAAAACCCGAGTTCACCGGCATCTGGTTTAAGTCTTCCTGAGAGAAGGTCACACCCGAAGTGGAAGACGCCATATCCACCCGGCGGATCATGCTGCCGGTTACCGCCAGACGCTCCATGGAAGTCTCACCTGCACCATACAGCTGGCCGTCGAGGATCAGCGCCTGACCTACTTCAACCCGCACGCCGGACTCTTTGGAATCGCTGTAGCCATCTTTGTGGATGTCGATATCGTATTCGCCCACGGGCACGTTGCGCAGCAGGTATTCACCCTTCTCGTTGGTAGACACTGTGTACACCAAACCTTTGGTTTTGTGCCTTAAAGTAATGGTGGCGCCACCAAGGCCAGCACCTTCAGCACTGACGACCTGCCCCTTAACGATACTGGAACCATCCACCGCCATGGCAGGTGCTGACAGCATCAAGGCCGCGCCCACTGCTGCGGCAGCCAGTGTTTTACGGGCAGAAAAGGCCCCCTTGAGGGCCAGGTTATGTGTTTGATTCATTGTTAAGATTTCCTTCTTCCCTTGCCTGAAAAAGCTTTCGGCCCCAGTCCTTCTTACGGGCATTTTCTGACCGAAAACGGGAAAAACCTTAACACCATTTACATAATGTATACAATCTATTTTATTCTATACTAATAATCAAAAACGATACCTATCGAGCATCAGGCATGTGGAATCAAGGTGAACAGAAAGAAAAAACGCCGCAAAGCGGCGTTTTAATCGAGGAGTTTTTGCGAGAGTTCCAGCAGTACACCCTCTCGCAGGGCACCGCCGGACAAAGCCAGGTTGTCGAGCTCCAGCAATCGGAACAAGGCCAGCAAAATGGCGATGCCTGCGGCAAAGGTTGGCGCTCTCTCGGGGCAGAGGCCATGGATGTCCTGGAGGCTGGCATCTTCATGGAGCAGTATTTCCCGCTTGAGCCCTTCAAGCACAGCCCGGGTAATGAGTTGAGACTCCCCCCGGTGCCCCAGTAATTCAACCACTGACTGCACAGTACCGGAGGCGCCTACCACTGTATGCCAGCCAAGGCGTTTAAGCTCGGCTTCAGCGGGGCCCAAGATGCTGTGCACCTCGGCCTCGGCGTCGTCGAAGTCCCGCTCTTGCAGCGGCAGGTCACTGAAAAACTGCTTTTTAAAGGTCACGCAGCCCATGGGCAGGCTGGTTTTGAACAACAGCTTGTCGCCATCACCAACAATAAACTCGGTGCTGGCACCGCCGATGTCGATAACCAGACGGCGACCATCACCCACTGTGGTGGCTACCATGCCACGGTAGATAAGCTCGGCCTCTCGCATACCGCAGATAACATCGATTGGTACGCCCAAAATCGGCAAGGCTCGGGATTTGAACTCATCAGCATTGGCAATGGCGCGCAGGGTGGCAGTTGCCACTACGGCAACCTGACCGGCGGGAATATGGTGTTTGGCCAGCATCTCGGCGAACATGGAAAGACAATCCAGCCCCCGCTGCATCACACTCTCACTGAGCATGCCATCACAGCCGATCCCTTCGGCAAGACGCACCTTGCGTTTGTATTTGGCTTCAACCCTGGGCTTTCCGGCCACTGTGGTGGCCACCAACATATTAAAACTGTTGGAGCCCAGGGTGATTGCTGCGTATGCGGGTGTCTGCATCTACGGCTGTCTTATGAGTGTCTGCGGGTCCTGTCATGACGGGGAGGACGACCACTGCCGCTGCGATGGGAGCCAGACGGACGTGGCGAACCATTACGATCGCGCAGGTTGCGGCCACCGGCATGGGGCTTACGATGGATTTTCACCGGAGGGGGAATATCAATCAGGGCATCACGGTCATAAGAAGTCACAGGGATACTGTGCTTGATGTAATCTTCAATGGCCGGCAGGTTAAGGGCATATTCCTCACACGCAAAGCTCACCGATACCCCTTTCTGACCGGCTCGACCGGTACGACCGATACGGTGTACGTAGTCTTCGCAGTCATCGGGCAGATCGTAGTTGTACACGTGGGACACATCAGAAATATGCAGGCCACGGGCGGCAACGTCGGTGGCCACCAGAATATCCAGTTCACTCTGGGTGAACTGCTCGAGGATTTTCAAACGCTTCTTCTGCGGCACATCACCGGTCAGCAGGCCCACACGGTGGCCATCAGCCTCCAGGCTCGCCCACAGGTTTTCACACTGATATTTGGTGTTGGCAAACACGATGGCCTTTTCGGGCCAGTCTTCTTCAATCAGCGAGTGCAGCAGCTTGAGTTTGTCTTCCATGGAAGGGTAAAAGATTTCTTCTTTGATATTGCGGGAAGTTTTTTCTTCCGGGGCAATCTCTACCTTCACGGGATCATTCATGTGATCGTACGCCAGCTCCTGCACCTTCATGGACAGGGTGGCAGAGAACAGCATGTTCAAACGCTCTTTGGCGCCCGGCATACGGTTGAAAAGAAAACGGATATCTTTGATAAAACCGAGATCGAACATGCGATCGGCTTCATCCAATACTACGGCTTGGATAGCACCCAGATTAATCACGCCCTGACGCACATAGTCGATGATGCGGCCCGTGGTACCAATAAGTACATCCACGCCCTTGTCCAGCACCTTGCGCTGGGCTTCATAGCCTTCACCGCCGTAAACGATACCCACCTTTAGGCCGCTGTGCTTGGACAGCAGGGTAGCGTCTTTGGCAATCTGAATCGCCAGTTCGCGGGTTGGCGCCATCACAATGGCACGGGGCTGATTCAGTTGGCGATGTTCAGGTACCGGAGTGGTCAGCAGATGGTTAAAGGTGGCAACCAAAAAGGCGAGGGTCTTGCCGGTGCCCGTTTGGGCCTGGCCTGCGATATCTTTTTTCTCAAGCAATACCGGGAGGGAAAGCGCCTGGATGGGCGTGCAATGCTCGAAGCCGTTTTCGTTAAGTGCCTGTTTGACCTCGTCACACAAGGGCAGGTCGGCAAATTTTTGTTGGGTTAAGTGTGTTTCGCTCATAGCGGCAGCATACCAGTTAGGGTTGCAATAAGATACTCGATCGTTTGAAATAGCGACAACAAGTAGGTGGGCACTTGAATTCCTGTAAATCCGCCTCAATATACATGCTAAGCCATTCACAGACCAGCGATGGCATCATTTGGAGAACATCATGAGCGACAAAATTGTAACCCTGAGCGACGACAGCTTTGAAAACGACGTACTGAAGTCTGAACTGCCAGTTCTGGTAGACTTCTGGGCAGAATGGTGCGGCCCTTGCAAAATGATCGCCCCAATTCTGGACGACGTAGCTGCCGAATACGAAGGTAAGGTTACAGTTGCCAAGCTGAACGTTGACCACAACAACGCCTCTCCCGCCAAGTATGGCGTGCGTGGTATCCCAACGCTGCTGATGTTCAAAGGCGGCGAACTGGTTGCTACCAAGGTTGGCGCCTTGTCCAAGACTCAATTGAAAGAGTTCATCGACGCTCAGCTCTAATCTTCGCCTGTTGGCGTGACGCCCGGCACAGCTTTTGGGCTAAAATGTGCCGGGCTGCCCTAAAAATCTGGACGCCTCCCAGCTTAGGTGCTACTTTAATAGCCAGATTCTTATCGATTAACCCACTTCTTCGCAGTTCAATCTTTTCAATACCCTCTGTAAGCATTGCAGATTGAATGCGACAAACTTTTCTCGCGTACAAAAAGACCCATCAACATGAACCTAAATGAACTGAAAAACATGTCCATCGCCGACCTGGTGGCCTTGGCGGAGAGCATGAATCTCGAAAATATGGCCCGTGCCCGCAAGCAGGACATCATTTTCTCCATCCTCAAAGCCCATGCCAAAAGCGGTGAAGACATCTTCGGTGGCGGCGTACTCGAAATTCTCCAGGACGGCTTTGGCTTCCTGCGCAGCGCCGATGGGTCTTACCTTGCAGGTCCGGACGACATCTATGTGTCTCCCAGCCAGGTCAGACGCTTTAACCTGCGAACGGGTGATACCATTGCCGGTAAAATCCGCCCGCCCAAAGAAGGTGAGCGCTACTTTGCCCTGCTGAAAGTCAACGAAGTTAACTTCGATAAGCCCGAAATCTCCCGCAACAAGATCCTGTTTGAAAACTTAACGCCCCTGCACGCCGAAGAGCGTCTGCGCATGGAGCGTGGTAATGGTTCTACCGAAGACATTACCGCCCGTATCCTGGATCTGTGCTCCCCTATCGGTAAAGGTCAGCGTGGTCTGATTGTGGCCCCGCCAAAAGCCGGTAAAACCATGCTGCTGCAGAACATTGCCCAGTCCATCAGCTACAACAACCCCGAAGTGGTGTTGATGGTGCTGCTGATTGACGAGCGTCCTGAAGAAGTGACCGAAATGCAGCGTCTGGTGCACGGCGAAGTCATTGCCTCTACCTTCGACGAGCCAGCAAGCCGCCATGTGCAGGTAGCTGAAATGGTGATCGAAAAGGCCAAGCGTCTGGTTGAACACAAAAAAGACGTGGTGATCCTGCTCGACTCCATCACCCGTCTGGCCCGTGCCTACAACACAGTAGTGCCTTCTTCAGGCAAGGTACTCACAGGTGGTGTGGACGCCAACGCCCTGCACCGTCCAAAGCGTTTCTTCGGTGCTGCCCGTAACATCGAAAACGGCGGCTCGCTGACCATCATCGCCACTGCCCTTATCGACACCGGCTCCAAGATGGACGAAGTAATTTACGAAGAGTTCAAGGGCACAGGTAACCAGGAACTGCACCTGTCTCGCAAGGCCGCCGAAAAGCGCGTGTTCCCAGCGATTGACTTCAACCGCTCCGGTACCCGTCGCGAAGAAAAGCTAACCACCAGTGATGAGCTGCAAAAAATGTGGATCCTGCGTAAGATTTTGAACCCAATGGACGAAGTTGCCGCCATGGAGTTCCTCATCGACAAGCTGGCGATGACCAAGACCAACGACGAGTTCTTTACCGCCATGAAGCGCGCCAAATAAGCATTCAGGTAAAGCAACCCGTAAAAAAGCCGCTCAATGAGCGGCTTTTTTATTCCCGTGAAACTTTCTGGTCTGGGTGAGCCTTGGCGCTGACTCACCCCCATCCCTCATCGGTGGCGGCATTCTCTGGCGGAGGACCCGCCGTCATCGAATTGTCCAGCATGGCCAGACGTTCGGCCACCCGGGTCCTTAACATATCCCGCAGGGCCAACACCGCCGGTGTCACCTGGGCCCGTCCGGGGCACAGCAAATAAAGCTCCAGCGGCTCGGTACCATAATCCGGCAGCAGGGGCACCAGGCGGCCATCGAGCAAGTCAGCGGCCAAGTCCAACCGCGACTTATACACCAGCCCCAGTCCCGCTACCGCCCAGCGCCGCGCTATTTCGGCATCGTTGCAGCTGCGTCGGCCGCTGACACGTACCTTGTGTTCTTCATTACCGCTGAAAAAATGCCACAGGTCGTGGGTCTTATCGGCACGTTTGTATAGCAGGCATTGGTGGGCGGCTAACTCGGCCGGGGTTGTCGGCGTGCCCTCCCGGGCCAAATACCGAGGTGAGGCCGCAAGCTGGCGCGACAGGTGTCCAAGGGAGAACGCCACCGCCTCCGAGTCCTGGGGCATACCGTAGCGCAGTGCTACGTCGATATTGCTGCGAAACAGACTGCTGACCTTGTCCCCCAGCTCCAGCTGCACCTCAAGTCCGGGGTGCTGTTCCATCAGTTCATCGAGCCAGGGTAAAAAGATATTACGACCAAAATCCGACGACACCGAAATCCTCAGAGTGCCTTCCACAGTGCCGCGTTCACTGGACAGCGCCATGCGGCCCAATTCAAGGGCGCTGAGAGCCTCGCGGCAATGGCCCAGATACCGTTCTCCGGCGTGTGACAGCCTGAGACTGCGCGTGGTACGGATAAAAAGCGGCGAGCCCAGTTGTTTTTCCAGCCGCTTGATGGCTGCGCTGGCCGATGCCGGCGTCATATCCAGTTCGGTGGCAGCCGCACTGATACTGCCGGCCTCTGCCACACGAACAAACAGTGCTAAATCTGTGGTCAGCAATTGCAATCCTCGCCTGATATTTACCGGCTAACACTACCCCCAAATGCCCCTTAAAACAAAGCCCGCGCGGGAATATCCGGCGCGGGCTACTTGGGTCAGCTAAAGATCACAGCAGGGTCGAAGCCATCTTGCGGCGCAGATAGGCGATTTGCTGCATATGGGGCAAATCTTTGGGGCAATTGTCCTGGCAGCCCAGCAGGGTCATACAGCCAAACACCCCATCCTGATTGCCAATCACATGGTAGAAGTCATCGGCGCTGCGGCCATCGCGGCTGTCGAGCTCGAAGCGGGCAATCTTCATCATGCCCACAGCGCCCACAAAGGTGTCGCGCATCTGCTTGGTGGCACAGGCCGATACACACACACCACATTCCACACAGCGCTCCAGTTCATAAAGCCTGGCGGCCTCCTGTGGGTCCATGGGGTCTTCCAGACGATGGATGTTGAGATCGTCTCCCTTGGGGTGCAGCCACAGCTTCAAGCGCTCGGCCAGCTCACGCATAAACTTGCCCGTGTTTACCGACAGGTCACCAATCAGCTCAAAACCCGGCAGCGGCATCAAAGTGATTTCGCCCTTGGGGTATTTTGCTGTGAGGGTACGGCACGCCAATGTGGGGAAACCATTGATCACCATGGCGCAGCTGCCACAAATGCCAGCGCGGCACACAAAGTCAAACTGCAGCGACGGGTCCTGCTCCTGACGGAGCTTATTGAGAGCAATGAACACGGTCATACCACTGGTTTCTTCCAACTGGTACTTGACCATTTTGGGCTTATCACCGGCGTCCTGTGGGTCGAAACGGAAAATATTGAATGTCAGAATGCGGCCGCTCATGAATTATCGTCTCCGGCAATGTTGGGCGTAGTTGGGCTCGCTGCGGTGTCAATGTTCACCAGCCCATTGAGGCGGTCGGCCAAGCGTTCGTTGGCCGGTGTCAGTGATTCGGGTAACTCAAAGGGCATCAGAGCCTGCTGGATTGCCTCTCGGCTGGCATTGGGGCCAAGGGCAGCAAGCAGTTCAGCAATTTCGGCCTCGCGTTTGGCGGTGTCCGGGTGAGCAATGGCATTGTCTGCACCATAACCTCGATAGCCCGGCGGTAGCTCCATCTTCATTACATCCAATGGCTCGTAGCTGAGTGTGGGTTCCAGGGCATTGGCGTCGGGCCAGCTTGCCAGGGTGCGGCACAGCCAGTCTTTGTCGTTGCGCTGTGGGAAGTCTTCCCGGGCGTGGGCACCACGGCTCTCGGTGCGGGCCGCGGCGCCGCAGGCCACGGTGAGCGCTACTTTCAGCATGCGGCGTACCCGCAGCGCTTCTACCAGTTCGGGGTTGGCATGGCGTTTTTTACAGCTCACACCCAGATTAACTGAGCGTGCCAGCAACGCCTTAAGCTGTTTTACTGCTTCATTGAGTTCGGGGCCATTACGGAAAATGCCCACATAGTCCATCATCACCCGCTGCATCGCAGACTTGAGCTCCCAGGGGTTCTCAGTACCCTTGCCTTCAATCAACTCATCGATTTCGGTGCGCACCTTGTCCACATAACGTTTGGCCAGGCCGGTATCCAGCACCAAATCGTTATCGTCACAAAAGTCCGCTACGTATTTGCCGATGATCATGCCGCCCACCACGGTTTCAGCGAGCGAGTTACCCCCGAGGCGGTTAAAACCGTGCATATCCCAGCAGGCGGCCTCTCCCACGGCAAACAGGCCCTTGAGCTGCGGGCTCTCACCGGTTGGCGTGGTGCGGATACCGCCCATGGAGTAGTGCTGGGTCGGACGCACCGGGATCCAATCCTTGGCGGGGTCAATGCCGAGGAAGTTTTCGCAGATTTCTTTCACTTCCCGCAGGTTGGTTTCTATGTGTTTGCGACCCAGCAGGGTGATATCCAGCCACAGGTGCGGGCCGTATGGGCTGTCGACGCCCTTGCCCTTGCGCATATGCTCTGTCATGCGGCGCGACACCACGTCGCGGGAGGCGAGCTCTTTTTTCTCCGGCTCATAGTCCGGCATAAAGCGGTAGCCGTCTTTGTCACGCAGCAAACCACCGTCACCGCGGCAACCTTCGGTAGTGAGGATCCCCACGGGCACAATGGCGGTGGGGTGAAACTGCACCGCTTCCATGTTGCCAAGGGTGGCGACGCCGGTCTCCAGCGCCAGTGCCTGACCTACACCCTCACAGATGATGGCGTTGGTGGACACCTCATAAATACGGCCATAGCCACCGGTGGCTATGGTAGTGGACTTGCCGATATAGGCGCGCAGTTCACCTGTGATAAGGCAGCGAGCCACTACACCGTGGCAGCGCTCGCCATCGTGAATAATCGACAGGGCTTCTACCCGCTCATGGACTGGAATGCCAAGGGAAATGGCCTTGTTATCCACCGCATACAAGAGCGAGTGGCCGGTGCCGTCGGCTGTGTAGCAGGTGCGCCATTTTTTGGTGCCACCAAAATCGCGGGCGTTAATCAGTCCATGGGCGGCTTCGGCTTCTTCGATGGTGATGCGCTCGGCATTTACCACCACTTCACGGGGGCCCTTGGTCACCCGGGTCCAGGGCACGCCCCAGTTGGCCAGCTCCCGCACCGCCTTGGGGGCACAGTGGGCAAACATGCGCGCCACGGTTTGGTCGCAGCCCCAGTCTGAGCCCTTTACCGTGTCCTGAAAGTGCACATCTTCATTATCGCCAAGGCCCTTGACCGTATTCCCCAGGCTCGCCTGCATACCGCCCTGTGCCGCCGCCGAATGGCTGCGTTTGGCCGGAATGAGGGATAACACCAAGGTATCGTGGCCCCTTTCTTTGGCGGCAATGGCAACCCTGAGACCCGCAAGGCCCGCGCCCACCACAAGACAGTCTGTATAAATGAGTTTCACGTTTACTCCTTGGCACACTTTTGCAAAGTACAGCGTAAGCAGCGGTTGTTATCCGCCTTATTTTTAACAATATTCATGAATTACACGGGAGTATGGGGAATAAAGGCCAGCAACGCCGCCAGTCCTATACCCACAAACAGCACACTGAGCACCGTCTTGATGGTTCTTAATCTTGCCCGGGTATTGAGATCCCGCGCCGCACCCCATTTCAGCGCCACCCGGTAAAGACCAATGGCAGCGTGCAGCTCGACTGTCAGCAGCAGCGGCAGGTAAATCAAATATCCATACTCACCCCAAATCCGCTGGGCACTGCCCACAGGGCCTATGGTCTCGGGCGCGCTGCCCACCAGCCACAGGTGCACGGGCAACAGCATTAAGATCACAATGCCGGTACCGGCCTGCCAGCTCCACAGGCGAGTATCGCTGTGATTGATCACCTGCATCTGGCTTTTCAGCGCCTTTTGCTGACGCAGGCTCAGGGGCAGCTTATGAATGGCCACCAGCACATGGAAGGCCGCCAGGGCCGCCACACCTATGGCTATCAGGCTCACCACCCAGGGATAGCCATGACCATCATCAGATAAAAAGGCCAGCTCCATATTGCGAGCTACCCAGGTCATGGCCTCGGGGCCAAGCAAAATGGACGACACCAACAACAAGTGGGTCCACAGAAAGAGTGCCAGTACCACTCCGCTGACGCTCTGCCCTAAATCCAGCACGCCGCTCCAGCGTCTTATGTCCAGTTTGCCTGCCATGCTCATCCCTCTTTGCCTGTTATTCTTGTGTCGGTTATGAGTGCCAATGTCGCTCACAAAACCAAGCTAAACCCTGACGCAAATCAACACAATGCTCGTTAATTCATCGGTTACTGAATCAGGATCTGCATCACTCTTTAAAGCAGAGGTCATGCCAGTTCGGCTTAACCCGCCGGTGAAAACGGCGTTACCGGCAATGTCAGGCTACTGCCGATAAACATATAAGCCACCAGGCTCGATGTGCCCAAGCACAAAAGATAGACGATAAGCAGCTTGACCACCTTGCGAAGCGGCTTGCGGTGCACCACCCAGCCCCACTTCACCGATACCCGGTAGAGTCCAATCATGGCGTGCACCACCACCGCTGGCAGCAACAGGGCATAGAGCACCCAGGCATTGTTATGAAACACCCGCTCCGCCGACAGATGCGGGCCAATCTCGGGGTTAAGAATCATGGTAAATAAGTGAACCGGCACCAGGAAAAACAGCACAAAACCTGTGATGAGCTGCCAAAACCAGGCATGGGTATCCTTGTGGGCGATGGAGCCCAGATGGGAGCGCAGCAGGCGCCACTGACCAAGCTGAGTGGGGAAACGGCGCAGCGCCAGTGCCGCGTGCAGGCACACCACAACCAGTACCAGCACAGAGAACGCCTTGGTCACCCAGGGAAAGCCGTGGCCGGTGCTTGAGAACATGCCCCCTTCAAGCAGCTGCACCACCTGATAAAACACCTCTTTGCCCAGCAGAATGCTCGACTCAAAGTGCATATGCAGCAGCAAAAAGCCCCCCAGCATGAGTCCCGTGAGGCTCTGCAACCTGTCTGCACGCGCCGACCAGGGATGCCCTGCCGTGCGTGGATTTAATGTATGTTCTGTCAGTGTGCGTGCGCTGTTCATGCTTGCCTCTCCCCTGTGCCGCGCCCGGGCGACATTACCGAGGAGAACACAATATCAGCTGTAAAAACTGTGGCGAGACGGGCAGAAGCAAAGCGTGAGGCATCTCACCGCCACTGTGGTCATTATTGGAAGCGGATCACAAACAAAGGGGTATAAACAAACAGAGGTCATACCATTTAACCGCATTAAATCATGACGTTAAATGGCTTTTAAAACAAAAAAATATAAGCAGAAACATAAGAAACACCCCTAAAGGGGTAATTGATGAGCAAAAAGTGATCCTGTTTCGTGTCGTTACTCGTAGCTAATAACGCCAATCACCAGCTAAGAGGAAACAACATGAAAAGGATCACTGGCATCATCTTACCGCTAATGGCAACCACATTCATCTTCGGCTGTTCAGACGATGATGACAACCGCACAACCGAACCAGAAACACCCGTGGCCATGGCCGCTGTGCGGGTTATCCACGGCAGTGCCGATGCCCCTATGGTCAATATCAAGGCCAATGGGGCACTGTTTGCCGGGCTCGAAAAGGTCGACTATCTGCAGGGCAGTGGCTTTATCGACGTCACAGAAGGCAGCTACGATCTGGCCGTGGATGCCGTCTTGCCCGATGGCACCAGCGCCGAAGTCTTGTCACTCAATGATGCAGCTCTCGCTGGCGATACCCAGTACACGGTGCTGGCCCACGGGACAGTGGCGGAGGACAACAACAGCGATAACGATCTGGGACTGCTGGTGATTGCCAATCCCAAGCAGGCCATCAGCACTGGCAATATCCGCTTGCAGGTGGTCCATGCCGCCCCCAACGCCCCCACAGTGGATGTACATCTCACTGCCCCCGGAGCTGATCTTGGTGCCAGCGCCGCGACTTTGGGCTATGGCGAATACACCCAACCCATCGAAGTCGCCGCAGGCAGCTATCAGGTGAGACTGGTGCTGCCACAGGGCAGCGAAGGCGCGGGTACAGTAGCCTACGACCTTGACCTGCCACAGCTTGATGCCGGTCAGGACTGGTTTATTGCCGCCCTGCCCAATACAGGAGTTGCCACCTCTCCTGTGGTGTTGCTCGCCAACAACGGTACAGATACCCTGGTGTTCAATGACAAACGCACTGAGGCCAGCATCCGGGTTGCCCACAGTGCCGCCGATGTACCCCAGGTAGACATTCTGGCCAATGGCACTAAGGTGGATGCCCTCAGTGGCGCTGCATTTGGACAGGCCAGTGGCTATTTGAACCTTGCACCAGGCGAATATCAGGTCGATACCGTATTGACCAGCGACAACAGCGTGGTGGGCATCAGCGGCGATTTAACCCTGACTGCAAACCAGATGCTCACTGTGGCCGCCGTTGGCACACTGGCCACCGAGTCGCCCGATGTGCCCCTGGAGTACCTGCCTTTGGATGACAGCCGTCGCCGGGTAGCCACCGAAGCGCAGCTGCGCCTCACCCACGCCCATCCTGCAGTGGGCAATGTGGATATTTATGTCACCGCCGATGGCGTGATAGACAACGCCACCCCAGCCTTCACCGATGTGGCCTACAAGGCGACTACCGGTTGGGTCAGTGTGGCCCCCGGGGACTATGTCGTCAGCGTTACGGCCACCGGCACCAAGACGGTGGCGATTGAAACCCCAACCCTGAGTCTGGCCGCCCTTGGCAAATACTCGGCCCTGGCCGTGGATAACCCCGGCGCCACGCCAGCCAACCTGCTGCTGATGGACGACTTCGTCAGCGCCAACTAACCAGCTGTTGTGACAATAGGGTGAGGATAAGGTGCTACATGCCCTTATCGTCACCCTTGATGCCAGCCAGGCGCTTGTGGGGTAGAATAGGGCTTTTCCTATTCAGCCACAGGATATTCCATGCCCTGGATCCAATTGCGCCTGCATTCAAGCAGCGAACACGCCGATGCCATCAGCGATCTGTTGATGGACGAAGGCTCTGTCTCCATCACCTTTGAAGATGGTAAAGACCAACCCATTTTCGAACCCAAGCTGGGTGAAACTCCGCTGTGGAACGATACCGTGGTGGTGGCCCTGTTCGATGCCGACTTCGATTTGGCCCCCGTGGTAGACATGCTCAAGTCCCTGCCTTTCCTTGGCAGCGAGCTCAAGTACAAGATTGAACAAATCGAAGACAAAGACTGGGTGCGTGAATGGATGGACAGCTATCACCCCATCCAGTTCGGCAAGCGTCTGTGGATTTGCCCAAGCTGGCGTGAAGTGCCGGACCCAGAGGCCGTTAACGTGATCCTCGATCCGGGCCTGGCCTTTGGCACCGGTACCCACCCCACCACGGCCCTGTGCCTTGAGTGGCTCGACAGCCTGGATTTGGCCGGCAAAGACATTATCGACTTTGGCTGCGGCTCAGGCATCCTCGCCGTGGCCGCCCTTAAGCTGGGCGCTGCCAAAGCGACCGGTATCGACATCGACTATCAGGCCATCGACGCCTCCCGCGACAACGCCCAGCGTAATCAGGTAGAAGACCGTCTCGCCCTCTATCTGCCCGAAGACCAACCCGCTGGCCTCAAGGCCGAAGTGTTGGTCGCCAATATTCTGGCTGGCCCACTGCGCGAACTGGCGCCACTTATTCAGGCGCTGGTTCAGCCCGGTGGCAAGTTAGCCCTCTCGGGTTTGCTCAAAGAACAGGCCGCAGAAATCAGTGAATGTTACGCCCAGTGGTTTGACATGGACCAACCTGCCCACAAAGACGACTGGAGCCGCTTGACAGGGGTACGCAAATCGCTGTAAAAGGCGCGCCAACCCGCATGGGGGCGGGAAACCCCGCCCCGTAAATGTCAAGCAAAAAAGTTGTGCCCAGGTCATTTATTGACCTTTTTTTCCCTCAAAAAAAGACGTACTATAGCGCCCCTTTGACGCACAAGGTGAAACGCAACAATGCAAATTGGACCCTATCAACTGACCAATCAGCTGATCGTGGCACCAATGGCAGGTGTCACCGATCAGGCGTTCAGAAATCTCTGTCTGCGCTATGGTGCTGCCATGGCCGTGTCAGAGATGTTGTCTGCCAATCCTGAACTCTGGGATACAGACAAAAGCCGTCAGCGCATGGCACATTCGGGAGAGGAAGGCATACGCTCAGTGCAGATTGCCGGTGCCGACCCCGAACAGATGGCCTGGGCCGCCCGCTTCAACGTGGAGCAAGGCGCACAGATCATCGACATCAACATGGGCTGCCCGGCAAAAAAAGTGAATAAAAAGCAGGCCGGCTCGGCACTGATGCAATACCCCGACCTGGTGGAGCAAATCCTCAGGGCTGTGGTAGGCGCAGTCGAGGTGCCGGTCACGCTGAAGATTCGCACGGGGTGGGAACCGGAACACAGGAATGGTGTTCAAATCGCCCGGATAGCAGAAGATTGTGGCATTGCCTCGTTGGCCGTTCACGGCCGTACCCGTCAGTGCATGTACAAAGGCAATGCCGAGTACGACACCATCCGCGCCATCAAACAGAGTGTCTCGATTCCTGTTGTCGCCAATGGGGACATCGTCAGTCCGGAGAAAGCACGTTTCGTGCTGGACTACACCGGTGCCGATGCCCTGATGATAGGACGGGGTGCCCAGGGACGGCCTTGGATTTTCAGAGAGATCCAGCATTTTCTCGATACCGGGGAGCAACTGGCACCGGTGGGAGATGAAGAAAAGCGTCGTGTGATGCTCGAACATCTCTCCAAACTGTATGACCTGTATGGCGAATTCAAGGGAATCCGTTTCGCCAGAAAGCATATGGGCTGGTACCTGGATCAAGATGAGCAGCGTGATTTCCGTTCCCAGTTTAATGCGCTGGAAACCGCTGCCGAGCAACGTTCCGCTGTGGAACGTTATTTCGACGAATTAGTACAGTATCAATAAAGAGCAGAATACGAATGTTTGATCAGACAACTCACACTGAAGCTCATCCGCTTACCGTAGGCAAAATCGAAACCGCAAACGGCACCATCAAGCCGCAACTGCTGCGTGATGCCGTTAAGCGCGCTGTTAGCAACTTCTTCGCCCAGCTGGATGGCCAGGAAGCCCAGGAAGTCTACGAAATGGTGCTTTGCGAAGTTGAAGCCCCTCTGCTTGATATCATCATGCAACACACCCGCGGCAACCAAACCCGCGCAGCCAACATGCTGGGTATCAACCGTGGCACCCTGCGCAAGAAGCTGAAAAAGTACGGCATGAACTAATCCCTCGGGATTAACATACTGTTGAAGAGGGCCCGGTATTCTTACCGGGCTTTTTTTTGACCGCTGCGATTACGACTGAAATAGCTGCTGCAATAGAAGCTATTTAGACCAGACAAACCAAAAAAAGCAGGGGCTCTCGCCCCAGCTTTTGTCTGCTTCGCCTTGATAGTGTCGATGAGCCTGGGCTCAGTTATTGTTGGCGCCCTGGTCTATCCACAGCTTAATGGTATCTATCTGCTCCTGGCTTAAGGGCTTACCTTCCCCCTGGGCCATTTTGTCTGAGTGGTGGGGCGGCATCTGAATTTTTGGGTCCACATTGTGGGAAATAACCAGATACAGGGTACTGGATGCGGCGCTGCCGGGCACTATCACAGGCCCCATCTTGGTGCCTGCCATCATGCTGCTATGGCTGCTCAGGATTAAGCCCGCATTTTGTGCTCCTTCACCCGCCACATGGCAACTGAAACAGGCGCCCTGCAGTATGGGCAGCACATCGTTTTGATAACTGACCTGACGACTGCAGCCGCTCACGACCATGCCCGTACCCAGCAGCAGTATCAGCGCAATATTTTTCAGTAACATAACGCCTCCTTAGTCAAGGACTTCAGTAGCAAGCGTGGGCACATACGAGCCAGCCGTAAGCGGCCTGCACCTCGAAAAATCACCCCATGCCATAGCCTTAAGTGTAGTTGGAAAGCATCTTTAACCACACACTTTTCATGGATAAATTTGGGTGACAGAAAAGGCGTTACCGCAATGAAATAGTCCATTGCCGAAATGACCGGGCTGGCACTGGGGGTGAACCCGCGGCCGGTGGTTAGCACTGGCCGCGAGCAGAGAGCTTAGCGGGATAAGCAATACAGCGCCGCGACGTTGCGGGCGGTTTGCTCAATATTGGTGCCAGCGGTGGCAAGCGCTTCCGGCAACGTCATGGCCCGGTTAACCACGGCAAATACGGCATCCAAACCATGCTCGTGCACCACGCCGCAATCGTCGCTGAGGCAACCTGCTATGCCAATCACCGGCTTGCCAAACTGCTTAGCGCAGCTGGCAACACCTATGGGGGTTTTGCCATGAATGGTCTGGCTGTCAATACAGCCCTCGCCTGTGATAACCAAGTCTGCATCGGCCAGTGCATCGGCAAGTTTCAGCGCCTCAATCACAATCTGGATGCCGGGCTTAAGCTCGGCGCCAAGTAACCCCACCAGCGCTGCGCCCATACCGCCTGCAGCACCTGCGCCGGGGATGTCTTTGACTGGCTTGCCCAAAGTGCTCTCAATGCAATTGGCATAACGCGCCAGATTGGCATCAAGCAGGGTAACCATCTCCGGAGTTGCACCTTTTTGCGGGCCAAACACCGCCGAAGCGCCCTTGGGGCCGCACAGCGGGTTATTCACATCACAGGCGACGTCAATGGTCAGCCCGGCCAAACGAGGGTCGAGGCCGGTTAAATCAATATGACTGAGTTCTGCCAGGCTACCGCCACCCAAGGCAATCGGGCTGCCATCGGCTTTCAACAACTTGCCGCCAAGGGCCGTTATCATACCCGCGCCGCCATCATTGGTGGCGCTGCCGCCAATGCCCAGAATAAGATGGGTGACGCCCCGTTCCAGCGCCGCCAATATCAGCTCGCCGGTGCCAAAGCTTGAGGTCAGCAGCGGATTACGCAGCTCAGGCGCCACCAAATGCAAGCCCGAAGCAGCCGCCATCTCGATAACGGCGCGCACGCAGCTGTCGCCCTTTTCCTTTGCACTGCCAAGCAGCCCAAAGAAAGCTTCCACCTTATTGCCCAGCGGCGCTGTTACTTCTACCGGCACTATGGTGCCGCCAGTGGCATCCACCAGAGATTGCACTGTGCCTTCGCCGCCATCGGCCATCGGCAGCTTTATATAAGTGGCATCGGGCAATACCCGCTTGAAACCGGCCTCGATAGCATCGGCCACCTCCATGGCGCTCAGGCTTTCCTTGAATGAATCCGGCGCAATTACAATCTTCATATCAAATCCTTAGGCGAGGCCAAACACAGCAAACATCAGGGTGAAGACGGTCGCAATGGTCAGGCCGGCAGCGGTTTTGTAGGGCAGCAACTTAAGCCACTCGCCCCCATATGCACGCTGCCGCCGCTGGCTGAAAGAGGGGCCGTGGGGCGGGCTAAGTATCCACGAAACCAGCCCCGTATTTGTCCAGGATGAGTGACACAGAGCGCATAGACCGGTGCTATTTTATCTACAGCCACTTTATCCGATACAAGACTCTCTATAAAACGCAATGTCAGCATTCGCTCACCCCATCTCACTATGGGGCAAAATTATCTTTGTGACACCGGCCATGTTTGCCGCTATCGGCCGGGGTATACAGCTTGCCCGCATGTCACTTTTATCGTACGCTCCTGTAACTTTATTTTAAAAAACAATGCGTAATCTATTTCTGATTTGTGGTTTATACGCTGCAGGTTTAAAGCTGCAATCACAGGGATGATGTGGGCGCTCGCCTTTCTGGACGGGTGAAGGTAGCGAGGGAGTGCTGCTGCGAAAGTCTCCTTTGGTTCCCCCTGGCATCTCCTCGCTGCTCGCGGGAGAGCTCAGTGTGCTCTGTATTGTTTTTGTCTCTCAATTGGGCTTGGTTGGTGCAACGGAATATACGATGCACTAACGCAGGCAACTCGATGAGATACTTGCATCTGATGCAATGATTTTATCAACATCGCCATTATCAATGGAAAAGGAAATGGAATTATGATTGATAGTTTGCTAGCTGAAAAAGTGCAATTAGGTTTCGATATTGCCACCAGCGTTACCATTATCACGGCATTGGCGACCTGGTGGCTTGAAAGTCGTCGTCGGGTCAAAAACGAACGGGAAGTGGGTATCAACGAGAGAGCGCGCGCTTCATCGCTGGCAAAAGTTCAATCAATTCTCGAAGAATTTGAAAATGCGTTCAGTCAGATTGTGCTTAATGGCACCAAGTTTGAGCGGCCGATAGATATTCGTCTGACAGATAAGGGCGATGGAATAAACTTCTCGAAGCTCGCGTTACACATCGCAAAAAACAGACCTTTTATTCAAACACAGCTTGAATCCTTAAGGGCCTTTATTGAAGGTACCGACCACTATTACGAAACGATTCAAAAGCGTCGCTACACCCTGCTACCCGTGCTCGATTCTATAAAAGACGGACAGAAAATCAGAGAAGACTTTTTCCGTGATATCGAGGAGATCGCGCAAATACATAACAGATTAGGTTCAGGATGGTCTGCACTGCTTAAGGAGTATGTTGATTTACAAAATATTGTGAATGAAACCCTTCACGATCAAACATTATCGAAAGAAGACAGTATCAAAGCGCTGATTTCCAACAGTGATTTTAAAGACAGAGCATTTTCGATACTGTTGGATATAGATTATTTTTCTTGGGTTAGCAGCTTTGTGCCGAGTGGCGAAGAAGAAAATTATAAAGATGCCATCAGTAATAATACAGCAGACCAAATAAGGGATACTGTCTTTGCCACATATATCAATTTAACATCATCAAGCGTTACCAAAGGTGATGAACTCATGGCCCAGATCCTTTATGGCACTTCCTGTGAAGTTCAGGCTGCACGCATTGAATGTAAAGATATCCTTATCAAGCTCAGTGCACTGTCACATAAACTGCTCTCCAACAAAGAAGACAGACCTTTGAAAGAGATAATAACCGACTACGAAGAAGTACTGGGTAAAGATACGTTAATTCGCTGATGCTGTGATATCGACTCAGATTTACGTTGATTGCTTGCTGACTCAACGTGGATCTGAGTTGAATAGCGTTCAGGTTGCATCATCCACATTGTTAATATGCAAGACATACCAGTAATCGATAGACTCACTTGATAGCGACAGCAACCCGCAAACCCTTTATCCAGATTTTCGCTTTTACAAGGAACAAACATGAACGGACTCTTGAAACTTCTCTTGATAGGGGCGCTGGCCTACGGCGGCTACGACCTGTATCAAAAGCACTATGAGGTACAGGCCGAGCCTGAAGTGGTATGGCAATCCTATGTGCTGGACACAGTTAACATCAGCGTGATGTTTCCCAAGGCCCCCACAGTAGAGCGCAAATCGGTGGAAGGGCACATAGTGGAATGGCAAGGCTCAAGGCACGCGGCCGGCGAGTACACCCTGGTTGTGATACAAAACCCGGATGTAACTCTGGGGGACTATTACCCGAACTCCCTCGTTAACAAGGGCGCCAGACTCAAAGACAAGCGCTTCATCATGGTCGATGGTTACGACGGCTACGAATTCACCCTGGACTATAACGACAAGCTGGTCACCCAGCGGATGATAAGCTTCCACAACGCCATGGTGACCCAGACCGCCATTTACACCGACCACGAAGTCAATAACGGCGACACCGAGAAGTTTTTGTCCTCGCTGTCACTGTAAACGGTGAGCCGGGCTCTTCAGGGAGTCATGCTCTGCGCCCGGCCCTGTCTGTCGCTTTATCTGTAGCCTGTTTGCCCGGGCGTTTTGCCAGCTCCTCGCGGCGAACAAACACAAAGGTGAGATACATCTTGGTGGGCAAGGACAGCGCCATGCCAATGGCCACACACAGGGCGCTGAGGATTATCCCCCTCACCCCCATAGCTTCGACGGCATCGTTAAAGTTATGCAGATAAACGCCAAGCAGAATGAGCGAGATGCCTATCAGCATCACGGTTTTCAGCACTCGAATCAGGGTCTCATCACGCATCTGTGATTTCCCGCCTCTGTTGCAGCACCAGCCCAATGGAGTGTTCTGCAAGCATAAGTTAACTCTGATACAGCCCAAGCTAACCTATTGCGGCAAACTTACCCTGATCTGGATCAGTGATGCGGTTATCGCCTACCCAAAATACAATACCCGGCAATTATGCCGGGTATTGTCATCTGCATTGGCTCAGCATCAGAGTGTCAGCGGTAAGTCATACCAGTCGCCATCGGCAAACTTTACCTGCAACATAGGCTCTTCACTGCCTTCGTACTGAATGCTGCCTTCCACCAGCTGTTTGCCAGCCCCTTCACCGCCACACTCACCCACGGCAAGGCTGTCACTGTCGCTTTCTTCGGTCCCCAGAAGCTGAAAGCCGGTAATTTGTCCCTGCTTATTTTTGCGGGGATCCATGGCCACAGTGGCACTTATCGCATCCGCCGATTCAGACACTGTGTGATATTTGCGGTTTTGCTCCGGGCCTGTCCACCATTCACAGAGCCAAGTCACCTTACCCGCACCAATAAATTGAAAACTTAACTGCGCAGCATTTTGCTGCAAGTCGCTGTTGTTCCAATCATAAATAGACTGAATATCGCCCTTGCCCACAAAACCCACACCATGTTCGTCGTAGGTGACCGCAGCCATGGCTGCAGGCAAATTCACCATAGTTAACAGCACGACTCCCAGTGCAACTCTTTTCATCGCCATTCTCCCTGAGTGATAAGTGCAGGTTGCCACATTCTCGGTGGTAACCTCGCGTCCTCAATATCCATTACAGAACAGAATACTGTCAACGGGGCGTGTCAAAAAATTGTCGCACGCTATGCCGTTGACGATACCCGGCTATTCAAGCCAACCTGCCCATAGAGGCTTTATGGCCGTGGGAGATGCAGCACTGGGCTTTTCTATGTGCACCGGAGGCACCCAGGCAAGACACGGCCTGCTAATTCAGCCTTCACTGTTACTGCGACAATTTGCCACACCTTGGTCACATAGGTTGCTGCCTATAATGGCCGCGCTTTTTGCCCATGCCAAAACAACAGCAACAGCGAGGCCCATCCAATGCACAATGCTTTGTTTCTTAAAAATAAACTCTTTATTGCTCTGTCAGTCACCTTAGGCGCTTTCCCCGGTATTTCCCTGGCGATGCAGGCCCCCTTATCCGATATCGAACACCTCGAGGTCGCAGGCCAAAGGCCCGGTGACCATCAGCAGCTTGGCAGCGCCGAGCGTCTCCTCGGTAAGCAGGGGGTGGACTTTTCTGCCGCTGGCGGCATGGCCGCGCTGCCGGTACTGAATGGCATGATGGGCGATCGCATCAAGATACTGGTGGATGGCGCTGACGTATCTGCGGCCTGCGCCAACCAGATGAACCCGCCCCTGTCGTACGTGTCTGCCAGTCAAATCCGCAGCGTCAGCGTGGTGGCAGGCGTCTCGCCGGTGAGCCTGGGGGGCGACAATATTGCCGGTGTGATTAAGGTCAGCAGCCTGGTGCCCCGCTTCGGCCAGTCTGACTCAGTGCAATGGGAACAGGGTTCTCTGTCTGCCGGATGGCGCAGTATCAGCCACAGCCAGACCTATAGTGCCAGCGCCTCGGCGAGCAGCAAAGACTTGAGCTTTGAGTACCGCGGCGCCTTTGAAGATGCCGAAAGTTACCGGGACGGCCATGGCAACAGAGTCACAGATACCCTGTTCCGCGCCCAAAACCACAGCTGGCTCGCGGCTTGGCAGGACGAGGGCCAAACCCTGGCGCTCAAGCTGACCCATCAGTACATCCCCTTTGAAGGTTTTGCCAACCAATACATGGATATGACTGATAACAAGGGCTATGGGGCACAGCTTAATTATGACCGCAAGCTGGCCAGCGAGGGCGAGTTCAGTGCCCAGCTCAACTGGCATCTGGTACAGCACAAGATGGGCTTTTTCAGCGATGAGAAGCCGGGCAAGATGCCCATGGAAACCGAAGGCAGCGACTACAGCTATCAACTGGCCTGGCGCCTGCCTGAGAGTGACGGCGATGTTTGGCTCTGGGGCCATGAGTTTTTTAACCAGCGCCTCGACGACACCTGGCCTGCGGTGCCCGGCTCCATGATGATGGGTCCCATGGATTATGTGAACATTCAGGATGGGCTGCGCCGCCGTGTTGCCCTCTATGGCGAGTGGCAACATAACTTCAGCCCCCGTTGGTGGTTATCATCCGGCGTACGATTTGAATATGTGACCACCAACACGGGTGAGGTGCAGCCCTATAGCCGCATGCCTGTAATGGGCATGCCTAATCCCGATGCCGCAGCGGCATCCACCTTTAACAGCAGCTACCGCAAGCAGTCGGATGCGCTGCTTGATGCCACTGTGCTGGCCCGTTATCAGGGGGGAGACAACTGGCAACTTGAGCTGGGGCTTGCCCGGAAAAATCGTGCCCCTAACCTGTACGAGCGCTACAGCTGGGGCCGGGGCGTAATGGCCAGCACCATGGTGGGCTGGTTTGGTGATGGCAATGGCTATGTGGGCGACATCAATCTGCGCCCGGAAACCGCCCATACCCTGAGCCTGGCCTACAGCTATGCCGGGGAGGATATGCAACTGGGCGCCGCCGCTTGGTACAGCGACATTCGGGACTATATCGATGTGGAGGTAATTGGCAGCTTCAGCCGTGGCGGCACCGATGGCAGCCGTAATCTGCTGCAGTTCACCAATCTGGATGCCAGGCTGTATGGGGCAAATCTGTACGTCAACTATCGGCTTAGCGAAGGCCAGAGCGGCCGCTGGAGCGTCGAGGCCGAAGCCACCGCCCTGAGGGGCGAGCGCAAAGACGGCAGTGAGCCTTTGTACCAAATCAAGCCCCTTGAAACCCGCCTGGCGCTGGCCCATCGTCTGGGTGACTGGCAAACAGCGCTCGAATGGCAATGGGTTGCCACCAAGGATGAGGTAGACAGCCGCCGCCTGGAAAATACCACCGACAGCTATTCACTGCTGAACCTGGAAAGTCGCATCACCTGGCAATCACTGACCCTGACTCTGGCGCTGAATAACCTGCTTGGACACTACTATCAGCTGCCTTTGGGTGGTGTCAGCGTGGCCGACTACCGCAACAACAAGGACGCGGGATTTGCCCCGTTGGCGGGGGCTGGTCGCTCACTGGAGTTGTCTGCAAGCTATCGTTTCTGAGCAGGCTGCGGGTGCCGGAGTATCTCTGGGCCTCAAAGTCCAGGCATAGGTTGGCATTCACCTCTATTATTCAATAAGATAGGCGGCGCACACCGGCGGGCACGACACTCTGCCCGCCAATCCATTGAATAAGGATGTTTCAATGTTAAAAGCTGCCGAACCGATCCTGCCCGCCTTTACCCGCCGCCCGCGATTGAGGTTGGTCAGCGTCGTCGCCCAGGCTGTCACTGCTGAGCTTAATTTGGGTCAGCTTGCCACAGTCTTGCTCGTAATGAGTCTTGGCGGCTGCGGTTATCGCTTTGCCCCCAACGACAATCATTATCCCGAGATAAGCGACCGCATTGTTTCGGCCAAGGTCAGTTTTGTAGGCAGCTTATACACCCCCACCCTGCCCAATCGCTGGCAACTGATGTTGTCCATGGAGTTTCCGGTGACCGGCGGCGTGACCTCAGAAGTCCCCAGCGACAGGCGCTTTTACCTCATTCAGGAATACTCGCCCAGCCTGGCGGGCAAGATGGGTGATAACACAGCCCCCGATGCCTACCCCGCCTCGCCGTTCGATTACCAGGAGAAAAAGTCCCGCAGCGGCCAATGGCGCTTCTCTCCCGAACGCTGCGAGCTTAAGCTTTACACCCGAGCCGGTAACTGGATGGCAACCCTGAGCGGCGACCTTGCACCCTACACCAGTCTTCATCCCCAATGGGGAAAAACCACCAGGCATATGCTCAGGTGGCGCCTTACCGACACCGACAGAGAAGACTTGCAAGGCCTTGCGTTTTATCATGCCGAACGTGCGCTGCTGTGCGACCAGACTAAGGCCTGGCTGGAAGCCAACGAACCGGAGAATCAGGCACTGAAATGGCGCAGGGTCGATTTAACCCTGCCACCGCCAGCCCCCCTTCCTGCGGGTCGGCAATCACTCCAAGACTGAAATCCCGGTGAACAACACCAGCGGTATTGTGCTTATTTATACCGCATCGCCTTAAGCGGATGCGCTTGGCGCCGAACTTTACACCCACGCAGATGTTAAATCTGTTTCTGGCGACATTCATAGACACATTCGCTTACTCAGCGACATTCAGCCATACAGAATTTCCATTCGGATACAAGTCTCCTACAAGCGGTTACAGCTTTTCCCCGTGGAAGTTTCTACAGTGAAATTGCCGTGGAGCATGCCTTTATAGATGAGCCCCACAGGTAAGTCCTACAGCGCCCACCACAGGGTCAGGAACTTGATAGGTCATCATTGAAGGAACAAACTATGAAAGCTCGCATATTATTTATACCCGCATTACTGCTGGGATTAACCGCCACAGCAGGCGCCACCGAATACCGCTTTATCGCCGTCGACAACAGCCCCGAAACTCAGATGTGTGTCGCAGCAGGCAGCAATAAGGTGACCAAGCTGCGGATGCAGTTCAACGAAGCCAGCGGCAGTCCCCGCTACCATGCCAACAGCATTCGCTGCAACGACAGGAGCATTGCCCAGTTCGCTCATGCCTATGGTGCTGACAAGGCCTATGACTATTTGGCCTCTCACTCTCGGGATAAAAACCGGGTGATAGAAAGCGTGACAATTAAAGATCTGTCAGCTGCCGCAAGCCAAAACAGTGACGAGATTGTTTATATCCGGGTGTCTTCACGCTAAGCCGGTTGTAACAATCGACAAGGTCTCCACCGGGTGAACCCCTTGTACGGCCGCGATCTGGCCGACAGGGCCCCGGCGAACCTGATGGGTTATCCGCCTCGCCGCCAGGCCCGTCCACACTCGCTTACGATCGCGTACGCTCACGGGCACGCACACTATCTCTGTCTGCCTTTCTCTGTCTGCCTTTCTCTGTCTTTCTCTCTTGCTTTCTCACTTTCTCGTTCTCGCGCTCGAATCGCAATGCGGGCATCGGTAGTTTGCTGCCACCGCTACTCCTTTTGGCATAAATTGGCCCCAATGCTGTGATTAACCCAGCAAAATACTCAAGTTTATATTGCCGCCGCGAGCGCGCATTTTTAACATGCATACAGATTGCAGCTAAAGGAGCGCATTATGTATTCACAGGCTTTACTCGAATGTTCGGTTGGCGAATTGGTAGCGCAGGACTACAGGCGTGCCCATGTGTTTTCCCGCTTTGGCATCGATTTTTGTTGTGGCGGCGGCCGTCCCCTCAAAGAAGCCTGCGACAGGGCTGACGCTGACCCATCCGAGGTGATGCAGGCGCTGTTACATAGCGCTGCCACTGGCGCTGCTGAAGACCAGCTGGACAAGCTACCTCTGGCGGAACTCATTGATTATATTGAGGCTACCCATCACACCTATGTGAGGGAAAAGGCCCCCTTGCTGCTGGAATATGCCGCAAAAATGGTTCGTGCCCATGGCGAAAACTACAGCGAGATTAAACCGCTGGCAGGTTGGATAAGGGCCTTGGTGGACGACCTGATGCCCCATCTGCTCAAAGAAGAGCAAATCCTCTTCCCCGCTATTCGCGCCCTCGCGGCCGGTGAACAGGTCAATGGCTGCTTCGGTCATATTGGCAATCCGGTCAGGGCCATGGAGTATGAGCATGAAGACGCGGGCAACGTGCTTAAAAAACTGAGAGAGTTAACCGGGGATTTCACACCGCCACCCCATGCCTGTACCACCTGGCGCATCTGCTACCACACACTGGCCGAGTTTGAAGCGGATCTGCATCGCCATATTCATTTGGAAAACAATGTGTTGTTTCCAAAAACACTGAAGCTCACCCAGGGGTGAGCTTCACAAGCTAAACAGGATTATCAGGGCGCCACATGCCAGGGGCCGCCCAAGGTAACGGCTGATTGCTTGTGGGCAAGCAGCTGTTCAACCAGTTCACGGATTTTGGGCTCGGCGTCAATAAACTTACCCATATTGGCGCCCCCCATGCGGGCATCATAAATGGCCTCACCATCCAGTTTACCCTCATGAAAAACTTTGATTTCGGCGTAAACCAGATACAGTGCCAAATCCCATGCCCAGCTGGCTGTATAGGTGGCCGTCCATTCGCAGCCATCCCGGGCATCCAGCTCTTTTACCACCCGATAGTTGATTTGCTTCTCCCGCAGCACCTTTTCCATTTCCAGCAAAAATCCTTCCCGCACATCCGGATTTTCCACAATGCAGATAGCGGCCTGAGTATCGAGATTGACGGGATCGACATGCTGCTTGATGGTGCAGGCAGACAATGCGCCCATTGCCATTACCATGATGATGATATTTTTCATTATTACCCCCAGAAACACTGAGTTCCCCGACGGTCAGGGTCAGGGCTCTTAAGGTCCAACCTGTCGAGCCCTATAACAAATATAAAGCAGGAACCTCTGTCAGAGCGGACTTTATTACTGGAGCCCAAGGCCAATTTGACCACCGTCAGATTCGGCGCTATCGAGCATCACCGAAGGTATAGGCAGTCCGGGGTGCAATGCCTGCAGATGTGCGGCAACCTGCTTCGCCAGCTCGCTTGCAAGCAGTGGGGCATCGCTGTTGTCCGGGGTATGAATAAAGAGATAAGGAGAGCGACCTTCGGCCAGCCAACCGGCCAGTTTGCCAAGCCAGGGGGCGAAAAACGCCAGATTATCGGCGCAGCCAAGGTCGGCGGGTTTGCCCCCCGGCCCCCAAGCTGCAGGCGTATGGGGCTGGGCGATAAAACGCACCACCGGATGGGCCCCCGTGGCAAGAGGATGCACAGGCACCCGTGGTTTTTTCTGGTGGGCATCGGTTATCGCCTCGTTGATGGCTGGCAGGGCAAACACGGGCCGTGTATCCATGATGATGCGATTGATGCCCTTGTCCATCAACAGGCGATTGAAGTCTTTCTCGGCCTCTCCCTTGGCGAAAAACGCCCTGTGGCGTACCTCAACGCCAAGACCAATCCCCTCGGGCAACAATGACAGAAACTGTGTCAGCACAGATAAAGATTCAGGGCCGAAACGGGCCGGCAACTGGATTTTCCACACCCCGGTTTTGGCCATCAAAGGCTCAAACAACCGAAAAAACTGCAGTACTTCCTCGCGGCAATTACGCAGTGAAAGCTCGTGGGTAATGCGTCTTGGCAGTTTGAAAGTAAAACGAAAGTCTTCCGGTGTCGCCCTTTGCCAAATGCTTACCTGCTGCGCCGATGGCAGGGCATAAAAGCTGGTGTTGCCTTCCACTGTGCCAAATACCCGGCTGTAAGCGGTCAGCCGCGCTTCGGCATCCAAACCGGGAAACACGGTTTTCCAACCGGGATGGGACCACATGGCCATACCGATGCGGATTGTTGGGGTCTCGGGGAGTGACATATGGGCTGACGGATAGAAAGGGTTGGCCAACCTTAACCAAAGCGGCGGGGCTTGTCACGACAGCGGCCTGACATGAGCCATGATCAAACAGAAAAACAAGGTAAAAAGTGGCCGTCGGTGAAGAGGCGCCCGACGGCCATTGCCCAGGGTGAAGGAGCAATCACGAGCCAATGCCCGCTTGAGATAGAAGTTACAGTGGAAACAATCAGGGATTAAAAGTCGTAGCGAATCCCCAGGGTGATAAGGTCGTCATCGAGGGAGACATTCACACCATCGAGCAACAGATCACCATCGTAGCGGGTGTAATGACCATAGATTTGAGTGCTCTTGGCCAGTTTATGGTTAACACCCACACTCAGCTGGTTCAAATCGACATCCGCCACTTGAGACGTGCTGCCACTGGTTTGAGACTTGATGAAGTTTGATACGTACTTTCCAAGTCCCGCATCATCGTGGCCGTAGACCAGCTTGAGGTCGGTCTTGCCAATGCTATAGGTCACGTTGGCGTAATAACTGTTGCCGTCCAGGTTGGACTTGCTCTGGTGCTCACTCTGCTGGTACAGGCCGCCCAGCATCAAATCGCCCAGCTTGATTTGCCCTACAACACGACTGGATTCAATGCTCTTCAGACCATCGTTGTAGGCGAACGCCAGATACCAGTCCTGTTTCTTCAGTTTGGCGTCGCCAAGGGTGGCGGAAATGGCATAGGCTGCATTGCTGCTGTCATAATTGTCACTGACGAGGTACGTACCGTTCAGGGTGACCAGCTTTCCGAGTTTAGGGGAGTTGAAGGTCACGCTGTCCCCGAAACGGTCTTGCCCTGGCAACAACTGGTTTATATCTGAGTTGAGACCGTTGAAGGCGTCAACAGTGCCTTCAGCTGTTTTGAAGACGCTGTCGTTGCGACCGAAGCTCACGGCACCGAAATCGGTTTTCACCCCAATGTAGGTGTTACGGGGTTTGAAGGTTTTGCCTGAGTTATCGAAGTTATCCACTCCAAACTCCAGCTTGTAAAACACCTCCAGCCCTTCGCCTATGGCTTCGCTGCCTTTTACCCCAATACGGGAGGAGTTGTTTTCCAGTACGGTACCGGCCTTGCCATTTTGGGCGGCTACGCCCAGGTCAGAGTCGGTCACCGACAGGTTGATACGGCCATAAAAATCCGCATCGGCGGCCAGTACAGCGCTGCCGGGAGCAAGCAGTGCCAGTGCAATAAGTGCTTTGTACATAATGAAATTCCTTACGCGATTGGTTTGCTTCGGGCCACCCGCAGGTGGCCCGGCCGTTATCAGTAATCCACTACCTTCTTGGCATTCCACACACTCATGGCGAGGAACATGGACACCACGGCAGCGGCCAGCCAGAAGTACTGGGCGGTGGAGAAGTCGTAGTGTTTCACGCCGTCTACTTCGTGAATTTTGATAAGCGAGGCAGACACGATTTCCTGGGCAGAGGCGGCGATATAGGAGCACAGGCCGATAAAGCCTTTCACCGCGCCCACGGCAGTCTTGGGCATCAGGTCACAGGCGGTAAGACCGGCCAGGAACACCACCAGACCACCGATGGCATAACCAATCAGACCCAGGGCAACGGCATCCATCACCCGACTTTGAGGGCCCCAGAACATCAGGCACAGACCAGCAATGTTGGCCAGACCGTACAGCAGGGTTGGAATGTGACGGTTGGCGTTAAACACCTTGTCAGAGATAATCCCGGCCAGAATGGCCCCGGCGAAGCCGGCGATGGGGTAAGCCGACATGGCAAAGCCCGCATCAATCAGGCTGTAGCCCTTTTCTTCCTGCAGATACAGCACGGCCCAGGAGCTCATGGCATAGCGGGAGATATACATGGCCGCACAGGCAAGGGCGATGATCCACACGGTAGGCTGCTTGAGGATAAACAGCTGAGCGCGGCGGATTTCCTTGGGGTCAACCTTCTTCTTGATTTCAGCGTCTTCACCATAGGCAACGGCTGGCTCTGGCAGACCATAGGTTTGTGGTCTGTCTTTGAGCACGAAGTACATGGCGATGGCCGCAGCAAAGGTAGCGATACCGGCACCCACAAAGCCCGCTCTCCAACCGAAGAAGCTCACTACGGTGGCAGTCAGAATCCAGGTGATACCCTCACCAATGTTGCGAGAGCCGCCCCAGATGGAGTACACAGAGCCCCGCTGTTTAGGCGAGAACCACTGGAAAATCGACACGCACGAAGGCGCACTGCCCACCGACTGGAACCAACCATTCATCGCCCATAAGAGGATGAAGAAGAAGGTGGCGGTGTTCATACCCATAAACAAACAGGTGATGGCCGACAGACCCAACGACACCGACATAAAGCGACCGATGTTGGCGTAGTCCGACAGGAAACCGTTGGAGAACTTACCCACGGCATAGGTTAAGAAAAATGCCGAGCCTATGATCCCCAGTTCATCCAGGGTCACAATGCCGGCGTCCAGCATAGGTTTTTTTGCGACGTTCAAACTCATGCGGGCGACGTAGAACATGGCATAACCCAGCACCAGTCCCAAGAACACCTGCCATTGATATTTTTTATAAATAGAGCGGATTTTTTCCGGTGTCCCTTCAATCAGGGGCTGATCCGGCCGCGTTTTGAAAAAGTCCAGCATCTGCCTTCCTCCCACGTTTAAGTTGCTCGTTCGCCGGGATCCGGCTCCCGACTCGCCAGCATCTTTTCAGGCACAATCGCAGGGCACAAAAGCAGCAAACTGAGTCAGAATTAACTCAAAAGGCAGAATTTCCGGGTCAAAATTGGAATGGCTACACTCACCCTTGAAGACAGATTGTTGGAAAATAGGCCAACCTTGAGTCATAACCGACTCATCAGGTTGTAAAAAACGTTAAAAATTGATTAAAAAGTTTGAGCCATGACACAAAAAAAACTGCTCGCCCTACTGTTGATGCTCTGGCTTGGCTGGCCAAATACCGGCCAGGCGAAAGAGAATTGCCTGGTGATCCTCACCTCTTTCTCCGAGCTGCCATTTAAAGGATTGGTGGATAAGTTCTCGGCCAAAGAGCAGTGCGAAGTGCGGGTGATATACCGCCGCACCCTGCCTGCCATCCGGCTGCTGACCGACGAGAACCAACCCCGCATCGATTTGGTGGTGTCATCCTCCCCCACTCTGTTCCAGACCCTGCATCAACAACACCTGCTGGCACCTTTAGGGGAACTGCCCGCGGCCCCCGCCTGGCTTAAACGCCACAGTCTGCCAGCTTCCGACTATGTGCTGCCGGTGGCCTATTCAGGGATTGGGCTGATGTTCAACCGCGACTACTTGAATAAACACGGCCTGCCACAACCCCGCAGTTGGCAGGATCTGGCCCAGCCCGGGTTTAACGGCCATGTGATGATGAGTTCGCCCAGCCATTCCGGCACTACCCATATGATGGTGGAAAACATATTGCAATCAGAAGGGTGGGACGCGGGATGGGGACTGTTGATGCGCATAGGTGGTAACCTCGCCTCGTTGTCGGCCCGCAGTTTTGGGGTCAGCGATGCCATCAGCCGTGGCTTGGTGGGCGCAGGGCCCGTGATAGATAACTATGCCAGTGTGGCCCGCAGCCATTTTGATTATGTGGGCTTTACCTATTTGCCCGATACCGTGATTCTGCCCACCTACTGCGGCCTCACCGCCAAGGCTGAACACGCCGCCAAAGCCCGAGAGTTTTTAAGCTTTTTACTGTCGCCCGAGGGGCAGGCTATTCTCACCGAGCCCGAATTTGCCAAAACGCCACTGAGTGACGGCAAGCTGGCCAACAGCACTGCCTTTGTTATCGAAAAACAGCAACTTTTTATACGCAACAACGTGATTAAGGCGCTGTTTGAACAGGCCATCGCCCAGCAACTGCCCAAGCTTCGCTATACCTGGCTTGCCATCATCAAGGCACAGGGTGCCATGAAAGATACGCCGAAAAACCATGAGGTACTGACCCAGGCCATTGCCCTTGCCAGTAGGGTGCCCATCAGCGAGGCCGAAGCCATGTCGCCCGATTTGCAGACGGTATTTGCCGACTACGAGCAACAGCCCTCGGCGCAGATGGAGCGCACCATGCAGGATTGGCGCATGCAGGTGGCACAGCAGCTTGAGCAGGCCATGGCACTGGTTCGCACCCTGGAGTACCCCTGATGTCCAAGTCTCACTCACCCCTTGGCAGAAGGCTCTTTATTGCCTTTTCGGCCATGTTGGGGCTGACACTGTTGGTCGGCCTGACCAGCCTGCTGATGTGGGACCGACTGAGTGCCCGGGTCAGCAGCATCATCAGTGAAAGCGTGCCCACCATCAATGCTACCTACACACTGGAACGTGCCAGCAACAGGCTGTTGCAGCTTTTGGGACAACTGCCCGGCGCCGAGGATGAAATCACCCTGCTGACCATGGAGCGGCAGGTATCCGAAGCCATGGGTGAACTCGAAAATGCCTATCTGGTCAACCTGCACAGCGACGATGAGCGGGCACTGCAACAGGCCCGCTTCGGTGAGCTTGAAGCATTAATCCACAACCAGAGTCAGCTCCTGCGACACCAACTCACCCTGGCGCAGCATCTTTCGTCGCAGCAAAAGCAGCTGGCGCGACTGCATCAGGATTTAACGGATGAAATGACGCCGCTGCTGCAGGAAGTGGCCTGGCACTTAAGCGCCCAGCTTGGCAACCGCACCTCGGCCACTACCATCACTTCTGTGCTGCAGGAATTTTCGGTGCTGCAAAATATCGCCTTGAAAGAAAACGAGATTCATCAGCTCAGCACCGAGATTATCAACCAGCGCCATCAAAGGGAGCTGGAGCATGCCTTCTCGTTTATTGGTTTTCAAATCGACGAGTTGAAGCTGCTCACCACTCAGCTTGCCGCCTACCCATCGACTGTGAGCCATCGCCAGATATTGCAGGAACTGGTGGATCTGGTGAAACCCGGTGGAGCCCTGCATCAACTGCTCGGCGAAGACGTGGGAAACCAACTTAAAATCAAATCATTGCAACCAAAGATCAATGAGCTTATTCAGCCCTATCATGCCCAGGTGGTGACCGCCGTCGCTCAAGCCAACACCAACCTGGAGTCATTGGTGCAAGCCACCAACCGCCAGGTAAGCCAGGGCAAAGCCTGGCTGCTGCTTATCCTCACAGGGGCACTGATCTTAAGCACCTTTGTGCTGACCGGCCTGATTTCACGGCGCCTGATTGGCCGCCTGAATCTGCTTAGCGAGGATTTGGCAAAGGTGTGCAGCAACGACCTGTCGAGCCCTCTTAGCGTGCGTGGTAGAGATGAAATTGGCCGCCTCGGCGAGCAGTTGCTGCAGTTTCGCGCCCAGCGGCAACTGATGGACAAAACCAATGCACTCAACCTGATTAACAACACCCAGGCCTGCCTTATCACCTGTCTGATGGACGGCACCATAGAATCGGTCAACCCCACTGCGAGAAAGTTGTTACCCCTTGGAACTGAACCTGAGCAATCGCTGCTGTGGCAGGCCTTTCCCCCTGCGGCGGCTCAGCAGCTGGCAGACCAGTTTGCCCCCGGCAGTACCTTACAAGGGCTCGGTCAAAGCCATTGTCTGCTGGAGCTGGGCGACGATGATCGGCGGGCCTTCTGGCACTTCGATTTTCGCCGCTATGAGCAAGCGGGGGAGTTTAAGACCATTATCACCATCACAGACATGACCCGTCAGGAGCTGAATGCCCGCGAGCTGTCGGAGCGGGTTGCCGAACGAACCCGGGATCTTAAGGAAAAAAATCAGCAGCTTGAGCAAGAAGTAGAGCGTCGCACCCAGGCGCAGAACGACCTGTTGCGCGCCCAGGATGAACTCATTCAGGCCGCCAAGATGGCGGTGCTGGGCCAGGCCATGACCAGTATGGCCCATGAGTTGAACCAGCCACTGTCGGCTATTTCCACCTTCCTCTACACCAGCCGTATGGCCGCCGAACAAGGCGATACAGCCCTGCTTACCGACAATCTGGAACGTATAGGTCAGCTGAGTAAACGGATGCACCGCATCGTGGGCGCCTTGAAAGAATTTGCCCGCAAGAGCCCGCAAACCCGGGTCAGGGAAGCCGTTTCACTGGGCACCATAGCCGATAATGCCCTGCTGCTGCTCGCCCCCCGGATAAAACGCGAGAATGTGCAGGTAGAAAGCCACCTCGACAGCAGCCTCTGTGTTATCGGCGACCCGGTTGAGATAGAACAGGTGCTGATCAATCTGTTGGTCAATGCGCTCGATGCCATTGCAAGCTGCGAGCAAAAGCACATCCTTATAGAACAGTTCCCACAACCCGGCAGCACCCTTTTAGCCATTCGCGACAACGGCCACGGTTTTCCCGATGCTGTGTTGCAAAAGCTGTTTTCGCCTTTTGTTACCACCAAAGAAGTGGGGCTGGGCCTCGGACTTTCGATTTGCCGAACCCTGATGGAACGCCAGGAAGGCGATATCCGCCTTGCCTGCGCTATGGACGGCAACACCCTGATGCTGTTGGAGTTTACAAATGTCCCATCTGCTTAAACCCAAGCCTAATCTGCTGCTTATAGACGATGATGAAGACGTACTGGACGCTTGCCGCCAGTTGTTTAACTTATCCGGCTATCAGGTGCGGGCAACCAACTCACCGCAGAAGGCACTGGAGGCATTGAGCCGCGACTGGGACGGAGTGGTCATCAGCGACATCTATATGCCCGCCATGCATGGCCTGGATTTGCTGGCAGCCGTGCACCATATTGACCCACAGATCCCTGTCATCATGATCACGGGGCACGCCGATATTCCTCTGGCGGTGAAGGCCGTAAAACAGGGCGCCGCAGACTTTATCGAAAAGCCCCTCGACCCGCCGACCTTTCTTGCCCTGGTAAAAAAGGCCGCCACCCAACGCCATCAATTGATTGGCCAGCGGCAGAACATTCAGGACTCTCTGGCCGGTCAGCTCCTTGGCAGCAGCGCCCAAATCAATGATCTGCGGGAACAGCTCGGGCAACTGGCCTTAACCGACAGAGACGTGATGCTGGAGGGGCCTCGGGGGGTTGGCCGAAATACCCTGGCGGCCTTGCTGCACAAACTGGGCCCCAGGGCAGAAGGGCCACTGCAACAGCTCGAATGCGCTCTGGTGGAAAGTCCGGAAAAACTGCAACAGGCGGTGGACGCGAGCCGCGGCGGCACCCTGATCCTGAGGGAGCTTGAGCATCTACCCACCGACAGCCAGCGCTGGCTGGCAAGCTTTCTCCTCGATCAGGAACGCAGGGGCAACAAAGAAGTGCGCACCATCGCCATTCTGGAAAGTCAGCCCGAAACCCTGGTACAGGAGCAAACCCTCACCCCCGAGTGCTTTTATTATTTCTCCCAGGTCAGGCTGCGTCTGCCGGCCCTGTGCGAACGACCAAGCGATATAGTGCCGCTGTTTATGGCCTTTTTGAAAGAAAGCTGCCGCCGCCTGTCCCGTAAGATGCCCACGGTGGAAAATCGCTACCTGGACAATCTCAAGCAGCACAGCTGGCCCGGCAACGTGCGGGAACTTCGCAACGTGGCCGAGCTCTATGCGGTGGGGATAGTCAAACTGGCCAATGTGCAGCGAATTGCGGCGGCGCCCTCTGTAAAAGGCCCATTGGATGAGCTGGTGGACGACTATGAAAAGCGCCTGATAGAAGATGCGTTGTTTCTGTTCTCTGGCCGGGTATCAGAGGCGGCAGACTACCTTAACGTGCCCCGTAAGAAATTGTATTTAAGGATGAAAAAGTACGGCCTCGATAAGGAATGTTTTAAGCCGGTGAAGCCGGGGCGGGGCTAAGGGTCACTGGCCATGGGGCAAAACCCGTGTTATATCAGGGAAAAGAGCAATTCAAGGACAGCCCATGACCCAATTTGCCCTCGATGATATTCAGCATCTGCGCGAGTCGGTACAGGTGGAGTTTAAACTCGCTGCCGGCCGCGATGGCCAGGGACAGCTGCCTGAAGGCATGTGGGAAAGCTATAGCGCCTTCGCCAACACCCTCGG
The DNA here is from genome assembly GCF_000015245.1 of Shewanella amazonensis SB2B. Classification (NCBI taxonomy): domain Bacteria; kingdom Pseudomonadati; phylum Pseudomonadota; class Gammaproteobacteria; order Alteromonadales; family Shewanellaceae; genus Shewanella; species Shewanella amazonensis. The sequence continues at coordinate 3,840,154 of NC_008700.1, forward strand.
CGGCGAGATCATTTTGGGGGTGCGGGAGTCTCAGGGCGACTTCTCTATCGAGGGCATAGCCAATCCACTGCCCATGCTGGAAGACATCTGGCGCATTCTAAAAGACCCGCGCCGGGTGTCCTGCAATGTACTGTCCCCCACCGACGTTCAAATTATTGAACTTGCAGGTAAAAAACTGATTCGTCTTCATGTGCCCGAGGCCTCCGTCCATCAAAAGCCGGTTTTCCTCGGACCGGATCCCTACACAGGCACCTTCTTTAGGGTGGATTCGTCGGATATGCGCGCCAGCCGGCGTCAGGTCAGCCAGTTGCTGAAAAAGCAGCGCCGACTGTGCCCGCCGGAACAATAGGCGTCGAGACAATAGCCTCAGAAAAACCACAGCAGCAGCCCAAGGGACGTGATGATCCCCCCAAGCCCACGCAGTAAGGGTTTGGGCTGGTCTATCAGGCTTAAATACCAGGCTACCGCGCCCCCGAATAACATGATCGCCACTGTGCCAACGCTTATCCCCAGGGTGTACCAGACGGGGTTTGCCCCCATGGGAATTTCCGTGCCATGGGCATGACCATGAAACAGAGCGAAAATCCCCACCAGAGCCTGAGCAAACGAGAGCGGTACGTCGCGCCCCATCAGCAAGGCCAGTCCCAACAGGATCCCTGACAGTGCTATGCCCGGCTCTACCCAGGGCATGGGCACCTGCAGCAAACCAATGATGTCACCAAAGATAAAAAACAGTAAAAAGGCCAGTGGCACAGACACCCGCGCCCTTCCGCCGAGCTGCATGCCTATGAGGCTGGCGGCAAAAATGGTCAACAGATGATCAAGCCCGAGGAAGGGATGGATTGCACCCGCCAGAAACCCGCCATTGGCGTAAATATCGTGGGCAGCAGCTGGCCATGCCACCATGGTTAAGATGACAAATACCAATGAAAAAATGACTTTTGGCCTGAGCATGTGCTTTCCCCTTTCCTTTGAGGAAGTTATAGGCTATCAGGTCAGCAATGTTAAGGAAATGATAAATTCAGACTGAATTCGTATCGGGATGCTTGGATGCCCAGCGATTTACAGCAGTGCCAGCAAGGCATCCAGTCGCTGAATTTGCAGGTGAGGCAATGGCGATGCCAGTGGGCCTGGTTCGACTCCTCCATGGGCAGGATTGAGCAGCACGGCCTGACACCCGGCCTTGAGTGCGCCCACCACATCGGCGCTGTGGCTGTCCCCCACATGGAGCAACTGCTCAGACGCTATGCCAAGGCGATTGCATCCCATCCGGAACAAATCGTCCACAGGTTTCATCCTTACACCACTGCCCGCGGCAAGCACAAACACCAGCCGGTCTCCCAGACCTATACGCTCCGGGTCGACATTGCCATTGGTGAGGCCTATCAGTGGGTATTTTTGCCCGAGTTTTGCCAGCAGCTGCAACGAGCTTTCAGGTACCCGAAAGTGGCTGCGGGCCCTGATAAATTCATCCATCACGGCGCCGGCAGCCGTTGTGGCGTCCGCTTCGGACAAACCAAAATAAAGCAGACCTGAATGCAGAGTCAGCAATCGCAGTGCCGTTGGGTCGTGTGCCAGCACGGGATGATGCGCCAATACCCTGAGCTTATGATGGCGCCATTCGTCCCGCCCCCAGGCCTTGGTCACGGGATAATGGCGCGCAAGGTACATCAGCTGCGCCAGCTCCGCGGCCATAATCACGGGGCGGTTGTCGTACAGGGTGTCGTCCAGGTCAAAACTGATGGCGGCAATGGGCTTAAGGCGACGAAATATCTGCATCAATCCCCCTTTTTGCGCGCTCTAGGGTGGGCGCCATCATACACCTTGGCCAGATGCTGAAAGTCGAGACTGGTGTAAATTTGTGTGGTGGCAAGATTGGCGTGACCCAACAATTCCTGAACAGCCCGCAAGTCGCCACTGGACTCCAGCATGTGCGTCGCGAAGGAATGCCTGAGTTTGTGAGGGTGCACTCCAACGCTGAGCCCCTGTATTTGCGCCCATTTCTCCATTCTCGCCTGAATACTGCGATGGGAAAGCCTGCTGCCACGGCTAGACACAAACAAGGCATCGTCCTGGCAAGGCATTTGATTCCTGACCTTCAGCCAATCGCCAATGGCCGCCAACGCGACACTGCCCACAGGCAGGATCCGCTCCTTGCTGCCTTTACCAATAACCCTCACCTCCCGGCTCTCGCGATCAAGGTCTTTCACATCCAGCGCCGCCAGTTCGGCCAGACGCAGGCCACAGGAGTAAAAGAGCTCCATAATGGCTTTGTCACGCAGTGCCAGGCCATCTTCCGGAGGAATATCCAGCAGGTGATTGACCGAATCAGGGTCAAGGTTTTTCGGCAAGGTTTTGGACTGCTTCGGTGCACTGAGGGTGGCCGCAGGGTTGGTGTCTATCAGCCCCTCTTTTAACAGAAACTGACCAAACTGCTTGAGTGCCGACGCGGTAAGCGAAAGAGATCGCGGCGACAGCCCCTGGCGATGCAGCCGGGCCATCAGACCGCTGAGGTCCTGGCGACTCAACTGCTGCCAGCTTCGCTGTCCCAGTAGCGTATCGGCGCGTTCCAGCTCAAAGCGATAATTACGCACTGTCATGGGCGATAATTGTCGCTCGGTGGCAAGGTAGCGGGTAAAACGTTCCAGCCAGCTGGCTTGGTCGGCCATAATCAGAGCCTTGGCAGCAGATGGTCCAAAATCCGCCGTAGTTGATCCAACAGCAAGTTGTCCATCTCGGGATGAAAATGCGCCGGGTCCTGACTGGCGATGGCAAATACCACCTGACCACAATGTTCGGATAAACGTGTCAGTGCCACTGAGCCCACTTCAGAACCAAATAAACGCCGCGATTCACTGGCGGTAAGACGGCCGAAGTAATGACCGCGGGCGAGACGGTTACTCCAGATGGCAGACAGTTCACTGTCCACATCGTGCACAGTGATAAGCCTGACGTGGGTAAAGCCAAACTCGCTCATCAATGCCTGAGACAGAATCTGCCTTACATCGCCCAGGTCTTCACTCTCCAGCAGCTTGAATTGCAAATCGTTGTTAAAGCGAAATATTTTTTCGTTTCTGCGGGCCTGAGTCATCAGGGCAGTAATTTCTTCTTCAAGCTGGGCCACGCGGTTTCGGTACATTTCCTGACGGCGCTCAAGCAGCGATACTGTGCCCCGCTCGGTGTGAGACATGCGCATCGCCAGCAAGAGTTCTGGATAACGACCAAAAAAGTCAGGGTTATCAATCAGATACTCGCGAATTATCTGCTCATCAAAGGGCGCTTCCGTCCTGTGCTTTGGATCTGTCATAACTGGATTTGTCCGTCGTATACCTGTTGTGCCGGGCCTGTCATCCACAGGGGCTTACCTTCACCTTCCCAGTTGATGGTCAAACTGCCACCGGGTAAGTCTACCCGGACACGGCTGCCCAATTTCCCCTGAAGCTGCCCCACCACGGCGGCTGCGCAGGCACCGCTGCCACAGGCGAGGGTCTCGGCGGCCCCCCGCTCGTAGACTCTGAGCTTGATATGGTCTGGGGCCACAACCTGCATAAAGCCCACGTTAACACCTTTGGGAAAACGTTCGTGGCGTGTCAACTGGGCGCCCACGTCTGCAACCGGAGCCTGGGTAATATCATCCACTTCCAGCACCACATGGGGGTTGCCCATGGACACAGCACCACATAAAAAGGTTTGTTGAGCCGACTGAAGCAGATAGGTTTTTTCAAATTTTTTAGCTTTAAAGGGGATTTGTGCCGGGTCGAGAATGGGAACGCCCATATTCACAGTCACGCCACCATCGCGTTCAAGGCGCAGTGTCATCTTGCCTGCACTGGTACTAACCTTGATTTTATGCTTTTGGGTCAGCCCTTTATTGCGAACGAACCGGGCAAAGCAGCGGGCACCATTGCCACACTGTTCCACCTCACTGCCATCGGCATTGAAGATGCGATAGTGAAAATCCAGGTCCGGATCGTAGGGCGGCTCAACCAACAACAGCTGGTCAAACCCGATACCGAAATTGCGGTCGGCCAGACGACGAATTTGTTCCGGCGAGAAGAACACGTTCTGGGTCACACCATCGACAACCATAAAGTCGTTGCCCAGACCATGCATCTTGGTGAAGTGGATCAAGCTATGCTTCCTTAGCGCCGGGCCAGTGCTCCGGCGCCCAAAAATCGGGTACTTTCCCCAGTTTACGGCAGGAGTTGCTCTCCTTGCCAGAGCTGACTGAGTTTTTCCCGCTCGCGCACCACATACGCCTTGTCGCCATCGACCATCAGCTCAGCGGCGCGGGGGCGGGTATTGTAGTTCGACGCCATGGTAAAACCGTAGGCACCGGCGCTGCGTACCACCAGAAGATCGCCACTGCCCGCCGCCAACTCACGGTCTTTACCGAGGAAATCACCGGTCTCACACACAGGGCCAACCACGTCACAGCGGGTAGTCGGCTCATTGGTTTTGACTGCAGGAATGATGTTTTGCCAGGCGCCGTAAAGCGACGGGCGGATAAGGTCATTCATGGCGCCATCGACAATCACAAAGCGTTTGTCGCCATTATCCTTGGTGTAAAGCACCTGAGTAACAAAGATACCGGCGTTGGCGGCAATGGCACGGCCGGGCTCGAAAATCAGCTTAAGCGGGCGGCCATTGAGCTTCTCAAGAATCGCAGCGGCATACACATCCGGATGCGGCGGGGTTTCACCGTTGTAGGTCACACCAAGGCCGCCACCTACATCGAAGTGTTCAATCACAATGCCCTGCTCTGCCAGACGGTCAATCAACGCCAGCATGCGGTCCATGGCATCGAGGAAGGGCTTGAGTTCGGTCAGCTGCGAACCAATGTGACAATCCACCCCCTTCACTGCCAGATTCGGCAACGCGGCGGCGCGGGCAAACAGGGCCTCCGCCTCCTCCATGGGAATACCGAATTTGTTTTCTTTCAGGCCGGTAGAAATATAAGGATGGGTACCTGCGTCCACATCGGGGTTAACACGCAGCGACACTGGCGCCACCTTGCCAAGACGACCAGCCACTTCATTCAGGAGCTCAAGCTCGGCGCCGGATTCCAGGTTAAAGCACATAATGCCGGTATTGAGCGCCAGCTCCATCTCGGCCACGGTTTTGCCCACCCCGGAAAATACGACTTTGGCTGGGTCACCGCCGGCTTCGAGCACGCGGCTAAGTTCACCACCGGAGACGATGTCGAAACCACTGCCAAGCCGGGCCAGCACATTGAGCACCGCCAGGTTGGAGTTAGCTTTTACCGCATAGCAAATCAGGTGTGGATGGCTCGCTACAGCACCATCGAAGGCGTGCCAGTGGCGTTCGAGGGTGGCACGGGAATAAACGTACAGGGGCGTGCCATGTTCGGCTGCGAGACCTGCCACATCGCACTCTTCGGCAAACAGCCGCTCTTCACGATAGAGAAAATGATCCAAGATAGAGGTCCTTATTGTTTGCGCGCATCGGTGCTGGGAGTATCGGCTGCCACTGGCGCTGCCGGTTGCTGGGCCTGATTATCGGGAGCAGGCGGTGTCTTGTAGAGCGGACCTTTCTGGCCACAGCCCAATAGCAGCAGGCTAACAAGCAATAGGGATAAATACAGTCTCATTTTTCTCAACTTCAATGCATAAGGCGCGGGTTTGGCTTTATAATCGCACTCAAGCCCAAGATTGAAAAGGATCAACACACATGGCGATGACAGACACAGAGTTTCACCATTTGGCCGACGAGATGTTCAATATCATTGAAAGCGCCATCGAAAACGCCATCGACAATGAAGATGCTGACGTGGACATCGACAGTTCCGGCGGGGTGTTACAACTGACTTTCGACGATAATTCCAAAGTCGTTATCAACAAGCAGGAACCGCTGCACGAAATCTGGCTGGCAACCCGCTTTGGTGGCTATCACTTTGGTTTTAAAGAGGGTAAATGGATTGACGAGCGTAACGGCGGTGCCGAATTTATGCCGTTTTTGAAAGAATCCATCAAGCGCCAGGCCAATCTGGACCTGTGCTGGTAAGCAGATCACAGCGTCAGTTGGGGGCTAGAACTCGGCCCCCATATCTTCCCTCACCATCCCCACAGGTTGGGCCTTCAGTTCGCCCTGCATCCTCACCAACTGAAAAAACTGCGGCAAATTAAAGCGGCCATGCATCTCGTAAAGCCCCTCAAAGGCATGTTGCTGGCTCACTTTGCTCACCAGAGCCTCCACCGTGGTGCCATGCTGGACATAGTGACTGATTTCGTTTTTGTGATTGAGAATAAAGACATCAATCCCCTCTTCCCTCGGCCTCAGGAAATACTGAATAACATCCTCAGTGGCATAGTCCTGAATTAGCTCAGGCACACTGGCGAACGGATCGTCGCCCAATTCAGGCCTGGGGATAGACAGTAAATGACCACGGCTCATCTGTTTGTATATTGATGGCGCATCCGCAAGGTCTTCGTAGGCCACGCCCAGGGTATTAAAGAAGAGTCCGTAGTTTCGGTTACCTATGCGCAGAGGCTGTACCAGGGTTGATGAAGCGCTTGCCTGACAACTCAGCTTAGCAACCTGTTTCAGCAATGAATGTACCGCCAACTCCAGCTGAAAGGTTAACCGGGCGCTGCAGCCCAGGGTCCGCAGATCCAGCCTGCCCGCTGCCCTGCGGATCCCCGGTGCCAAAAAGGTCATGGCCTTTAGAAGTGCCTGCTCCCCTTCAAAATGGTGTGCATGCCACTCGCCCCAGGAATTGAATGACAGCACATCCAGCGAGCCCAGCATGTTGAGCTGCTTACGCCCCAGAGAAAAGAGGTTCGCATTCATGATATCCACCAGAACTTCCTGCCCTGGCCAATCGGGGGTGGGGTCATGTTCAAGGTTGACCACTAACACCAGCTTTCGATAGTGCCAGGGCTGACAGAGATCCTGCTTGGATACCTTAAGCTCTGTATCCTTAATTGCCTCACGCAAACGTTTATCTGTGGCCGCAAGGCGTGCACCCAACCTGCGCTCCCCGTAACTGAACCACTGGGTCTGGTCATCACACACCTGGTTTATACACGCCCAGAGCAGCAGCGACGCGAGGTTGTCTGCCACATACACTGCCGCTTCACCCTTTAATGCCGACGCCTGTGGCTCCTGACGATAGAGGTAGTGGGTTCCATCAGACTGGCTGGTGATGACAGTTAGCACCGGTTCTTGCAAGCGGCTGCTCCAGAGCGGATTCAACTTGGAAACCAGATGTTTGTCTTCATTAAAGCAGGTATGCAGCTTACGGGTGAGCATGCCCAGATCTTCGACCCTGAGCCCCTCATTAACGCCGTGGTTGGCTGCAAAGCGCAGCAGCTTCTGATAGCTTACCAGCATCAATTCATTCAACTGAGCATTGAACCACTGAAGTTGCCCCGTGTGCCAATCTTCACAGTCATCCAGAGTCTGAATAAGGGCATCTGGCCACTCCCAGGCTGACACCAACAACTGCATTTTCAGGTAGCGCCAATCCTTCGGTTGCTGGGGATGGCTTAAGCGAACGGCGCACTTGAGATAGAAGCAGCGCCTAACAATCTCAAGCCGCCGGTGATCTTCTATCGCAAGCAAATATTCCTCTATCGCCTCGTACAATAAGAAGTAAGGGTCGTTGGCAGTGGAAAAATCCCCCTTGGTCGTGTGAAGCCATACCCTGGTACTCAATTGCTCTGTATTGGGGTAACGCCAGGCGTAGGCCTCAAGCAGCAACACCTTGAGTAATGCCTTGTGGGGTTTGACCAACCCCTTGTAGAGCTGCCACAGGGAGGCACTGAAATACTCGCTGGCGGGCAAGCTTTGTACATCCCCCAACCAGAGGCCGTCACTGCTGGGCCGGGCATCGGGCCACCAATACAAAGGCTTGCCACCGAGGCAAATTTGGGTGCGGTAAAACTCTTCCAGGAGCAGCCAGTGCTGGGCACTGCCACTGTGTTCCACCCCCAGCCTTACCCGCCCGTTACCCGAATAACTTTTGTCGGCTCGAAATTGAAACGGATGCACCAAATAAAAGTTCACCTCAAACTCAAAGCCCGCAAACCATTGATGTAAGAGCACCAACTTATCGGCCAGTGCCTGAATGTCATCGGCCGATAAATTAGGCTCGTGGATAACCCACACATCAACGTCGCTGAAGGGGTTTTGTCCGAAGCTACCGGTACTGCCCATGGCATAAATACCTTCGATGGCATAAGGCCAGTCGGCACGCAGGCTGGGAAGTCCAAGAGACAATACCCTGGCGGCTTCCAGATGGGGTTCCTGGGGTTCAAAACCTGCCAGCCCACAGGGTGTGGCATGGCCGTTGTAGCCGGGAATTCGAGGGCCGTGAAAGTGCAGCAACAGCGGGATCGCGTGAAGAAGATGCCGTTTGAGGGGAGAAAGCAGGGCCAGGGCCCGGGCCAGTCGGACCTTGTTGAGGCGGTCTGACAAGCTCAAAGCAGATGTTGACCACCGACTGTGCGCGATCATCTTGTTGCGTCACCATTCCTTGGACTTAAAGTTACCCCATGCTAGCACCCAAGAGGGCGAACGCAAACATTTGCGATAGAGATCACATTTTTACCGACAGTTTCTCCTTTCACACCACAAAGATGCGACAGCGGTTCCTTACATAGTCGCCGAGGCAATGTTAGCATTGGCGCAACTAACGCAGACCATAAGATGGAAAATCGGCATGTCTCAAAACCTTATTCGTATCGCGACCCGCAAAAGCCCCCTTGCCATGTGGCAGGCTGAGTTTGTTAAAGCAGAGCTCGAGCGCATTCATCCGGATTTGACCGTGGAACTGCTGCCCATGAGCACCAAGGGCGACGTTATTCTGGATACGCCTCTGGCCAAAGTGGGTGGTAAAGGCCTGTTCGTGAAAGAACTGGAAGTTGCCATGCTGGAAGGCCGTGCCGACATTGCCGTGCACTCCATGAAAGACGTGCCAGTGGATTTTCCGGAAGGCCTGGGTCTGGAAGTGATTTGTGAACGCGAAGACCCACGTGATGCTTTTGTGTCCAACACTTACAAGAGTATTGATGAGCTGCCACAGGGCGCCGTAGTCGGCACCTCCAGCCTGCGTCGACAGTGTCAACTGCGCGCCCGTCGTCCCGACCTGATAATCAAAGACCTGCGCGGTAACGTTGGCACCCGTTTGGCCAAACTCGACTCAGGCGAATACGATGCCATCATCCTCGCCGCGGCGGGTCTTATCCGCCTTAAACTTGCCGAGCGTATCGCAGGTTTTATCAGCACCGAAGAATCACTGCCCGCCAATGGACAGGGCGCTGTAGGCATTGAATGCCGTACCAATGATGAGCGTGTCAAAGCCTTACTGGCACCACTGGAGCACAAAGAAACCCGCCTGCGGGTGCTTGCCGAACGAGCCATGAATACCCGTCTGGAAGGGGGCTGTCAGGTGCCTATTGGTGCCTTTGCCGAAATCGAAGCCGACACCCTGACACTGCGTGGTTTGGTGGGTAACCCCGATGGCAGCGAAGTGATCACCGGCTCTGTGACAGGTTCAACTGCTGATGCCATTGCATTGGGTCATCAACTGGCGGACGACCTGCTCAGTCGTGGTGCAAAAACCATTCTGGATGCGGTCTACGCCCGGAACTGACCATGAAGCTGCTGCTCACCCGTCCTGAGGGCAAAAACGCCGCCATGGCCAGTGCACTGGATGCGCTGGCCATTCCTTATTTGGTGGAACCCTTGTTATCGGTGGAGGCAGCAGCCGTCACTCAAGCGCAGTTGGATGAACTTTCACGCGCCGACATACTCATCTTTATCAGTACCAGTGCGGTCAGTTTTGCCACCCCCTGGCTGAAGGACCAATGGCCAAAAGCCACCTATTACGCGGTGGGAGATGCCACTGCCGATGCCCTGGCTTTGCAAGGTATCACAGCCGAACGCTCACCCGCCGACAGCCAGGCCACAGAAGGTTTACTCACACTCCCCTCTCTGGAACAGGTGTCCGGTAAACAGATAGTCATAGTCCGGGGTAAAGGTGGCCGCGAAGCCATGGCCGATGGTTTGCGGCTTCGAGGGGCAAATGTGAGCTATCTTGAGGTCTATCAGCGGGCCTGTCCGCCGCTGGATGCCCCTGCAAGTGTCAGTCGCTGGCAATCCTTCGGTATAGACACCATAGTAGTGACCAGTGGTGAAGTACTGGAAAACTTAATAAATCTGGTTCCCAAAGACAGTTTTGCATGGCTCAGAGACTGTCATATCATAGTCCCCAGTGCCCGGGTCGAAACCCAGGCAAGGAAAAAGGGACTTCGTCGAGTCACCAACGCCGGAGCAGCAAACCAAGCCGCCGTACTGGACGCATTGGGCATGTAAACTTTTGCTGCTTTAGTTTCCCTGAATTGCACGCTTTCTAGCATCAAGGATTGTTTCATGGAAAACCAACAGCAAGAGGCCGCCGCAGCAGAGTCCACTACTTTGCCTGCCACACCGTCTTCTCAACCTAATGACATAGCCCCCAAAAAAGAACCCCGTCATGGCAGCTCGTTGGCCATACGAGTGGGAGTATTGGTGGCATTGCTTATGGGGGGAAGTGCCCTTGGCGGTGGCTACTACCTCTATCAACAGTTGGTGGAGCAGTACCACTACACACTGTCGGTGGAGGAGAAACAGAGTGCCTCGCTGAAAGAGCCGGTGTCACGCCTGAATCAATTGGAACAAAGGTTAAAGCAGATTGGCCAATTGGAGACTGAGCTTGGGCGCCTTACCGCCGATCAGAGTGCCCTCGAGCGTCGCCTGACCAACCTGTCTCAAAAAACGCCCGACGATTGGCTGATTGCCGAAGCTGACTATCTGGTGCGCATGGCAGGCCGTAAACTGTGGCTTGAGCAAGATCCCGCCACTGCGCTGAGCTTGCTGAAAACAGCCGATGAGCGGATCGCCGCCATGCAGCAGCCTTCACTGTTCAGCCTGCGCAAAGCACTGGCGGCCGATATGGAACAGGTGGCCTCTGTACGCAGTACCGATATTGCTGGCAACGTTTATGCGTTAGACGAAATCATGAAACGTATCGAGCGATTGACCCCGGGCCGTAATAAGCAGGAATACACACCACCGACCGATGAGACCATCAGCGACTCTCTGAATGACTGGCAAACCAACCTGGCAAAGAGTTGGAAAGCGCTGATTAATGACTTTGTGACCGTACGTCAACGCACCGGCGATATCACGCCGCTCCTTTCACCGGAACAAGAGTGGTATCTGAAAGAAAACATTCGCACCAAGCTGCTCCAGGCCCAGCTTGCGCTGTATAGACACGATGAACTGAGCTTCCGGGAAGCCATTTTAATGGCAGGTGGTTGGGTAAAACTTTACTTCAGTGTGGACTCAGGTACCGGGGCGCAAATACTTGAGCGTCTCGACTCTCTGGCGTCCCTGCGTATCGATGCAGTACCCATCAGTAAATTCCAGTCCAGCGATATGCTCAGAACCCTGGTTCAGGAAGGCGTCAAGGCACCTCAGCCAATCCCCGATCCCACGCCAATACCGGCAGTGAATCCGCTGCCCGAACCGGATCAGGAACCAGAACCTTCTGCGGCAGCCGAATCGGAGGCTGAGGCATGATAAAAACGCTCATTTATCTTGGCATTATTCTGATTGGGCTCTGCTTGAGCCCCTACATTGTTGGCAACACCGGCTATCTGTATTTGTCAGCCTGGGGCTACGAAATTGAAACCAGTCTGGTGTTTGCCATTGTCGTGCTGGTGATTGCCTACGGCGTTATCGTGATTGCCGAATGGATAGCCGTTAAAAGCATCAGCTTGGTGCTGGGCAGCCGTTATCTGCCCGAACGCTGGCGACGCAATGCCGCCAAACGCCATACCCTGAACGGAGCACTGGCGCTTGCTGAAGAAAACTGGCCCGATGCTGAGCGCTTTATGGCCAAGGGAGCCGCCAAAGGTGAGCTGCCAGCACTGAATCTGCTCGCTGCAGCGAGGGCGGCTCAGCATCAGGGAAAATATGCCGAGCGTGATGACTATCTTGAAAAAGCTGTAACAGAGCCGAATGCGGCGACGGCCGTATTTACAACCCGCACCCGCTATCTGCTTAAACAGGGCCAATTGGAGCGTGCCAGAACTGCACTCAATCATTTGGCGCCGACCAGCAAAAGCAGCGCTGCGGTGATCAAACTTGCCATGGAAGTCTATCTTGCCCAGCAGGATTGGCGGGCAGTGAGAGAATTGTTACCTGCCATCAAGAAGCACGCACTGCTTAATGATGCCAATTTTGAAGATTTATCTGTCAGAGTAAGCGTGAAGCTGCTGGAGCAGGCTGGCAGCAAAGATTGGGACAGTCTGGATAAAGAATGGCAGTGGCTATCCCGCAGCGAAAAACAGCTCAGTGCCAATCGTGCTGCCTATGCACTTGGGCTTGCCAAACAAGGTAAAAAGGCCGAAGCCGTTAAACTGCTTCTTAAAGATCTGGAATCTTTGCCCGATCCTCAAGTTCTGGCGCTGCTTCCCCAAGTCCTAAATGGTCAGGATGAGGCTCCAAGGCAACAGTTGCTCAAGCTGGCACCCAGGTTCGAGGATGTGCATGAATATCACGAATGTGTGGCACGACTTTGCCAGCAAGCCAGGGAGTTTAAGACTGCCTACGAGCATTGGCGTAAAGCCTGTGAGTTAAATCCATCCAAAGAAAATTGGTTGGCACTCGCCGAGCTCGACGAGCAACTGGGCAATACCGACCTGGCGTTACAACATTACCGGAGGGCTGCCAAAGCCTGACGCCACTCCCTAGCAACATTTTAGTAACCTAAACAAGGCGTTTTCGTGGATTTTTCCATGAAAACGCTTTTTTTTCACTTATCGCCTACACTATATATAGGCGTTTCATGATGAATAGACCACCAGATATTCGGTGTCAGAATTAGTGTAAAAACACCAAATAAGACGACAAAAATCCAAGTTTTTTAATAAGTAACGATTCCGTCAAAAAATTGACTTAGAGGTATTTTAGAATTACACTTCACTTCTTAAGTTGGGTAATTTTGCCTGTTCACAGGCAGATTCTGTATCGAATATAAGCCGTTGGGAGCTTGTTATGGGTTCGTATATCACACCGAAAAATGGATTGCTCAAGTCGGTTAATGGGCAAATTAGCATGGTCGCAGAAGGCGCAGAAAAATCAGTTTCTGCTGGTGATGCCATCCCCGCTGGTGCAGTGCTTTGGATTAAGGAAGGCGCTCAGTTTGAATTGGTGCTGGAGGACGGCACCGTTATCAGCGAATCAAACACTCCCACAACGGCCAACCAGCCCGACGTTGGCGCGGAGCAACTTGATCCCAATGCGCTGAATGAAATCGAAGCGCTACAGGCACAAATTGCCGCAGGTGATGACCCAACCGCAGACCTGCCCGAAACCGCAGCGGGCGGCCAGACAGGTAACGAAGGCGGTTCTGGATTTGTCAGCCTGGATAGAACAGGTGGCGAAACTCTTGCAAGCACGGGTTATGATTCAACATTCGACGCCCAATTCCCAGAATCAACAATACTCGAAGCCCAACCCATCGAACCCCTGCTTGTCACACCATTGGTTATTACTGTTGATGCTCCCGACAACTCAACAGACACCACTCCCACAATCACTGGTACCACGGATGCAGAACCCGGCAGCACAGTTACTATCTTAGTAACCGACAGTAACGGCGATACCCAGACCCTGACTACCACAGTCAATGAAGACGGCACTTACAGTGTTGATGTGGTCGAACCCTTACCTGAAGGTGGTTACACCGCCGATGCCAGTGTCATAGACACTACAGGCAACACCGGCACCGCAACTGATGTGGGTGATGTTGTCTCTCCTGAAGTGAGCATCACGGCCAATCAAATCGACGTAGAAGAAGGCAGTACTGCTTCTTTCGTTGTCAGCCTGGATGAAGCCTCAAACGAAGACATTACAGTCACCTTTACTTATTCAGGTGTTGCTGAAGACGGTACCGACTTTATCGGTGTGGCCAGCGTAGTGATCCCTGCCGGCCAAACCAGCGTTACCATTAATATCAATACCATTGACGATAAGCTGTACGAAGTTTCTGAAGACTTCACCATCACCATTTCCAGCGTCACCGGTGGCAATGCCGTGATAGGTGCCGACAACAGTGCCAGCACCAACATCGTCGATGAAGCTGTACCTGGTCCTGAGGATACTGTCACTGTAACTCTGAATGGTCCAACTGCAGTTGCAGAAGGTGATAATACCGGCACCTACACTGTGACCCTGAGTGACCCAGCGCCAGCTGGCAGCATAGTTACACTCACCTATACCTACATCACCGCAGATGGCAACGACATTGTTGAAACAGTACAAGCCATCATTGGTGCAGATGGCGTTACCGCGACGTTCACCATTGCAACCGTTAACGATGACATATTCGAACCAACTGAATCCTTCAGTGTCAGTGTTAGTGGCGTCGTTACGCCAGATGGCACCCCTGTGTTTGAAAACCTCGATCTGACCGATGCAACGGTTACTACTGACATCCTGGATAATGATCTCTCGGCCAGCATCACTTTGGATGCCAATATCACCGCTGATGACATCATTAACAGTGCCGAAGCAGGTCAAACTATCCCAGTCACAGGTGTAGTAGGTGCCGACGTCAAAGTCGGTGACATCGTCACCCTCACCGTCAATGGCAAGGAATTCACCGGCGCGGTATATGATGACAACGGCACCCTGCGCTTCAGCATTGATGTGCCTGGCAGCGATCTGGCAGCAGATGCCGATCGTGTCATTGATGCCTCCGTCACCGCCACCGATGACGCCGGCAACAGCGCCACCGCCACCGACACCGAAGGCTATGGCGTTGACACAGACATCAGTGCCAGCATCACCCTCGATGCCGACATCACCGCCGATGACATCATCAATGCCCAGGAAGCCGGACAGGACATCCCTGTGACCGGTATCGTCGGCGGCGACGTCAAGGTCGGTGACATCGTCACCCTCACCGTCAATGGCAAGGAATTCACCGGCGCGGTATATGATGACAACGGCACCCTGCGCTTCAGCATCAACGTCCCCGGCGCCGACCTGGTGGCCGATGAAGACCATGTGATTGATGCCTCCGTCACCGCCACCGATGACGCCGGCAACAGCGCCACCGCCACCGACACCGAAGGCTATGGCGTTGACACAGACATCAGTGCCAGCATCACCCTCGATGCCGACATCACCGCCGATGACATCATCAATGCCCAGGAAGCCGGACAGGACATCCCTGTGACCGGTATCGTCGGCGGCGACGTCAAGGTCGGTGACATCGTCACCCTCACCGTCAATGGCAAGGAATTCACCGGCGCGGTATATGATGACAACGGCACCCTGCGCTTCAGCATCAACGTCCCCGGCGCCGACCTGGTGGCCGATGAAGACCATGTGATTGATGCCTCCGTCACCGCCACCGATGACGCCGGCAACAGCGCCACCGCCACCGACACCGAAGGCTATGGCGTTGACACAGACATCAGTGCCAGCATCACCCTCGATGCCGACATCACCGCCGATGACATCATCAATGCCCAGGAAGCCGGACAGGACATCCCTGTGACCGGTATCGTCGGCGGCGACGTCAAGGTCGGTGACATCGTCACCCTCACCGTCAATGGCAAGGAATTCACCGGCGCGGTATATGATGACAACGGCACCCTGCGCTTCAGCATCAACGTCCCCGGCGCCGACCTGGTGGCCGATGAAGACCATGTGATTGATGCCTCCGTCACCGCCACCGATGACGCCGGCAACAGCGCCACCGCCACCGACACCGAAGGCTATGGCGTCGACACGGACATCAGTGCCACCATTGACCTCAACCCCATTCTGGTCGGCGATGACAACGTCATCAACCAGGCCGAAAGTGAAGGCAGCGTGACCCTCAGCGGTACCGTCGGCGGCGACGTCAAGCTCGGCGACACCGTGACCCTGACCCTCGATGGCAATGTGATTGCCACCGTGCAGGTGATTGACCTCGGCGGCGGCGTACTGGGCTTCAGCACTTCCGTCGATGCCGCCCTGCTGGTCGGCGCTGACGTGAACAGCATCACCGCCTCCGTCACCACCACCGATGACGCCGGCAACACCGCGTCTGCCAGCGATACCGAAGGCTATGGCGTCGACACTGAAATCAGTGCCACCATTGACCTCAACCCCATCCTGGTCGGCGATGACAACGTCATCAACCAGGCCGAAAGTGAAGGCAGCGTGACCCTCAGCGGTACCGTCGGCGGCGACGTCAAGCTCGGCGACACCGTGACCCTGACCCTCGATGGCAATGTGATTGCCACCGTGCAGGTGATTGACCTCGGCGGCGGCGTACTGGGCTTCAGCACTTCCGTCGATGCCGCCCTGCTGGTCGGCGCTGACGTGAACAGCATCACCGCCTCCGTCACCACCACCGATGACGCCGGCAACAGCGCGTCTGCCAGCGATACCGAAGGCTATGGCGTCGACACTGAAATCAGTGCCACCATTGACCTCAACCCCATTCTGGTCGGCGATGACAACGTCATCAACCAGGCCGAAAGTGAAGGCAGCGTGACCCTCAGCGGTACCGTCGGCGGCGACGTCAAGCTCGGCGACACCGTGACCCTGACCCTCGATGGCAATGTGATTGCCACCGTGCAGGTGATTGACCTCGGCGGCGGCGTACTGGGCTTCAGCACTTCCGTCGATGCCGCCCTGCTGGTCGGCGCTGACGTGAACAGCATCACCGCCTCCGTCACCACCACCGATGACGCCGGCAACACCGCGTCTGCCAGCGATACCGAAGGCTATGGCGTCGACACTGAAATCAGTGCCACCATCGACCTCGACCCCATCCTGGTCGGCGATGACAACGTCATCAACCAGGTTGAAAGTGAAGGCAGCGTGACCCTCAGCGGTACCGTCGGCGGCGACGTCAAGCTCGGCGACACCGTGACCCTGACCCTCGATGGCAATGTGATTGCCACCGTGCAGGTGATTGACCTCGGCGGCGGCGTACTGGGCTTCAGCACTTCCGTCGATGCCGCCCTGCTGGTCGGCGCTGACGTGAACAGCATCACCGCCTCCGTCACCACCACCGATGACGCCGGCAACACCGCGTCTGCCAGCGATACCGAAGGCTATGGCGTCGACACTGAAATCAGTGCCACCATTGACCTCAACCCCATCCTGGTCGGCGATGACAACGTCATCAACCAGGCCGAAAGTGAAGGCAGCGTGACCCTCAGCGGTACCGTCGGCGGCGACGTCAAGCTCGGCGACACCGTGACCCTGACCCTCGATGGCAATGTGATTGCCACCGTGCAGGTGATTGACCTCGGCGGCGGCGTACTGGGCTTCAGCACTTCCGTCGATGCCGCCCTGCTGGTCGGCGCTGACGTGAACAGCATCACCGCCTCCGTCACCACCACCGATGACGCCGGCAACACCGCGTCTGCCAGCGATACCGAAGGCTATGGCGTCGACACTGAAATCAGTGCCACCATCGACCTCGACCCCATCCTGGTCGGCGATGACAACGTCATCAACCAGGTTGAAAGTGAAGGCAGCGTGACCCTCAGCGGTACCGTCGGCGGCGACGTCAAGCTCGGCGACACCGTGACCCTGACCCTCGATGGCAATGTGATTGCCACCGTGCAGGTGATTGACCTCGGCGGCGGCGTACTGGGCTTCAGCACTTCCGTCGATGCCGCCCTGCTGGTCGGCGCTGACGTGAACAGCATCACCGCCTCCGTCACCACCACCGATGACGCCGGCAACACCGCGTCTGCCAGCGATACCGAAGGCTATGGCGTCGACACTGAAATCAGTGCCACCATTGACCTCAACCCCATCCTGGTCGGCGATGACAACGTCATCAACCAGGCCGAAAGTGAAGGCAGCGTGACCCTCAGCGGTACCGTCGGCGGCGACGTCAAGCTCGGCGACACCGTGACCCTGACCCTCGATGGCAATGTGATTGCCACCGTGCAGGTGATTGACCTCGGCGGCGGCGTACTGGGCTTCAGCACTTCCGTCGATGCCGCCCTGCTGGTCGGCGCTGACGTGAACAGCATCACCGCCTCCGTCACCACCACCGATGACGCCGGCAACACCGCGTCTGCCAGCGATACCGAAGGCTATGGCGTCGACACTGAAATCAGTGCCACCATTGACCTCAACCCCATCCTGGTCGGCGATGACAACGTCATCAACCAGGCCGAAAGTGAAGGCAGCGTGACCCTCAGCGGTACCGTCGGCGGCGACGTCAAGCTCGGCGACACCGTGACCCTGACCCTCGATGGCAATGTGATTGCCACCGTGCAGGTGATTGACCTCGGCGGCGGCGTACTGGGCTTCAGCACTTCCGTCGATGCCGCCCTGCTGGTCGGCGCTGACGTGAACAGCATCACCGCCTCCGTCACCACCACCGATGACGCCGGCAACACCGCGTCTGCCAGCGATACCGAAGGCTATGGCGTCGACACTGAAATCAGTGCCACCATTGACCTCAACCCCATCCTGGTCGGCGATGACAACGTCATCAACCAGGCCGAAAGTGAAGGCAGCGTGACCCTCAGCGGTACCGTCGGCGGCGACGTCAAGCTCGGCGACACCGTGACCCTGACCCTCGATGGCAATGTGATTGCCACCGTGCAGGTGATTGACCTCGGCGGCGTACTGGGCTTCAGCACTTCCGTCGATGCCGCCCTGCTGGTCGGCGCTGACGTGAACAGCATCACCGCCTCCGTCACCACCACCGATGACGCCGGCAACACCGCGTCTGCCAGCGATACCGAAGGCTATGGCGTCGACACCACCGCCCCGGCCGTCACCATCACCATCACCGAAGACACCAACAACGACGGTCTGCTCAGCATTGCCGAGCTCGACGGTCAGGTGAACTACCTGGTACAGCTCGGTGCCGGTACCGCCGTGGACGATACCCTGGTCATCACCGATCAGGATGGCAACGTGCTGTTCAACGGTCTGGTGACCCAGGCCATGCTCGACAACGGACTGGCCCTGGCCGTGGATGCACCGGCTGACGGTGACACCCTCACCCTGACCGCCACCGTGACCGACCCGGCCGGCAACAGTGATTCCGACAGCGACAGTGTCACCATTGACACCACCGCCCCGGCCGTCACCATCACCATCACCGAAGACACCAACAACGACGGTCTGCTCAGCATTGCCGAGCTCGACGGTCAGGTGAACTACCTGGTACAGCTCGGTGCCGGTACCGCCGTGGACGATACCCTGGTCATCACCGATCAGGATGGCAACGTGCTGTTCAACGGTCTGGTGACCCAGGCCATGCTCGACAACGGACTGGCCCTGGCCGTGGATGCACCGGCTGACGGTGACACCCTCACCCTGACCGCCACCGTGACCGACCCGGCCGGCAACAGTGATTCCGACAGCGACAGTGTCACCATTGACACCACCGCCCCGGCCGTCACCATCACCATCACCGAAGACACCAACAACGACGGTCTGCTCAGCATTGCCGAGCTCGACGGTCAGGTGAACTACCTGGTACAGCTCGGTGCCGGTACCGCCGTGGACGATACCCTGGTTATCACCGATCAGGATGGCAACGTGCTGTTCAACGGTCTGGTGACCCAGGCCATGCTCGACAACGGACTGGCCCTGGCCGTGGATGCACCGGCTGACGGTGACACCCTCACCCTGACCGCCACCGTGACCGACCCGGCCGGCAACAGTGATTCCGACAGCGACAGTGTCACCATTGACACCACCGCCCCGGCCGTCACCATCACCATCACCGAAGACACCAACAACGACGGTCTGCTCAGCATTGCCGAGCTCGACGGTCAGGTGAACTACCTGGTACAGCTCGGTGCCGGTACCGCCGTGGACGATACCCTGGTCATCACCGATCAGGATGGCAACGTGCTGTTCAACGGTCTGGTGACCCAGGCCATGCTCGACAACGGACTGGCCCTGGCCGTGGATGCACCGGCTGACGGTGACACCCTCACCCTGACCGCCACCGTGACCGACCCGGCCGGCAACAGTGATTCCGACAGCGACAGTGTCACCATTGACACCACCGCCCCGGCCGTCACCATCACCATCACCGAAGACACCAACAACGACGGTCTGCTCAGCATTGCCGAGCTCGACGGTCAGGTGAACTACCTGGTACAGCTCGGTGCCGGTACCGCCGTGGACGATACCCTGGTCATCACCGATCAGGATGGCAACGTGCTGTTCAACGGTCTGGTGACCCAGGCCATGCTCGACAACGGACTGGCCCTGGCCGTGGATGCACCGGCTGACGGTGACACCCTCACCCTGACCGCCACCGTGACCGACCCGGCCGGCAACAGTGATTCCGACAGCGACAGTGTCACCATTGACACCACCGCCCCGGCCGTCACCATCACCATCACCGAAGACACCAACAACGACGGTCTGCTCAGCATTGCCGAGCTCGACGGTCAGGTGAACTACCTGGTACAGCTCGGTGCCGGTACCGCCGTGGACGATACCCTGGTTATCACCGATCAGGATGGCAACGTGCTGTTCAACGGTCTGGTGACCCAGGCCATGCTCGACAACGGACTGGCCCTGGCCGTGGATGCACCGGCTGACGGTGACACCCTCACCCTGACCGCCACCGTGACCGACCCGGCCGGCAACAGTGATTCCGACAGCGACAGTGTCACCATTGACACCACCGCCCCGGCCGTCACCATCACCATCACCGAAGACACCAACAACGACGGTCTGCTCAGCATTGCCGAGCTCGACGGTCAGGTGAACTACCTGGTACAGCTCGGTGCCGGTACCGCCGTGGACGATACCCTGGTTATCACCGATCAGGATGGCAACGTGCTGTTCAACGGTCTGGTGACCCAGGCCATGCTCGACAACGGACTGGCCCTGGCCGTGGATGCACCGGCTGACGGTGGCACCCTCACCCTGACCGCCACCGTGACCGACCCGGCCGGCAACAGTGATTCCGACAGCGACAGTGTCACCATTGACACCACCGCCCCGGCCGTCACCATCACCATCACCGAAGACACCAACAACGACGGTCTGCTCAGCATTGCCGAGCTCGACGGTCAGGTGAACTACCTGGTACAGCTCGGTGCCGGTACCGCCGTGGACGATACCCTGGTCATCACCGATCAGGATGGCAACGTGCTGTTCAACGGTCTGGTGACCCAGGCCATGCTCGACAACGGACTGGCCCTGGCCGTGGATGCACCGGCTGACGGTGACACCCTCACCCTGACCGCCACCGTGACCGACCCGGCCGGCAACAGTGATTCCGACAGCGACAGTGTCACCATTGACACCACCGCCCCGGCCGTCACCATCACCATCACCGAAGACACCAACAACGACGGTCTGCTCAGCATTGCCGAGCTCGACGGTCAGGTGAACTACCTGGTACAGCTCGGTGCCGGTACCGCCGTGGACGATACCTTGGTCATCACCGATCAGGATGGCAACGTGCTGTTCAACGGTCTGGTGACCCAGGCCATGCTCGACAACGGACTGGCCCTGGCCGTGGATGCACCGGCTGACGGTGACACCCTCACCCTGACCGCCACCGTGACCGACCCGGCCGGCAACAGTGATTCCGACAGCGACAGTGTCACCGTTGACACCAGCATAGCGGCCCCCACCGTGTGGATCGTTGACGACGGCACGCCAGGCGATGGTTTGCTCACTCAGGGCGAAATCAGCAGTAACGGCCCTGGGGTTCAGCTGCAGGCGAATGTTAGCCACGCCGATCTGTTGGAAGGTGGTTTCGTAACCCTGACAGTGACGATTGGCAATGCCCAGCCACAAGAATATGAGCTGGAGTTGGTGAATGGCGTACTGCAATTTACCAATGGCGATCCTGCACCAGATTTCGACTACAACAACGGCGTTATCACCTGGACTGAAAATGCACCCGATGCAGGGCAAAGCATTACTGTAACTGTCACTCAAACCGATCTTGCTGGTAATGAATCTGCACAAGACTCTGATACAGCACAGGTATTTGCTCCCGGCAATAATGAAATGACCGTTAATGAAAGCGATCTGCGTGACAATGTGCCCAATGTGGTTTCGCAGCAGATTTCCTTCACCGCTGGCAGTGAGACTCTGACACAATTCCGCTTTGGCGATGTAAACAGCATTCAAGCTGCAACCAACCTTGCAACAGGAGTAAGTATTGCCTGGGCTCTGGCATTGGATGGTAGCTTGGTTGGTAGTATCGGCGGTGTTCCTGTCATCAAGTTGACACTGACCGATACAGATCCAATCTCTGCCAACACGACTGGCAGTATCAGCGTTAACGTGGAATTGCTGGATAACATTAAGCAAGTCAATGGCGCAAATGACATCAACCTCAGTTCGCTGATTGAAGGTATCGTTATTGAAGCTGTTGGTGCCAACAACAGTGTTATCTCTGCGACTCTGGATCTCACTATTGACGACGATCTCGTTGAAGCCTCAGCTACTGACAGCAGTGGTTTGAACGCAGCGGATACCCAAATCAGCGGTACTGTGACCGTAGCAGGTGCAGACGGAAACGATAACGAATCAGCCGATCAATACAGCGCGGATCTGTCTGTGAACATTACAGGTTGGAGTGAGTCATCAACCTTCGCTGATTCCGGTCTGATGACCTCGGGTAAAGCAATTTACTACTATGTCGATCCTAACGACACGTCCGTGATGATTGCGTACACCAGCTCCACTGCAGCCGAATGGGGTGCTGTCGGTGCGATTCAGACCAAAATTTTCACTCTGACACTTGATCCAAACAGCGGTGAATATGTGCTGGATCTTGAAACTCCAATTACCAAGATCACCACAACCAACGCCGATTTGACAGGTAACATTCCAGGCGGTAACGACGCAGATTTGTTCGTCATGCTGAACGGAGCAGTGAAAGGTGAACCTGAGTCTGGTGACGTGGTGCTCTGCACCATTACAGCAACTGACGCGGGTGGTGTTAGCACTGTAAACACCAGCCCCAATGGTATTGGTGTTGGTACAGGTAAGGACATCGGCTCTGGTGAAACCCTCACGCTTGATTTTGGCTTCCCAGTCACGAATTTTACTGGAATTAGCCTCTCCTACAATAACGGTAATCCTTACACTGGCGTGTTTACCATCAACATTGTCGGTAAAGATGCGTTTGGAAATGATCTGGTCAAGACCTTTATTGCCACGCCTGCAACTTTGGCCAATTTGATAGCCTCAGAAGGATTTGCAGAGTTCACAAAGATAGAGCTTTCTACCGCAGCAGGTGGACAAGACTTCAACTTGAAGAACTTCACTGCGAACAGTCTCAGTGTTGACCCGCTGGGAACCGTTTTGAACTTCAATGTTGCCATCACTGACAGTGATGGTGATACGGACTCCAGCAATCCGTTTACCGTCACGCTGAATGTGCCTAACACACTCAACGCTGTCACACCCGCTGCGTTTACCAGCCTAGCGGAAGCCAAACTGGTATCCGATACCATGGATGCCGATACAGATACTCTGGTATTCAAGGCCGGTAGCAGTGACGTTAACAACGTCAGCTTCAGCGCAGACGTGAGCGATATTCAGGTTGAAGGCATTCGCCAGCCTATGAGTTGGAGAATCGAAGGTGGGGTGCTGATAGGCTCTATGCCAGGCCGCGGCGACCTGCTGAAACTGACCTTGGATTGGAACGCAATCGAAGCTGGTGAGCAGGGTTCTGTTGTGGTTGAGGCAGAGCTGCTTGGTAAACTGCCTCACAACATAGATTATGACTCTCTGACAGTTACAGGCATTAAGGTTGTTGCAACCGATGACAGCGGCGACACCGCCAAGGCGGACGTCACAGTAACTGTTGCTGATAGTCAGCATATCGCTGTCGATGACGACAACCAGGTTGATGTACTGATAGACGCCTTTGAAGTTCGCGATATCACAGCCAGGTGGACTGACTGGACCGCTGAGTCAGAAGAAAAATCCAACGTAACAACTTCTGACGGCCCTGATGACGATAATGGCCACGATATAATTCGTTGGGGCGACGTTGGCAACGGACAGCCACGTTCTGGCTACAACTTTGATGAAAACACCAACATTCAGGTGGGTGATGTGGGCTTGAACCAGAATATTGTTCTGGGCACCTTTACGCACGTAAACCAACCTATCAATGGCTACTCATCAATCACTGAAGCCACCCTCGAAGTAACCCTGATGATCAATGGTGTTGCAGCCAAGGTCACTCTCGAGTTTAATCACAATGAAACCGGTGGTTATAACAACCCACCGGATATTGTGACCGTCGCCAACACATCCTCTGAGTTTGTGTACGATGGCGCTCGCTACACACTGAAAGTAATGGGCTTCCTCGATAGCAACGGCGATGTTGTGACCAGTATCAAGACAGCTGAAGGTGCCTCCACCAGCTTCCCATTGGTTGTTCAGTTGATTCCGGGAGATGGATTTGAACTGCCGCTCATCGGTGGCAACGTCCTCCACAACGATATCCAGGGCGCCGATGGCGATATGGAGATCTACGGCGTTTCGCACAGTGGCAACAACGCCACTGAATCCAATGGAACCTTTGTGATTCAAGGCACTTACGGAACCCTGACCCTGTATGGCAATGGCAGTTACAGCTATCAGGTCACAACCGTAGGCAGTCTGATACCGGACAATGCGGTCGACACATTCAGCTACACCATTGAAGACAGCGATGGCGATCTTAGCACTGCGGAATTGAATATTAACCTCAATGCTGTAGAAGAGCTGCCAATCGTTTACGAAGGCACGCAGGGGGTGGATTCGTTCCTGCTGACAAACTCGACTTCAGGAAAAGGCCTGTTTGCCGTGTCTTCCAGTGGTTATGATGCCGTCGCTTCAACAGAATCTGCCAATGTGATCAATCTGGATACGGCCTTGCACATCAAGGCAGGTGACAGTAACGACTATGTCGATCTGGGTATTTCACGGACTGATAACACTGTGGAGACCGGCAGCTCATTACCCAACGTGCCCAGCCAAATGTCCCAAGATGAAGTGCTTTCCAGTAAGTTTATGTCGGCACGCGACATCTTGGATAACGATGGCAAGCTGAAACAAAATGTGTTGGAAGAAGTGCAGCCCAAGACCGATACCGTCAACCTTGGCGTTGGTGACGACACCGTTTATGGCGGTGAAGGTTCCCAAATGGTGTATGGCGGTGCCGGCAACGACTTACTCATCGGCGGCGAGGGTATTGACGGACTGCGTGGCGGCGAAGGCAATGACACCATCATCGGTGGTCTTGGAGACGACGTTCTGCGAGGTGATGGCGGTGCTGATACCTTCGTTTGGAGAGCCGGTGAAACCGGAACTGACCATATCATCGACTTCAACATCAATGAAGATAAGCTGGACTTGAGCGACCTGCTGCAAGGAGAAGAAAATGGCAATCTGGAAGATTACCTGAGCTTCAGCTTTGAGCGGGGTTCAACCACCATTGAAATTGATGCCAACCGCGATGGTACTGTTGATCAGCGCATCGTACTGGATGGTGTTGATTTGGCAGATGAGTATGGCCTGGCCTCAACCGATGAATCCGGGATCATCAACGGTCTGCTGGGTAACGGTACTGGCCCATTGATAGTCGATACACAAGCCGATACAGGTGCAGCCCAGGCTGTGGGCCGTATCTTGTCACTCGATGAGGATCATAAGACCGAGTTGATGCCTTAATACCTCAACCAGGAAAATGCCGGGCTATAGCAATATGGCCCGGCATAACTATACTGGGTCTAACGTCATAAAAATAATAAGGTAAATTTAAACGGTGTCTTTATCTGCTTCCGGAAGCGATGAGCAATGGACTATCGCAGCTTCCACGCGGGTCACTGTCGATCCCCTGTTGGATAGCCTGGTGCTCCTCACTGAATATTTTGGCTCCCCCTGCTCCAGTGAATCATTGGCGGCGGGACTTCCCTTATCTGGAGCCATACTGACGCCTGATTTGGTCCCTCAGGCTGCGGCCAGAGCCGGTCTTAACGCCCGCTTGACCCGTAAAGGTCTGGACCAGATTTCCCCAATAATGATGCCCTGCATCCTGTTGTTAAAAGATAAGAAAGCTTGTCTTCTCAGAGAATTGACCTCTGAAAAAGCTGTCATTCAGTTGCCTGAAACCGGCGGAGAGGAGACCCTCCCCGTTGAGCAGCTCGAAACTCTCTATGTTGGTTATCTGTTTCTGGTAAAACAGCAATATCGGGGTGATATGCGCTTTGACGTGCATCATCACGATAATAAAAGCCACTGGTTACTGAAAACCTTAAAAGATGCGGCGCCAATATACCGGGATGCGCTTATCGCCTCCGTGTTGGTGAACCTCTTTGCCTTGGTTTCTCCTCTCTTTATCATGAATGTGTACGATAAAGTGGTGCCCAACCTGGCATTCGAGTCTCTGTGGGTACTGGCCATCGGTGCAGGCATCGCTTACATCTTTGACTTGGTGATGCGCCAGCTTAGAAGCTACTTGATTGATGTAGCAGGTAAAAAAGTCGACATCATAGTGTCATCACAACTGTTTGCCAAAGCTGTTGGTATTCCACTGTCAAAACGCTCCCCCAGCGTTGGCGGAATGGCCAAACAGCTCGGCGAATTTGACAGCATTAGGGACATTCTGACATCCGCTACCATTACCACCCTGGTGGATTTGCCCTTTGCCGTCTTTTTCCTGATCATCATATTTATTGTGGCTGGCGATCTGGCTGTGCTGCCATTGCTCGGCGGCGCCATCATTATTGGCTACACCTTGTATATTCAACCAAAGCTTAAAGCTGCCATTGATGAGAGTAATAAATTTGCCAGCCTGAAGCATGGCCACCTGATTGAAAGTCTGGCAGCACTGGAGTCCATCAAAGCCTATGGCGCCGAGGGGCTGGTGCAAAAAAGCTGGCAACAGATGATTGGTCATACGGCCAATTGGCAGCTCAAAGCCAAGAAGCTGTCCAACTCGGTATCAAACGTCGCCAGCTTTATGGTGCAGCTAACCGTGGTGGGCGTGGTCATCCTGGGGGTATATAGGGTCGCCGACAATGCCATTTCCATGGGTGGCATTATCGCTGCCGTGATGCTTTCCAGCCGCGCCATGTCCCCGATGGCGCAGTTGGCGAGTTTGTTAACCCGGGCCAACCACACTGCCAGCGCCTTAAGACAGCTTGACCAGATCATGACGCAGGAAGATGAGTTTGAGAATAAAGGGCATTTGGTCAGTAAAACCCGTCTAATGGGTAAAATCGAAGCCGACCATGTGAGCTTTTGCTATCCGGGTTCCGAAAAACCCGTCTTACATCCAACGTCTTTGTCTATTCAGCCGGGCGAAAAGGTGGCCATCATTGGCCGAAATGGCTCAGGGAAAAGTACGTTGGCCAAACTCCTGTGTGGCCTGTATAAACCCACCAAAGGTAGCCTCAGATACGATGGCATTGACAGCGCCCAGATCCATCCCAGCGACCTGCGCAGAAACTTCGGTTACCTGCCTCAGGATGTGGTGTTGTTCCATGGTTCTATCAGAGACAACATACTCTTCGGTACCCGCCAGGTATCTGAACATCAGCTGATCCGCGCAGTGCAAATCTCTGGCGTCAGCCTCTTTACCAATCTCGAATCCGAAGGTCTGGATCAACAGGTCGGCGAAGGCGGACAAGCCTTGTCTCGGGGGCAACGCCAAACTGTCGCCCTGGCCAGGGCCACCCTGAATGACCCACCAATTTTGCTGATGGACGAACCCACTGCCAGCCTGGATGCCAGAGCGGAAAAACAATTTATCAGAGCTATGGAGCATGTCAGTAAAGACAGGACTCTCGTTATCATCACCCACAAGATGCACCTGCTGAAATTGGTCGACCGGGTGATCGTATTAGACAGAGGTCATGTACTGGCCGATGGACCCAAAAACGACGTTCTTGAAAAACTGAGTCTGGGGCTGCTTGCTGGAGGTGCAAAGGGATGAGTAAAGCACTGACAGCAAGGGATCTTGAGATGGTCGATGACGTATATGGCGCCATGATGACCGATGCACCTACCAGCCACAGACTCACTATCTGGGCACTCACATCGTTGATATTTGCCT
The DNA here is from genome assembly GCF_000015245.1 of Shewanella amazonensis SB2B. Lineage (NCBI taxonomy): Bacteria > Pseudomonadati > Pseudomonadota > Gammaproteobacteria > Alteromonadales > Shewanellaceae > Shewanella > Shewanella amazonensis. The sequence goes on from NC_008700.1 coordinate 3,868,250, forward strand.
TCCTTATCTGGGCGTATTTTGCTGAGCTGGATCAGGTTACCGTGGGTACAGGCAAGGTTATCCCCTCGTCGCAAATTCAGGTTATTCAAAGTCTGGACGGCGGTGTACTGCAAGAACTGTTCGTGCGCGAAGGCAATATAGTCGCCAAGGGAGAACCTTTGGCACGTATTGATGACACCCGCTTCCGCTCAGACTTTGCCCAACAGGAAGAAGAGGTGTTCAGCTTACAGGCAAATGTGATCCGTATGCGGACTGAGCTGAACAGTATTACTGTGTCAGATATGGCATCAGACTGGCGAGAGCAGGTTCGAATCGTCAAACAGGAACTGATATTCCCCGACGCTCTTAGCGCACAAAAAGCTGAATTGGTCGCGCGTCAACAAGCCGAGTATAACGGTCGACTCGACAATCTGGAAAACCAACTGGAGATTCTGGCCAGGCAAATTCAGCAGCGTCAGCAAGAAAATGAAGAGCTGACTACCAAGATAGCGACCATGACCACCAGTTTTCAGCTCATCAGCCGAGAACTGGAACTTACCCGTCCCCTGGCGCAAAAAGGCATTGTGCCTGAGGTTGAATTACTGAAGCTTGAACGCACCGTGAACGAACTCCAGGGTGAGCTCAAAGCCATGCGTCAGCTCAGACCTAAAATTAAAGCCACGCTGGATGAAGCCATATTAAAACGCCGTGAAGCCGTGTTTGTATTCGCCGCTGATACCCGTGCCCAGCTAAACGACATGCAAACCCGTTTGTCGCGTATGAGTGAGGCGCAGGTAGGGGCACAGGATAAGGTGAGTAAAGCCGTCATTACTTCCCCCGTGAATGGCACAGTGAAAACCGTCCACATCAACACACTCGGCGGCGTGGTGCAGCCCGGGGTAGATATTATGGAAATTGTGCCATCGGAAGACCAACTGCTTATCGAGGCCAAGATCACCCCCAAAGACATTGCGTTTTTACATGTTGGCTTGCCTGCCGTAGTTAAGGTAACGGCCTATGATTTTACCCGCTACGGCGGGTTACAAGGCACTGTTGAGCACATCAGTGCCGATACCACCCAGGACGAAGAAGGTAACAGCTTTTATCTGATACGCGTCAGGACCGCAGAGTCCAGCTTGGTTAAAGACGATGGCACGGAGATGCCAATTATCCCCGGGATGCTGACCTCTGTGGATGTCATCACCGGACAAAGATCTATTCTTGAATACATACTTAATCCAATTCTAAGAGCCAAAGACACCGCACTTAGGGAACGATGAGGCTCTAACTAAACCGGGAGGGTTTATCAATGAACAAGAAACGCTTGCAACAGTTGCGCTTGGGCGTACTGGCTGCAGCCATAGGCGGCATCATGATGCCTATGGCTGCAAGTGCCATGACGCTTGAACAGGCCGTCGCCCACACGCTGGACAGCAACCCTGACCTGCGTGCTGCTTTCAACCGCTTTAAAGCGCGTGAAGAGCAGGTAAGTCAGGCGATTTCCGGCTATATGCCTACGGTAGATATCACCGGTGGCTGGGGCTGGGAACAAACGGACAGTCCAGCAACACGTCGTCGTTTCGGCCGTGAAGATGGTGACTTTGAACTCAAGCGCGGTGAAGCCGGTATCAGCATCCGTCAGATGCTGTTCGATGGTTTTTATACGGCCAGCGAAGTAGATCGCCTGAGCTTTGAAGCCAGTGCAGATCAGTGGGCCTTGTTCGCCGCTGCTGAGGATATGGCGCTGGATGTGGCGAAAGTGTACGTCAATTACATCCGTGCCGAGCAGGTGATGACGCTGGCGGAGAAAAACCTGGCGACTCACAAAGAAATCTATGACCAAATCAAGCAGCGTACTGATTCTGGTCTGGGTTCTATTGCTGACTTGTCTCAAATTACCGGTCGTTTGGCCCGCGCCAACGCCAACGTGATTTCAGCGCGTAATAATTTCTTCGATGCCAAGGCGCAGTTCGCCCGCGTGGTAGATAAAGCACCCGACGACATGATTGTACCTGTACCGGATGCCGATATGCTGCCAACTGACTTGTCCACCAGTGTATCTTTGGCGCAGGAGAACCATCCGGTGCTCAAGTCGGCCGCTGCCGACATCAACGCAGCCGAGAACGAGCGCTCATCGGCGCAATCGAGCTACTATCCACGCGTTACGCTTGAGCTCGACGGGAACTGGAACAACAACCTTGATGGCGAAGATGGTATCGCAGGCACTGGCGCCTTCCGTACCGATGTTGGTGGTTATAACAACGACCTGGTTGCCATGGTGCGTGTACGTTACAACCTGTTCGCCGGCGGTAAAGATCTCGCCCGTGAAAAAGAAGCTGCCTACAAAATCGGTGAGGCCAAAGAAATTCGCCAACGCGCTTACCGCGAAGTCGTTGAAGGCGTCAACCTGGCATGGAATGCCTATGAAATGCTGACACCACAAAAAGACTACATCCGTGAACATGTGAAAGCGGCGAAGGACACACAAGTGGCTTACACCCAACAGTTCAATCTGGGTCAGCGCACCTTACTCGACTTGCTGGATACCGAAAACGAACTCTTTGAAGCCCGTAAAGACTATCTGCAGGCTGAGTTCGATGAGATTGTCGCCAAGTATCGGGTACTGAATGCCACCGGTCGCCTGTTGGATTCACTGAAGGTAACCAGACCCACGGTATGGCAGGGAGAGCGTGAATATGAAGGGGGAGTAAAACCATGAGAATGACTTTATTGATGTTGGCTCTGCTGAGCCTTGGCGCTTGTTCTATGCGCGATACCGTGAGTATGGATCAGCCTACAACACAGGTATTTGATCTGAACGATCCAGACCGTGACGGCGTAATCGAAGCCCGTGAACGTTGTGCTGGCACCGTAAAGGGTGCCGCTATCGACAACTACGGCTGCGGTGATATCAAAACCATCAACGAACGTCGTGAGCTCAAGGTATTGTTCCCCAACGACTCATCCTACCTTGCCCCACAATACTTCGGCCAAATTGAAGAGCTGGCGTCGTTCATGCGTCAGTTTCCCAATACTAAAGTGACCATTGAAGGTCACTGCAGCCGAACCGGCGGCTACGACTACAACATGGAGCTGTCTCAGCGCCGTGCCAACGCCGTCACTGAAGTATTAACACAGCAATATGGCATCGAGTCCAGTCGCCTCAAAGCTGTGGGATTTGGCTACAACAGCCCGGTTGACCCAAGTGACACCCCTGAAGCACACGATAAAAACCGTCGGGTAATCGCGGAGATTGTTGGAGACGACACTACTGCCGACATGAAGTGGAACATATATACTGTCGACCAGGAAGTGAAATAACATTTGAATCAATAGCATGAAAGGCGGACAAACGTTTACCCAAACAATGCTTAAGGTCTGCCAACACAGCCTGTTGGCAACGGCCATATTGGGAACTTGTCTGTTTGCCCAGTCCAGTACACAGCTGGACAGGAGCAAAATCGTTTCCACTCTGGAGAGCAAATATGGCCCCAGGGCCGGGAAGCGCGCCAATGCTTGGTTTCAAGTGGTTGACTCGGCCCAAGGGCTGAGCGAAATGGAAAAGCTGACGAAGGTGAACACTTTTTTTAATCTGTTCACCTTCGTCGACGACATTAAATTGTGGGGCGATTCCAACTATTGGGCAACACCCATGGAGTTTATCGGGGTTGCCGGTGGCGATTGTGAGGACTTTTCCATCGCCAAGTATTTTACCCTGCTGCAACTCGGTATACCGGACGAGAAGCTCAGGATCACCATGGTAAAGGCAACCTCAGTCAATCAATACCACATGGTGCTGGCCTACTACGAAACACCGGGGTCCGTACCACTGGTACTCGATAATCTGGATAAGCAAATCAAGCCGGCAACAGCCAGGCGAGATCTGCTGCCTGTTTATAGTTTTAACGGTAAACAACTGTGGTTAAACAAAGAAAAGGGACGGGGTGTGCTCGCGGGCTCTTCCTCGCGGCTGGAAAAATGGACCGATTTGACCCACAGACTAGGGGTTGAACGGCTCAGGCAACCCAAGATGAGATTGGAGTAACTAACGATATGACACTGTTTCGACAGCTGTATTCGCTATTGTTTGGTCTGTTTTTATTGGTAATCACCGCCTTGGCTTATGTGCAATTCACAGAAACCAAGAGCTTTTTAACCAAACAGATGGAGTCAGACCTCAATAACGTCAGCAATTCGCTGGGTTTGTTGCTGGTCCCGGCCTTGGAAACCGGCGATATCGCCACCGCCGAGACACTCATTAATGTCATCTTCGAAGGTGGTTACTACCAGCAGGTAAAGCTGACCTGGTTAGTGGATGGTAAACAACAGGAATGGAACAACAGCCTGGAAATCCAGGGCGTTCCCCAGTGGTTCATTAACCTCGGTATTTTCGGCACCATCAAAAGGGAAAGCACCATCACCTCGGGTTGGCTGCAGTTGGCACAACTGGAAGTGACTGCTCACCCCGGTTTTGGTTACCACGAACTGTGGCGCATTCTCACCAACACCATCATCGTCTTCTCTATCCTGTTTTTGGTCGCCATATTCCTCGCTCGCTTTGGCCTCAGCTGGATCTTAAAGCCGCTGCATATAGTCTCTGAGCACGCCAAAAGCATTGCCAATCGCCAATTCGGTCCAGAGCTTGCCATTCCCAAGACCAGTGAGTTAAAGGAAGTGGTGATTGCGTTTAACAGCATGTCTTCCCAGCTCAAACAAATCTTCAGCTCACTGGATGAAGAAGTAACCGCCCTGCGCAAAAAGAATCTGGTGGATCAGGTGTCTGGTTTGCCCAACCGCCAGTATCTGGTGGGGCGAATTAACAGCTGGCTCTCTGAGCCCGGCAGTGGTGCACTCTTTATGGCTAAGTTTGACTGGCTTGAAGAGGTACACGCCAAATACGGTTATCAAGTCCGCGACGAAACCATCAAGCTCCTGTCAGAAAAACTGCAATCCCAACTGGAAGAAATTGCGCCGGGCGTGGTTGCCAGAATTGCCGCGTTTGAGTTTGCATTCCTGGTATTTGATGTGGATAAAGAACTCATCAGTAAGTACCTGCAAACCCTGATACGCACAGTCAATCAGGAAATCTCAAAAGCTGGCGGCAAGCCCAACGAGCATTTCGCCATAGGTATTGCTGAACGCATTGGCTCTATGACTGTGTCTGACATACTGGCGCAATCGGATAATGCGCTGCAAACAGCCATCAAGAGTGGCAAGGTGTATCACTGGTTTGAATCCAGTGAAGAGCAGATGTTTACCCGAGAGCAATGGCGTGAAAAGCTTTCCAGCGCCATCAACGCCAAACTGTTTCAGTTCCGTTGGCAGCCAATTCAGCTCACCGACGGCGCAGGCCTGTTGCAGCATGAGCTTTACTGCCAATTGGAAATTGGCGATAAGCTGGCCCATGCCGGACAATTTATGCCCTATGTAGAACTGCTTTCACTGGGCGCCTTGCTGGATAAGTGTTTGATCCAGAAAGTGCACGATATACATCTGCTGGAGCGGAATTTTGAACCTGTAGCCATTAACCTGACCCATCAGAGCTTAACCGACACTGATTTCCATCAATGGCTGCAGCAGTTCCTGCGCTCAACCCCATTGGCAGACCGTCTGTGCTTCGATATACCTGAATCCGGGGTCTACAGTAATCCCGAAGCCTGCGAGGCTCTGTGCGCCATCATCAGGGACAATGGCGCCAAGTTTGGTATTGATCACTTTGGTCGTCAATTTGGTTCAATGTCTTATCTGCAAACTCTGAGACCCAGCTATGTGAAACTGGATCAATCCTTTGCCTACTATGACGAGAACCAGCACAACGCCGAACTGTGCCGTGCCTTGGTCAACGTAGCCCGTGGCTTGGAAATTCAGGTTATTGTCACAGGTATTCAGGAAAAGCCTCAACTGGATCGCTTTATTCCGCTGAAGACAACAGCATACCAGGGCTTTATTGCTCCACCAGTGAATGTAAGCTGAGTTCATCGACACTGACGCTGTACTGAAGGCACCCTTTGCGGTGCCTTTTTATTGCGTCATTGCAAGCCTTGAGTTTGACAGAATTGCCGCCTACTCATCGACGCCCCAGTCAGCCCTAAAGACGGTTGAGCAAAGGCTTGCATGCATGGCTTACAAAACGGAGTAATAGATGGAGAAGAAACGAAGAAAGGAAGTGGTCGGTGATAGAGGATTCGAACCTCTGACCCTCTGCTCCCAAAGCAGATGCGCTACCGGACTGCGCTAATCACCGAAACATCGAATATCACTATGATTGAAAACGAAAAAATGCCAGGCGGCATTTGTCGGTATTCAAGAATGAGGAGGAAGTGGTCGGTGATAGAGGATTCGAACCTCTGACCCTCTGCTCCCAAAGCAGATGCGCTACCGGACTGCGCTAATCACCGACGAATTTCTTCATCTGGAAAAGTGGGGTGACTGATGGGGCTCGAACCCACGACAACCGGAATCACAATCCGGGACTCTACCAACTGAGCTACAGTCACCACTGAATTTCCTTGCTGACCCGACTTAATCCAACTGGCGCACCCAGAAGGATTCGAACCCTCGGCCTCACCCTCCGGAGGGGTGCGCTCTATCCAACTGAGCTATGGGTGCCCCGCCGTGTCAGCGCCGCATATAGTAGGAGGTATTTGTTCCTGAGTCCAGAGCATAAAATGCTTTTTTTCATCGTTTGCTCAAGTTTTGATTAATCCGCTGGTGCACATGTACAAAAATCCTCCTAAGAATTCCCTTTGAGCCTATTCCATTCGGGAGTATGCTGTTCTTTTAACGTCTCTGTTACCTATTAACTTTACAACTGCGACGAACGATATGTTTAGGGATACTGGATTTAAGGACGAAGCCAATTCCCCGTCAGGGGGAAGCATTGAGCGGTTATTGAAGCGGGTTGACAGGCTCAGACGGCTTGCCGGCAAGTATAAACGTGCCGAAATCATCAGAGACGCACTCTTACAAATTACTCACATCGCCACCGAAGTGAATTCTCCGGAAGACTTCTATGCTGGCGTGCACCTGCATCTCAAATCCCTGATCGCCGCAGATAATTTTTTTATTGCCACCTATAACCACCGTACCGAGCGTCTGGAAATCCCGTTCTTTGCCGATGAAATGGATCCACATCCGGCCCAGATGTACCCAGATAGAGACATACACAGCATATTGATGCGGGGTATCACGGGTTATGTATTTCGCTGCGGCGAAACCATGCTGTGCAACGAAGCCGATTTTGAACGTCTGGTCGCCGAGGAAGCCATTGAGAATTTAGGCAGTGCCAGCCACCAGTGGCTGGGAGTGCCCATCCGTTATCAGGAGCGAACGACCGGCGTTTTAGTGGTGCAAACCTACGATCCCAACGTGAATTACGGCCTAACGGAAATAGAGCTGATGGAATTTATCAGCCACCATATTTCCGGGGTAATGGAGCGCCTACGTCATCAGGAGCAGCTAGAACAATCCATCGACCAGCGGACTAAGGAACTCAGCGAAGCCTACGACAAGCTGAAACTCGAAGTCTATGAAAGACGCCGAGCCGAGCGACTGCAAAAATCCCTGTTTGAAATTGCTGAATTGTCGGCATCGGGGCTGGAGCAGGAAGACTTCTACAGTCGACTGCACAACATTCTCAGCCACCTGATCCCCGCCAGTAACTGCTATATCGCGCTGCTGGACGATACCAATCAGCAGCTGCATTTTCCCTTTTATGTTTCGCAGCTTGGCACGGAGCCCCCCAGCCGTCGTCCCCTAACCGATGGGCTGACTGAATACCTGCTCAGCAGACGCCGCCCGCTGCTGCTGGATCAAAAAGACATCCAGGATCTGGTCAAAAAGGGGGAGATTTATGTCAACACCCCCAATCTCAACAATACGCAAAAGATGCACCAATGGATTGGCGTTCCACTCTTTATTGGAGACGAAGTTCGCGGCGCCCTGACCATTTACAGCCTCAGCATGACCCAGAACTATCAGATCCGCGATTTGGAACTGTTGACCTTCGTGTCACAGCACATAGGCACGGCTATCGAGCGCAAACAGCATGCTGAGTTTATGAAAAAGAGCTACGAGCGGCTCGAATCCAAAGTCGCTGAACGCACCCGCGAGCTGGAGCTGGAAATTCAGCGCCGCCGGGAAGTGGAACAAAAGCTTATTCACGACGCCAAACACGATGCGCTGACAGGCCTGCCCAACCGCAGCATGTTCACCGAACGCCTCGGTCAGGCAGTGCGGCATGTCAGACGCCATGGCCGCGACCAATTCGCGCTGCTCTTCATCGACCTGGACAGATTCAAGCAAATCAACGATACCCTGGGGCACTTGGAAGGCGATCGTTTTTTGATAGAAACGGCCCGCCGCCTGTCCCATTGCATTCGCGAAAACGACACCCTTGGCAGATTGGGCGGAGATGAATTTGTCGTGCTGCTCGACCAAATCAATACCCCCAAAGACGCCGAAGAAGTCGCAGAGCGCATCCTGTCTCAGCTATCAGAGCCTTTCCAATTGGGTGATGCCCTATTCCAGTCCGGCGCCAGTATTGGTATTGCGATCAGCGGACGCAGTCAGCAGGATACGCCCGAGTCCATGCTGAGAGATGCTGACGCCGCCATGTATCAGGCCAAGTCCCGGGGCAAGGGATGCTATGTGGTTTACGACAGCAAACGCCGCGAGGAACATCAGGCCGAGCTACATGATGAGGCATTACTGCGGGACGCATTGGCCCGGGACGAGTTGTATCTCAAAATCCTGCCGGTGGAGTCACTCTCCACGGGGGAACCTCTGGCCTACCGTTTAAGCCTTGGCTGGCGTCCCTCAAAAGGAGGCGAGCTGGCGGAAGACACTATTCTATCTATTGCCGAACGCTCCAATCTTATCCTCGAGCTGGACCGCTGTTTGCTGAGACACCTCAAGCGTCCACTTCCCCTCGAGCTCAACGATGCCGAACTGCATTTGTGTTTATCCAGCGCCCATCTCAAGCACAAACATGCCCTGAGAGGCCTGAAAAACATGGTCAGAGAGCTGAATCTGGATCCCGCAAAGCTGTGGCTATTTTTCGATGAACGAGCCTTGGTGCAAGACACTCAAGGGCACATTGCAGGCTTCGAGGCACTGGGAAAACTGGGGGTGAGTTTCGGGCTATCGGGCTATGGCAATGGCTACAGCTCACTGAAATCCCTCACTCTCATGCCCATCAAGGCGCTACGGTTGGCGCCCACCACAGACAGACTTGGCTCGGAAAAAGTGCGCTTACTTACCGCCTCGGCCATGGCAGCGTCTTCATTGGGATTAACCGTCATCGCCTCAGGCACCGAATGTAGCCTCACCCGCCAGAGTTTGGTGCAGGCAGGTATCGATCACATTCAACAATTGCAGCCACTACATCAGGCGCAGAGCAGCGTCTGCGCCTGATATCCTGAGTCATTATTTTTTAAACATGGCCCTGATATTGGCGATATTGGCTTTGCCCGTTTCCTGCCGTTGTTGCTCTGTTTGGGGCTGCTTGCGACTCTCCCAAATCAAGTCATCCTGGGGTAGCTCGTCCAGAAAACGGCTGGGCTCGCAGCGCATGGTTTCGCCGAACTGACGCCGCTCACGGCACAGGGTAAACCAAAGCTCCCGCTGCGCACGGGTCACCCCCACATAGGCAAGCCGCCGTTCCTCTTCCACGTTGTCTTCATCTATGCTGGTCTGGTGCGGCAGAATACGCTCTTCCATGCCAATCATAAACACGTAGGGAAACTCCAATCCTTTAGAGGCATGGAGGGTCATCAACTGTACCTGATCGCCGGCTTCGTCTTCGCTGTTACGCTCCATCATGTCTCTGAGGGTCAAACGGCCCACCACCTCCGGCAGCGTCATTGGCTCGTCCAGATCGTCCCCATTGAGCATCTCAGTGACCCAGCGATACAGCTCGGAGATATTCTTCATCCGCATTTCTGCCGCTTTGGCGCTGGGGCTGGTCTCGTAGAGGAAGTCCTCGTAATTGATGTTGCGGATGAGCTGCTTGATCGCATCCACGCCTTCACCGCGCTCAGCAATGTCTCCGGTTTCAACGATAAAGCGGCCAAATTGCTCCAGCGCCGACAGGGCACTGTTACCCAGATGGAGCTCCAGCTCAGGCTCAAAAATAGCCGCAAACATGGAAATATGTTTGCTGTTGGCAAAGTTACCCAAGCGCTCCAGAGTTGCCGGGCCGATGCCGCGTTTGGGCAGGTTGACTATCCGTAAAAACGCATTGTCATCATCTGGATTCACCACCAGCCGCAGATAGGCCATGATGTCCTTGATTTCAGAACGGGCAAAAAAGGACGTGCCACCACTGAGTTTGTAGGGAATGCGGTTGGTCATCAGCGCTCTCTCTATCAGACGCGATTGATGGTTGCCGCGATAGAGAATGGCGTAGTCGCCATAACTGGTTTTCCCTACGAAGCGATGGCGAATAATTTCAGCCACCACCCGCTCAGCTTCCTGCTCTTCATTCAGCGCCGTGATAACCCGCATCGGCTCGCCGTAGGCAAGCTCAGAAAACAGTGACTTGTCGTAGACATGGGGATTGTTGGCAATAAGGATGTTGGCCGCGCGCAAAATGCGCTGACTGGAGCGGTAGTTCTGCTCCAGCTTGATAAGCTTAAGGCTCGGAAAATCCTTGCCAAGGAGCACCAGGTTTTGGGGCTTGGCACCGCGCCAGGAATAGATTGACTGGTCGTCGTCCCCCACCACAGTAAACCGGGCACGTTCGCCCACCAACAGTTTTACCAGCTCATACTGACTGCCGTTGGTGTCTTGATATTCGTCCACCAGCAGGTACTGAATACGGGTCTGCCAGCGCCTGCGCACTTCTTCGTTATGCCTCAGCAGCAATGTCGGCAGCAGAATAAGGTCATCAAAATCGAGGGCATTGTATGCCTTCATGTGCTGGGCATAACGCTGGTACAGGAGCGCAAACAACTGCTCCCGCTCATCTTTGGCTATCTTGCGAGCATGATCCGGGATCACCAGCGCCCCCTTCCAGTTGGAAATTGAGGTCGCCAGCAGCTTGAGCAGATCCTTGTCTTCCTGAAGCTCTTTTTCGGTCAGTTCCTTTAAAAGCGCCAGGGTGTCCTGATCATCAAACAGCGAAAACCCGGCCTTCAGCCCTACAGCCTTGTGTTCACGCTTGAGAATTTCCAGCCCCAGAGTGTGGAAGGTAGAAATCCACAGCCCCCGCGCCTCTTTGCGGCCCATGGATTGGGCTACCCGCTCTTTCATCTCCCGCGCCGCCTTGTTGGTGAAGGTCACGGCGGCAATATTGCGAGCCTGATAGCCGCACTTCTGCACCAGATAGGCAATTTTGTTGATGATCACCCGCGTTTTACCGCTGCCCGCACCCGCCAGCACCAGACAGGGGCCGGAAACATAATGGACTGCATCATTTTGCGCGGGATTCAGCTTCATGGGGGCGATATTCAACCGGGTTAACCAAACAGAGGACTGGCGATCATAGCAGATCCCAAAGCGTACAGGCGACCCTGCAGCGCTTGCCAAATGTTTTGTCGCGCCATAAAATGAATGAACGTTCATTCACTACGAGTATCAGTTATGGACAATAAGCGGGAACAAATTCTCAGAGCAGCCGAAAACATCATCGCCAACGATGGTTTACACAATCTGTCGATGCAGAAGCTGGCCAAAGATGCCGGTGTGGCTGCTGGCACCATTTATCGCTACTTCGCCGATAAAGATGCTCTTATCGACGAATTGAGGCGCGATGTGCTGACTCAAATCGCCAACTTTATCCTTGAGGACGCCAGTAAAGGCAGCCTGGAAGATCGCTTTCGGCGTATTTGGTTCAACATCATCCGGCTGGGTGAAACCTGCACTCTGGAGCGGCTCAACTTCGAGCAATACACCCATCTCCCGGGCGCCAACAGCGAAGAGCACCGCAAGTTTGAGCGGGAAACATTCGCTCCCCTGCACTTACTCTTTGCCGAGGCAAAGGCCCAGGGACTGATGCTGGATATGGATGACGAACTCTTGTTTGCGCTGGCCTTTGAGCCAGCCGTAGGCCTGTGCAGGCGGATGCGCCGCACCGGTCTGAACTTTCAACAAAGCGAGCTGGAGCAGGTATGTGACCTGTGCTGGCGCGCCATCAAGCCTCACCAATAAGCGGAGCCAATAGGCAATGAAAAAGTGGATTCTGGTCATGCTGACCATAGCGCTGGTGACTCTGGGGAGTGTCATCGGCTTTAATCTGTTTGTAAAAGGCAAAATTGCCGAGGCCATCGCCAATATGCCGGAAGCCGAGTTTCCGGTCACGGCGCTGGCAGTGAGCCCCACAAAGTGGCAGCCCACCATCGATGCCATCGGCTTTGTCGAGCCACATCAGGGGGTCACCATCGCCAACGAAGCAGCGGGCGTGGTGACCAATATCGCCTTCGAAAACGGCAGCAATATCAGCAAAGACCAATTGCTGGTTGCCCTGGATACCCGGGTTGAAAAAGCAAATCTACAGGCCAAGCTGGTGCAGCTGCCAGCCTCCGAAGCCGACTTCAAACGCTTAACGCGTCTGTACGCACAAAAATCCGTATCAAAACAGGATTTGGACAACGCCGAGGCCAAGTATCTGGCGCTGAAGGCCGATATCGAAAGCCTGGAAGCCACCATAGGTCGTCGCGAAATCCGCGCACCCTTCTCTGGTCTGGTGGGTATCCGCAACATCAACCTCGGTGAATATCTCCAGGTGGGCAGTGACATAGTGCGTCTTGAAGACATCAGCACCATGAAAATCCGTTTCACCATTCCACAAACCCAGCTACCCAGAGTGGCAGTGGGACAAAAAATTCATGTGTATGTGGATGCCTATCCTGAAGAAGCCTTTGAAGGGGAAATCGCCGCCATCGAGCCTGCAGTCTTTTATCAAAGCGGACTGATTCAGATCCAGGCCAGGATCCCCAACGATCATGCTCGCCTCAGAAGCGGTATGTTCGCCCGGGTCAGCGTTCTCCTCGATAAGCTCGAGCAACAAATCGTGCTGCCACAAACAGCCATTAACTTCACGCTCTATGGCAACTCGGTTTATCTCGTTGAGAAGCATGATGAAAACGGACAGGCTGTTTTAAGAGTTCGCCAAATCAATGTGAATGTACTCGAGCGCAGTGGCAACGATGCCTTAGTCACAGGCCCATTGAAGCCGGGCGATCTGGTAGTCACATCCGGGCAGATCCGCCTGTCCAACAACAGCAAGGTCAGCGTGGTGGAAGACAAGGCCATGACCGACGCCGCCAACATGCCCAAGCTCTAAGGAGACATCCGGATGCGCTTTACTGACATCTTTATCAAACGGCCGGTGCTTGCCGTTTCGATAAGCTTCCTTATCCTGCTGCTGGGGTTGAATGCCCTCAAGAGCATGCAGGTGCGGGAATATCCCGAGATGACCAATACCGTGGTCAACGTGGCCACCAGCTATTATGGTGCCGACGCCAACCTCATTCAGGGCTTTATTACTCAGCCGCTGGAACAGGCATTGGCCCAGGCTGACAACGTGGATTTTATGACCTCCGAGAGTTTTCTCGGCAAGTCCAACATCAACGTATATATGAAGCTCAACACCGATCCCAACGGCGCCCTGGCTGATATTCTTGCCAAGGTAAACTCGGTGCGCTCGCAGCTGCCCAAAGAGTCTGAAGATCCGACTGTGACCATGTCCACCGGCTCGCAAACATCAGTGCTCTATATCGCCTTTTCCAGCGATAGCATCAACTCCAGTCAGCTTACTGACTATCTGGAGCGGGTGGTGAAGCCGCAGCTGTTTACCATCAATGGGGTGGCTAAAGTTAACCTCTACGGCGGTATCCAGTACTCGATGCGCATATGGCTCGACCCGGCCCGCATGGGCGCGTTTAACCTGAGCGCAACCGAAGTGATGCAGGTGCTGCAGGCCAACAACTTCCAGTCGGCTGTGGGTCAGGCCAATGGTGTCTACACCCTGTTTAACGGCACCGCCGATACCCAGGTGGCCACCATCGACGAGCTTAAGCGCCTGGTGATTAAGAGTGGTGACGGTAAGGTGGTGCGCCTCGGTGATATCGCCGAAGTGTCTCTGGACAAGAGCCATGATGTTTACCGCGCCCTCGCCGACGGTCAGGAGGCTGTGGTGATAGGTCTGGATGTGACGCCCACCGCCAACCCGCTCACTGTGGCCGCCGATGCACGAACATTACTGCCGGAAATCGAGCGCAGCCTGCCGCCATCCATCAAGGCACGCATCCTCTATGATTCATCCCGCGCCATCGACGAGTCCATCAATGAGGTGATTAAAACCATCGGCGAAGCGGCGATTATTGTGATTGTGGTGATCACCCTGTTTTTGGGCTCGCTGCGCGCCGTGCTTATTCCGATTGTGACCATTCCGCTGTCGCTGATTGGCGTGGCCATTATCATGCAGACCTTCGGGTTCAGCTTAAACCTGATGACCCTGCTCGCCATGGTGCTCGCCATTGGTCTGGTGGTGGACGATGCCATCGTGGTCGTGGAAAACGTCGACCGTCATATCAAGCTCGGTGAAAGCCCGTTTCGCGCAGCCATTATCGGTACCCGCGAAATTGCGGTACCGGTGATTTCCATGACCATTACCCTGGCGGCTGTGTACGCGCCAATCGCGCTGATGGGTGGCATAACGGGCTCCCTGTTTAAGGAGTTTGCCCTGACCCTGGCGGGCGCGGTGTTTATCTCGGGCATTGTGGCACTGACGCTGTCGCCCATGATGTGCTCGAAAATCCTGAAAGAGCACAGTGCGCCGAGCAAGTTTGAGCATGCGGTTGAATCAACCTTGAGTCGCATGACCGACAGTTATTCCCGCATGCTGGCTGCTGTTATGCAAAAACGTGCCGTGGTGGTGGCCTTCGCGATTATCGTGTTTGCCTCGCTGCCGCTGCTGTTTAAATTCATCCCCGCTGAGCTGGCCCCCAAGGAAGACAAAGGTGTGGTGATGATGATGGGCACAGCGCCTTCCACGGCCAACCTCGATTACATCCAGGCCAACATGACGCTGGTTACCAATATGATTGCGGCCCAGCCTGAGTCGGCAGCTTCTCTTGCCTTTGTGGGCATTCCGAACGCCAATCAGGCATTTGGTATTGCACCTCTGGTGCCCTGGAGTGAGCGTGACAAGAGCCAGAAAGAGATGCAGAAGTTCTTTGCCGGTGAGGTAAAGAGCATTCCCGGCATGGCGGTCACCACCTTTGAGATGCCCGAGTTGCCCGGCGCCTCCAACGGCTTGCCCATTCAGTTTGTGGTCACAACCGCCAGCAGTTTTGAGAGCCTGTTCCAGATTGGTACTCAGGTGCTGGAGAAGGTGCAAAAGAGTCCTTATTTCATCTACTCCGAGATGAACCTGAAGTTTGACTCAGGCAGCATGCGCATCCATATCAAGCGCGATCTGGCGGGCACCTACGGGGTGACCATGCAGGATATCGGCATGACGCTGTCGACCATGATGAGCGATGGCTATGTCAACCGCATCAATCTCGATGGCCGCTCCTATGAAGTGATCCCACAGGTGGAACGTAAACTACGCGCCAATCCCGAGTCACTGGCAAACTATTACGTAAAGGCGGCCGACGGTAATTCCATCCCGCTCTCAAGTCTGGTGGAAATCGAGATGGTGGCCCAGCCCCGCTCTTTGCCCCACTTCAACCAGATGAACTCACTCACCATTGGCGGCGTGGCCACTCCCGGGGTTGCCATAGGTGATGCCATCGCCTTCCTTAAGGACATTGGCGACAACCAGTTGCCCAAGGGCTACAACTACGACTTCCTCGGCGAAGCCCGTCAGTTTGTGACCGAAGGTTCGGCGCTTTACAGCACCTTCCTGCTGGCCATTGCCATCATCTTCCTGGTGCTGGCGAGCCAGTTCGAGAGTCTGAAAGATCCTGTGGTGATCCTGGTATCTGTGCCGCTTGCTATCTGTGGCGCCCTGATTGCGCTGGGCTGGACCCATGTGTTCGGACTCTCGTCCATGAACATTTATACCCAGGTGGGTCTCATTACCCTGGTGGGTCTTATCACCAAGCACGGCATCCTGATGTGTGAAGTAGCCAAGGAAGAGCAGCTGCACCGTGGTATCAGCCGTATCGAAGCCATCAGCCTGGCAGCCAAAATCCGTTTGCGCCCCATCCTGATGACCACAGCGGCCATGATTGCTGGCCTTATTCCGCTGCTGTTCGCCTCCGGCGCCGGCGCCGTGGCACGCTTCAACATAGGTCTGGTGATTGTGGCTGGCCTTGCCATAGGCACTGTGTTCACCCTGTTTGTACTGCCGGTTATCTACAGCTTTCTCGGTGAAAAACATAAGCCACTGCCAGAGTTTGTGGAAGCCAATGCCTGATAGCTGAATGCACGAAAAAGCCGGGACCAGTCCCGGCTTTTTTATGACATTTTCATTCTCACTCAACCTCTGCTGGTGCCTACATAACAGGTCGTTGCAATCGTTAAATGTGATTGGAAGCTGACACTGGGCTCTACTAGTATGGTTGAGTCAATACAATGTGCAGCCAAAGGTATCGGCGGCCAATCGCAGCTGAAGACTCAGATGCCAAGCTTCTGTCGATGCCATGTTTTCTGATGGAAGCCCTTAAACAGGGAATGGTACTAAGGAGAGCAGCAACATGAGTAATGAAGGCAAATGTCCGGTAATGCACGGCGGTGCAACCTCTGCCACCCAGGCCGACAATCATTGGTGGCCCAAAGCCCTGAACCTCGACATACTCCACCAGCACGACAGTAAAACCAACCCCATGGCACCGGGCTTTAATTACCGGGAAGCCCTGAAAGGCCTCGATGTGGAGGCACTCAAACAAGATCTCAAAGCCCTGATGACCGACAGCCAGGCCTGGTGGCCAGCGGACTGGGGCCATTATGGCGGCCTGATGATCCGCATGGCGTGGCACTCGGCCGGCACCTATCGCATTGCCGACGGTCGTGGTGGTGGCGGCCATGGTGCACAGCGCTTTGCCCCACTCAATTCCTGGCCCGACAATGGCAATCTCGACAAGGCCAGGCGCCTGCTGTGGCCCATCAAACAGAAATACGGCAACAAAGTGAGCTGGGCCGACTTGATGATTTTGGCAGGCAACATGGCGTATGAATCCATGGGGCTGAAAACCTTCGGCTTTGCCTTTGGTCGTGAAGACATCTGGCACCCCGAGAAAGACACCTACTGGGGCGCAGAAAAAGAATGGTTGGCCCCCAGCGGCGGCGCCAACAGTCGCTATTCCGGGGTTCGCGATCTGCAAAACCCACTGGCAGCAGTGATGATGGGGCTGATTTATGTCAACCCGGAAGGGGTCGATGGCAATCCAGACCCACTGAAAACCGCCCAGGATATGCGCGTGACCTTCGCCCGAATGGCGATGAATGACGAAGAAACTGTGGCACTCACCGCCGGTGGCCATACCGTGGGTAAAGCCCATGGTAATGGTAACGCCGCCAATCTGGGGCCTGAACCTGAAGCCGCGCCTTTGGAAGAGCAAGGCTTTGGCTGGATGAATCATCAAAGTCGCGGCATAGGCCGCAACACAGTCACCAGCGGAATCGAAGGCGCCTGGACCACCCACCCCACCCGTTGGGACAACGGTTATTTCCATCTGCTGTTCAGCTACGACTGGGCACTCACCAAGAGTCCGGCAGGCGCGTGGCAGTGGGAGCCGGTGAACATCAGGGAAGAAGACAAGCCAGTGGATGTGGAAGACCCCAACATCCGCAGCAACCCCATGATGACAGACGCCGACATGGCGCTGAAGATGGACCCGGATTACCGCCGCATCGCCGAAAGATTCTTCCACGATCCCGACTATTTTGCCGACACCTTTGCCAGGGCCTGGTTCAAGTTGACTCACAGAGACATGGGCCCCAAATCCCGCTACTTTGGTCCGGATGTGCCAGCAGAAGACTTGATTTGGCAGGACCCGGTACCCAAGGGTAACAGTCAATATGACCCCGAGGCGGTTAAGGCACGCATCGCCGGTACGGGGCTTGGCGCCGCCGAGCTGGTCGCCACCGCATGGGACAGCGCCAGAACCTATAGAAACTCAGATAAGCGCGGCGGAGCCAACGGCGCACGCATCCGCTTGTTGCCGCAAAAAGACTGGGTAGCCAACGAGCCCGCCAGACTGGCCAGAGTGCTGGAGCTGCTTACCCCCATCGCCAGCGACATGGGCGTCAGCATTGCCGACACCCTGGTGCTGGGTGGCAATCTTGGTGTCGAGCTGGCGGCCAAAGCCGCCGGTTTCAATATCAAGGTGCCTTTTATCCCCGGTCGTGGTGATGCCAGTCAGGCACAAACCGACATCGACTCCTTTGAGGTGCTTGAGCCACTGGCCGATGGCTTCCGTAACTGGCAAAAGCAGGACTTTGTGGTCACGCCGGAAGAAATGCTGCTCGACCGGGCACAACTCATGGGACTCTCAGCGCCGGAAATGACAGTGCTGATTGGTGGCATGCGCGCCATGGCGGTTAACCATGGTGGAACCACACATGGGGTGCTGACCGACAATCCCGGCAGCCTCAGTAATGACTTTTTCGTTAACCTCACCGATATGAGTTATCGCTGGAAACCGGTCGCCAACAATCTCTATGAGATCTGCGATAGGGCAAGTGGCCAGAAAAAATGGACCGCCACCCGGGTCGATTTGGTGTTTGGCTCCAACTCTGTATTGCGCGCCTACGCCGAGTACTATGCCCAGGACGACAACAAAGAGACCTTCGTAAAGGACTTTGTCACCGCCTGGTGCAAGGTGATGAATGCCGACCGCTTCGATGCCTAGGCCAACGATGCCATTCTGAACTGACAACGCCTCCGTAAGGAGGCGTTTCATCATCTACAGAGGCACTTGGGCTTGGGCATTGGCTGGGGTACAATCGAGCCAATTCAAACCAAGGCGGAATGACAGATGCTGAACCCCAAAAAAATCGAAGACTTGGCCAAACAGCTCAGTGACAACCTTCCTTCTGGCCTCAAGCAGTTTGCCGGAGAAGTGGAAGAGCGCAGCAAGCAGGTATTGCAAAGCCAGTTGATGAAACTCGACCTGGTATCCCGGGAAGAATTTGAGGTGCAGCAACATGTGCTGCTGCGTACCCGCGAAAAACTGGAAGCGTTGCAGACCAAGGTCGAAGCACTGGAAAAACTGTTGGAAGACAAGCAGGCCTGAGCCTGTCATTAATTCTCACAGTTAAAAACGCCGGGCAATGCCTGGCGTTTTTCATTATCGACCAGCTTATCCCGGTAACACTGTGCCTATCAGGAACAGGGTACCCATGGCAGCGATGCCAGCTCCGGTGATACGGGTCAGGGGATAACGGCGCTCTTTCATCGCAAGCAATAAACCGGTAAATACACCGATAAGGTGTATCGTAGCTGTGCCGAGGATAAAGCCCAGCCCATACAGCCAGGGACTCGCCAGTGTTGGCATTTCCATACCATGGGCATGACCATGGAATATGCCAAATACGGCTACCGCCAACATGGCAGGCCAAAGCGGCAAAGCACGGTTAAAAGCAATGGCGAGCCCAAGCAGCATTACCGACAACGCAATCCCGGCTTCCACCAGAGGCAAGGCGATATCGGTTATACCAAGCACGGCACCAAGGGACATAAAACACAGGAAGGCGAGTGGCACCTGCCAGATGGCGTGCCTGCCAAGTCGGGTACTGACCATGCCAACACTGAGCATGGCGAGCAAATGATCCAACCCCAGCACAGGGTGGGAAAAACCGGCACCGAAGCCACCACCCAGGGCCACTTCATGGGCCGATGCTCCCGCAGAAAACAGCAAACACCACAACCCAATTCCCTTTCTCATCGGGCCAGACTCCTTCAATGTTTTATAGCTATGCGGCCAGATCGTAAATTTTTGCGGCGCCCTCCCAACCATTTTCCCTTGCTGACTCAATCAGATAATCAAGGTCAAGCTCGCAGCCCTGAGGCATCTGCGCCTGAATGGCATCGATATGGCAGTGGAACGTCTGAGTTTCGTCGGACCAGGCCACAGAGATCACGGGCTCGCTGTTGCCACTGGGCTCCACCAGCTGTAAACCCACAAAGGGCACAAAGGGCAGGGTCAGCTTTTTAGACAGGAATGCCGCGCGTTTACGATCGAAACTGCGGATGGCCAGGGTAAATTGAACCTGAAAGCGCATCTTGGACCTCCTTAGCATTCCCGGGGCACAAGTGCGCACCCGGGCCACACCTGATGTCAGCATATGCCAGTCCACTCGCCTTCGGGGTGACCCCGGTCAAATTTGCTGCATCCTGTATTAACTTTAGTCAAGGATGACAACAATTTGCACAATCGCTGCTTTGTGCATCGCAATTGCCATAATTCTGCCACTATTGATCATGGGTCTGCCCCCCTGTTCAGCCCAGGTTCTGTTTCAATTACTGCAATCTCACCACGAACCAGACTGCAAGGAAGAACAGATGGCGGACATGTTTTTCGGCCTCATGGCGCTCGCGCTCCTCGGGGCCATTGGCTTTGGTGCCTTTGTGGCCATTCGCGCCGGACTGACACGACTTTACGGCAATACCGATAATCCATTATTGCTGAACAGGATCGCCCTCATTCTCAAGGGATCACTCACCCTGATGCTGTGCCTGCTGGCCATCATTCCGCTGACACTGGTACAGGACCTGGCCTCAGACAGAGAGCGTCTGTACCGTGATGTGGTGCGGGACATAGGTCAGGCATGGGGCGAAGAGCAGGTTCTGGCGGGTCCCGTGTTGGTGCTTCCTTATCGCTATTCGGTGCTCACCGAAGAAACCAGCGCCGATGGCAGTCGCAAGCAAAGGCGCAGCAGCATTGAGGATGAGCTCCTTATCCTGCCCGAGCACCTGAAAATGAAGGCGAGCCTCAACCATGACTTCCGCGACCGCGGCATTTACCACTCACTGGTGTATCAAAGTGGCGTTGAGGGGCAGGCCGAGTTTTCCCTGAACCTCCCCCTTATCAGCAATCTGGAAGCTTACGAATTTAATCGCGCCAGACTGGTATTTGGTCTGTCTTCCAATCAGGCCATCGATGGCGTGGATAATTTTGTGGTCAGTGGCGATGGCTTGAGCTCCCACGGCTCGCTGATGTCAGGCACGGGCCTGGCTCAGGAGGCACTTAGTCGGGGATTTCATCAACCGGTGCAGCTTGGACAAAACACAGCCCCCTTCAAAGTGGACTTTAAACTGCGCCTCAGGGGCTCACAGGGTATTGGGTTTCTGCCGCTCGGCGAAGACTCACGCTTCGAACTCAATGCCGACTGGCCTCATCCCAGTTTCAATGGCATTTTGCCCGAAGCCCGCGAAATAAATGCCAATGGCTTTAATGCCAACTGGCACATCAGCCACCTGAGCCGCAACTACCCACAAATCATGCGCGCTTCTCAACCCATGGATCTGATGGAGACCCGGGCACACACGCAGCTGTTTGAACCCGTCACCCACTACGGCAAGGTAGAACGCGCCATTAAATATGGTCTGCTGTTTGTGGCCCTGACCTTTATCCTGCTGCTGATGTTTGAACTTGGGCAGGGACAAGCCTTGTCGGCCTTGCAATACCTGCTGGTTGGCGCAGCCATGACCCTGTTTTATTTGTTGCTGCTGGCATTGTCAGAGCATTTGAGTTTTGGTCAGGCCTTTATGATTGCCGCAGCCGTGCCCGTGCTCAGCATTCCTGCCTATGTGGCCAGCGCCACCCAAAGTTATGCTCGCGGCAGCATCATGCTGGCCATGTTGCTCGGTCTCTATGGTCTGCTGTATTCCATTTTGCGGCTCGAAGACTATGCCCTGCTGATGGGCAGCATGCTCTTGGTTACCGTCCTCTTGGTACTCATGTACCTGACAAGACGCCAGGGTAAATGCCTCCCGCAATAGACCGAATATCCAGTTCATCCCTTGAGCCTTGAACATGAAGGACACGGTGGCCAAATACTTTGTGGTTGCCGTTTTTTTATTTTGAATTTCCGGGAGTTGATGGTTAGTCTGCCTGGATTGTTTTAATTGTTGCCAGAAAGGAGTCTTGATGCAGCATACCCAGGCCCCCCGTTTTGACCGCAGCATTCGCCCCCTGCTCCTGCTCACCCTGTGGCTGTTACTGCTGGTACCTGCCACTGTCCTGACCCTGGCGCAGCTCCCCCTCTTCCCCTGGATGCCATTGGACGGAGCCACTGCTGAGATTGTCTATGCCATCACCTTTACCGGCACAGCGCCCTGGGGCGCCATCAGCGCGGCGGCCGTCATACTGCTGGCCTTTATTCGTCTGTCACACCCCCAAGCCATCAAGTTACTGTTGGCGCTGGCGCTCTCACTCGGCAGCAGCCTCTGGCTCAACGAAAGCCTGAAGACCCACTTTAATGAACCCAGGCCCAATGTATTGTTCCTGGCCGAACACAAGCTGCTGGATACAGATGACTTTTACCGTCTTCACAAGGGCGATCGCCGCGATGTGATGACAGTGCTTTTTGCCAGTAACGCGTCGGATTTACCGCCCATGAGCCCCCGCGTTGCAAACCACTGGCAGCAAGAGGTGGGGTTGTCGTTTCCGTCGGGGCACACCCTGTTCGCCACCATTCTGGCGCTAACTGCGAGCTGGTTTTTTATCGCTTCAGGACACTGGATAACCTGCTCATTTTTAGGCATCTGGGCGCTGGCAATGGGCGGATCTCGCATGCTGCTGGGCATGCACCATAGCCAGGATGTGATGGCAGCCACGGCGTTGTCACTGCCGCTGTGCCTATTGGGCATATTGTTGGCAAGCTGGCTGGGACCGAAGCTATTCAGGACTCGCCAGCCCCAATCAGATTAGTGGAGGAACTGCTTCACCAACGCATCGTAGCGGCCGTTTTCACGAATTTTACGCAGACCTTCGTTGAAGGCATCACGCACTATGGAATTGCGGAACATCAGGCGATAGGCCGTGCGTGGAAACAGCTCGTGGATATCCAGTGCCTTCGAGGTATCCAGCTCCCCTGCCAACCTGAGGTTATTGGCCAAAAACACATACTTTTCAGCCACAGCCACATCAATACGGCCGAGATATAACATCTTGTTTTGATTCTCGGTCGTGTCGAGCTCGCGGTAGATAGTCCTCTTACTGACCTTATAAAACTCGCCCCCCAGCAGTATGGAGGCATCCTCAAAGGCGGCAATGCTGATATTCTGCAAATCGGCCACCCGTTCGAGACGGATCTGCTTCTCGGCAAGACTAATGGCAACATTTTGATAATAGATATAGATATCAGAAGGATAACCGGTTAAATCCAGTGAGCTGTTCACCGTCATTATGCCGTCAAAACGTTCTTTCCCGTAGAAGAGTAACTGCCGTTTGCGAGAGTAAAACTTGAAGCTGGCTTCCATTCCCACGGCCGCAAAGGCAGCACGGATGATTTCCACCTCCAGCCCGGATTCGGCATCTTCCAAAATATAGGGAGGGCGATTTGAAGAAGCGCCAATGCTGATGGTAGAGGCATGCGCCCCAACCATCACCAACAGCAGCCATAAAGTCAAAGGTAAGCGCATAAAATCTCTTAGTATTATCACTGTCATTCACTATAGACACTGACAACCGAAGAGGCCAAAAACCCACAGGTTTTGGCTGCGCGTATTACTGCAGCACCTCTTCCAGAGCCTTCAGGCAAATTGCCACATTTTCGGCCCGTGCGCCATAGCCCATGAGCCCAATTCGCCAAGCCTTTCCTGCCAGGTCTCCGAGTCCGGCACCAATCTCAAGGTTATAACCCTTAAGCAGCTGGCTGCGCACGGCAGCGTCATCCACACCCTCTGGAATGTACACGGCGTTGAGTTGCGGCAGGCGGTAAGCCTCATCCACCACAAAGCCGAGCCCCAACTTTTCGAGGCCGGCTTTAAGCAGCTGATGCATGTGTTGATGTCTGGCCCAGGCGTTTTCGAGGCCTTCTTCGGCGAGCAGCCGCAACGATTCGTGCAAGGCATACAGGGCGTTAACCGGCGCGGTATGGTGGTAAGCGCGCTTGCCACTGCCACCCCAATAGCCCATCACCAGAGTCTGATCCAAAAACCAGCTCTGCACCGGCGTCTTGCGGCTTTTAAGCTTCTCTACCGCTCGGGGTGAGAAGGACACAGGCGATAAGCCGGGTACACAGGATAAGCACTTCTGGCTGCCCGAATAAATGGCATCTATGCCCCACTCATCGACCCTGAGTTCAACCCCACCAAGGGAGGTCACCGCATCCACAATCGACAGGCAGTTATGTTCGCGGGCAAGAGCACACAGGGTTTTGGCGTCCGACAGCGCGCCCGTGCTGGTTTCAGCATGGACAAAGGCAAGGTAGCTTGCATCCGGATGCTGCTTCAGCACACCTTCAACCACTTGCGGGTCGACCGGTGCGCCCCAGGGGAAATCCACCACCACGGCAACACCGCCGCAGCGCTCCACGTTCTGGCGCATCCGCTCGCCAAACACCCCATTGCGGCAAACCACAACCTTCTCGCCAGGCTCCACCAGGTTTACAAAACAGGTTTCCATACCGGCGCTGCCTGGAGCCGATACCGCCAAGGTCACTTCGTTTTGGGTCTGAAAGGCATATTGCAGCAGCGCTTTGAGCTCATCCATCATGGCCACAAACAAGGGGTCCAGATGGCCCACGGTGGGGCGTGACTGGGCCAGCAACACCTCGGGATACACATCTGAAGGGCCCGGGCCCATCAGAATACGGCGTGGCGGCATAAAGGGCGCTATCTTGGGAGCGGCTTGCATGGAAACTCCTTGTAGGTCGTCGCGGCAGGGCCGCGCTGAGGTCTGGGTTATCTCATCATTTCGAGCATTTACCCTATCATATTCCTGATACTAAAACGCCCCTGCCTTGGTCTAAGGGAGGGGCGCGTCATATCTATTTACTGCCCAAAAACAAGCGGTAAGCCGGGCTGTGGGTTTCTTCCTGCCACACAAAGCCAAGCTCGGTGAGGAAGCGGCCAAAAGCCTCGTTGTCGCCCTCCGGCACCTCGAATCCCGCCAGAACCCGACCAAAGGCAGCGCCGTGGTTGCGGTAGTGGAACAAACTGATGTTCCAGCGGCTGCCGAGGGTGGTTAAAAACTTAAGCAGTGCCCCCGGATACTCGGGAAACTCGAAGCTGAATAACCGCTCACTCAAGGGCTCTGTGGGGTGACCTCCCACCATATAACGCACATGCAGTTTGGCGGTTTCATCGCTCGATAAATCCTGCACTTCAAAGCCGCCTGAAGTGAGGGACGCGATGATCTCTTTAAGCTCCGACTGGCCACCGGAGAGCCGGATACCGGCAAACACCACGGCGCTGTCGCGGCCCGAGAAGCGGTAGTTGAATTCAGTCATGGCGCGCTTGCCCAAAAGCTCGCAAAACTTAAGAAAGCTACCGGGCACTTCCGGCACCTTCACCGCCAGCACAGCTTCCTTTTGCTCACCCAGTTCGCAGCGCTCAGACACGTATCTCAGGCTATGAAAATTCACGTTGGCGCCACTCAAAATGGCCGCCACCTTGCGGGCTGGTTTGCCCGCCTCAGCAAGAGCAGGTGTTGTCTGCGCCAGATACTTTTTCAGCCCCGCCAGAGACAGCGCGCCCGCCGGCTCAGCAATGGCACGGGTGTCTTCGAAGATATCCTTCACCGCGGCGCAGATTTCGTCTGAGCTGACGGTCACCACTTCATCCACATAGTGTTTGGCGATACGAAATGGCTCAGCGCCGATGCGCTTTACCGCTACGCCATCGGCAAAGAGGCCCACCTGGGATAAAGTCACAGGTTCACCCGCGGCCATGGCGGCCTTAAGGCAAGCGGCATCCTCAGGCTCGACCCCGATGATTTTCACCGAAGGTCGCACCGCCTTGTAATAGGCAGCGATGCCGGCCACCAGGCCACCACCGCCCACGGGCACAAATACCAGCTCCAGATCCCGCTGCTGCTGCAGCATTTCCTGCGCCACTGTGCCCTGCCCGGCAATCACAGCCTCATCATCGAAAGGCGCGATATAGACCCGGCCCTCGGTTTGCGCCAGATGCTGAGCGTGGGCGTTGGCCTGATCGAAGGACTCACCGTGCAAGAGCACATTGCCGCCACGACGACGCACCGCATCGATTTTGATATCCGGCGTGGTGGTGGGCATGACTATCACTGCATCAATGCCACGGCTTGAGGCCGACAACGCAACGCCCTGAGCATGGTTACCCGCCGAAGCGCATACCACACCGCGCTCGCACTCAGGCTGAGTCAGCTGCGAAATGCGGTTATAGGCGCCACGCAGCTTAAAGGAATGCACCGGCTGCATGTCTTCACGCTTTAAATAAATCTCCTGCCCCAGGCGCGCCGACAGCTTGCCCATATGGGACAGGGGCGTCACCTTGGCCACGTCATACACAGACGACAGCAGGATTTTTTGCAAATAATAATGAGCAAGATCCACAGGCTTCACCTCTGATTTATCTCTGTCACCACAGCCAGAAAAATCCAGCATCTCAGCCCTCCAGTTTGGAGACATCACGCACCGCGCCCTTATCGGCACTGGTGGCGAGCATGGCATACGCCTTCAGCGCCATCGACACAGGGCGAACCCGTGACAGCGGTTTCCAGGCCAGCGGTCCCTTGGCATTCATGGCGGCGCGGCGGCTTTCGAGCTCGGCGTCACTCACAAGCAGCTTGATGCTGCGGCCGGGGATATCGATATCGATACGATCGCCATTTTCAATCAGGCCTATGGTGCCGCCTGAGGCCGCCTCGGGCGAGACGTGACCGATGGACAGCCCCGAGGTACCGCCGGAGAAGCGGCCATCGGTAATGAGCGCGCACTGGGTGCCAAGGCCCCGTGACTTTAAGTAACTGGTTGGGTAGAGCATTTCCTGCATACCGGGGCCGCCTTTGGGGCCCTCAAAACGAATGACCACCACGTCACCGGCCACCACTTCGCCGCCAAGGATTCCGGCTACGGCATCTTCCTGACTCTCATATACCCGTGCCACGCCGCTGAATTTGAGGTTGGACTCATCCACGCCAGCAGTTTTGACGATACAGCCGTTTTCGGCGAGGTTGCCGGAGAGCACGGCCAGGCCACCTTCCTGACTGAAGGCAAACTCACGGCTGCGGATACAGCCTTCACGGCGGTCATCATCCAGGGTATCCCAGCGGCAGGATTGGCTGAAGGCGCGGGTCGTAGGGATGCCCGCAGGACCTGCTCGGAAAAACTCGTGCACTTTTTCATCTTTGGTCAGCACCACATCGAAGCGCTCCAGCACTGATTTCAAGGTGCCATCTTCAGAAGCCACATGGTTTACATCTGTGTGCAAAAGCCCGGCGCGGTCCAGCTCACCCAAAATGGCCATTACACCACCTGCGCGGTGCACATCTTCCATATGGTATTTGGGCGTAGAGGGCGCCACCTTGCACAGGTGCGGCACCTTGCGGCTGATGCGGTCGATATCATCCATGGTGAAATCCACCTCGGCTTCCTGGGCCGCCGCCAGCAGGTGCAATACGGTATTGGACGAGCCGCCCATGGCCACATCCAGCGCCATGGCGTTTTCAAAGGCCTTGAACGAGGCAATGGAGCGGGGCAAAACTGAGGCATCGTCGTCACCGTAGTAACGCTTGGCAAGTTTCATTACCCGGCGACCGGCCTCGAGGAACAGCTCACGGCGATCGGCATGGGTCGCCAGCATGGAGCCATTGCCCGGCAGTGACAAACCCAGCGCTTCGGTGAGGCAGTTCATGGAGTTGGCGGTAAACATGCCAGAGCAGCTGCCGCAGGTCGGGCAGGCACTGCGCTCGATTTTCTCGCTGTCGGCATCGCTGATACGGTCGTCCGCCGCGGCCACCATGGCGTCCACCAAATCGAGCTTAATGAGCTTGTCAGACAGCTTGGTTTTACCCGCTTCCATCGGGCCACCGGAAACAAACACCACGGGGATGTTAAGGCGCAGCGCAGCCATCAACATGCCGGGGGTGATTTTGTCGCAGTTGCTGATGCACACCAACGCATCGGCGCAGTGGGCATTTACCATGTACTCCACACTGTCGGCAATGAGCTCCCGGGATGGTAGCGAATACAGCATGCCGCCGTGACCCATGGCAATGCCGTCATCCACGGCGATGGTGTTGAATTCTTTGGCGATACCGCCCGCCTCTTCGATGGCCGAAGCCACGAGAGAGCCCATGTCTTTTAAGTGCACGTGCCCTGGCACAAACTGGGTAAAGGAGTTGGCAATGGCAATGATGGGCTTGCCGAAGTCGGTATCTTTCACGCCGGTGGCACGCCACAGGGCGCGGGCACCCGCCATATTGCGGCCTTCGGTACTGGTGGCAGAACGTAATTTAGCCATTGAAACTTCCTTTGCTTTTTCAATTTTTCGATGGAAACAGAATATCTAACTTATGTGCTGTGAACTGGCACAGAGATCCGCTACTTGCCTCAGGCGCTGGCCGACTGCGGCATGGCTGGCTGCATCACATGGCAACCGGTCACATCCACCAGCTTACACAGCTGGTTGCTCAAAAGTTCAATCGCCCGCTCGCTGGACACCGACAGTGACAGATAGACGCTTTCATCAGTGAGGCGCATATTCATGTTGGTCAGGGTAAATCCCCTGTGGCGAACAACCCTCAGCACACGCTCAACCACTTCGGGACGCTGTGCCATGGTGACTTCCAGATTATGGTTCATGTGCTTCTCTCCATTTCTTCCATCATATCGCTGTTGGAGGCACCCGGCGGAACCAGGGGCCAAACGTTAAAGGCATCATCTATGGCCACGTGCAAGAGGTAAGGCCCCTTACTGGTGAGCATTTCGGTCAGGGCTTCTTCCACTTCTTCGGCGGCAAAAATGGTGCGCCCGGGGATATCAAAGGCCGACGCCAGCGCAACAAAATCCGGGTTGTCTGACAGGTTGGTTTCGCTGTAACGCTCTTCAAAAAACAGCTGTTGCCACTGCTTCACCATGCCCAAACGCTGGTTGTCGATAAGCAGGATTTTCACCGGCAGCTTGCGGCGTTTGATGGTAGTCAGTTCCTGCACATTCATCATGAAAGAGCCATCGCCTGACACAGCCACCACGGTGGCATCGGGGCGCGCCATCTGAGCGCCTATGGCAGCTGGCAAGCCAAAACCCATGGTGCCAAGACCTGCACTGGACAAATGATCTTCAGGGCGGCGGAAGTGCATATGCTGAGCAACCCACATCTGGTGCTGGCCCACATCGCAGCTCACTACGCTGTCCTCGGGCAACTTGTTGGCCAAACGGCGCAGCATGGCAGGGGCGTAGATGAGGCTGCCGGGGTGGTTGTAATCCCAGCGGTGTTCGGCGGCGAGCGCTTCGACCTCAGCGCGCCAAGGGTCTATATCAAGCTGCATCTCAAGCATTGGCAACACCACACGCAGCTCGGCGGCAATGGCCACATCGGGCTGACGCAGCTTGCCAAGCTCGGCGGCATCTATATCCAGATGCAGCACTTTTGCATTGGGCGCAAATGAGGCCAAACGGCCGGTAACGCGGTCATCGAAACGGGCGCCAACCACCATCAGCAAATCACATTCCTGCACCGCAAGGTTAGCGGCCTTGCCGCCGTGCATCCCCAGCATGCCCAGGTAGCCAGGTGTGCCATGGGGGATAGCACCAAGGCCCTTGAGGGTAGCCACGGACGGCATATAGGTGGCCTTGATAAAATGGCGCAGCGGCTCGACAGCGCCGGCCA
Source organism: Shewanella amazonensis SB2B (assembly GCF_000015245.1). Lineage (NCBI taxonomy): Bacteria > Pseudomonadati > Pseudomonadota > Gammaproteobacteria > Alteromonadales > Shewanellaceae > Shewanella > Shewanella amazonensis. Next base: position 3,897,942 of record NC_008700.1, read on the forward strand.
TACCCACACCACCGCCTACGTACAACATGGGCTTTTTGGCGGCCGCTATCAGGGCGCGGGCGGCATCGATGTCGGCGTCCTGAACTTTGGGTTCATCTGCAACGGCCAACAGCGGCGCTCTGTATTCGAGTTTGGCTATTTGAATATCTTTGGGGATGTCAACCAGCACAGGCCCGGGTCGGCCGGAGGCCGCCAGCTCAAAGGCCCGATACAGCGTGGGGACCAGCTCATCGACTGTTTGCACCATAAAGCTGTGCTTGGTGCAGGACAGGCTCATACCAAGTACATCGATTTCCTGAAAGGCATCGGTGCCGATAACCGAGGTGGACACCTGGCCCGTGATGGCCACCACGGGCACTGAATCCAGCAGAGCATCGGCAAGGGCGGTGATGAGGTTGGTGGCGCCGGGGCCAGAGGTGGCGAAGCAGACGCCGGTTTTGCCACTGGCACGGGCATAGCCCACGGCAGCAAAGCCGGCACCCTGTTCGTGGCGGCACAGGGTGTGCTCGACTTCACTGCCGTAAAGCGCGTCGTAGATGGGCATGATGGCGCCACCGGGATAACCGAATACCGTGTTCACCCCATGGGCGGCCAATACCTTGATGACTGCGTCAGCCCCTCTCATCGTCTGTCCTTCCATCTGATTTCCTGCCCTGCGCCTGTACGCTAGTTTTTTAATGCCCTGAAACGAGAAACCCCCCGGTCCTGTCGGAGCGGGGGGCTTTTCTGCAACTTCTTTCCTGGATTAGGTCTGTCAGTTTGCCATGCGCCGTCCCCGCTGTGATTTAATAATCACTACGGTAATAATCACGAGAATGAGCTTGGCAGCCTGGTTAAACACGTTTGACAGAGTCCTTAGTAACTTGCGAATTCGTTTCTGATTGTCGCCTTTTTCAGCGAGCTTTAAGAATTAGCACAAAGCCCGCTGGGTTTACAACAGAAAATTTTGCATTCCAAAAAAGATTCAGCTTCCCTGCCGAGACAATGCAAACAACAACAGAAAAAGTATCGAGCTTGGCCACAAGCTCAGGTCTTTCGACCTTGCCGCAGTTGTGACTACTCAACACAACTGTTGCAGTATTGCATTTGTTGCAGCCGGGTCGCTGGCTCCTTGAACGGCCCGGCGTGGTGCCCCTGTTACTGGGCAGCGCTGATGCGCTTCATGTCTTTCATGTAGCCACGCAGCTCTTCGCCGATAAACTCAACGGCGGTGTTGCGGATGGCTTGATTCACTTCAATCAAACGCACGTTATCCACGGCGTTGCTGCTGTCTTTCAGCCCACCACCCAAATACTCGGCCGACATGGATTTCACATAGTCGCGCAGCAGAGGTACGGCGGCATGGTTGAACAGATAGCAGCCATATTCGGCGGTATCTGAAATCACCACATTCATCTCGTACAGACGCTTACGGGCGATGGTGTTGGCGATAAGCGGTGTTTCGTGCAGCGACTCATAATAGGCTGATTCTTCGATGATTCCGGCGTCAACCATGGTATCGAATGCCAGCTCAACACCGGCCTTGATCATGGCAACCAGGAAGATGCCCTTGTCGAAGTAAGTCTGTTCGTCGATGTGCTCATTGCTGCTTGGCGCATTCTCAAAGGCAGTCTCGTTGGTTTCGGCGCGCCAGCGCAGCAGATTGGCATCGTCGTTGGCCCAGTCTGCCATCATGGTGCGGGAGAATTCGCCGCTGATGATGTCATCCATGTGCTTCTCGAACAGAGGTGCCAGAATGCCTTTCAATTCTTCAGCCATATCAAAGGCTTTAATCTTGGCTGGGTTGGACAGGCGATCCATCATATTGGTAATGCCGCCCTGCTTGAGCGCTTCGGTGATGGTCTCCAGCCCCTGCTGGATAAGCTTGGCGGCATAGCCAGGCTCAACACCGTCGGCCACCATTTTCTCGTAGCCGAGGATGGCTGAGGTTTGCAACATGCCACACAGGATGGTCTGCTCGCCCATCAGATCCGATTTTACTTCGGCGATAAACGAAGAGTGTAGTACACCGGCACGGTCGCCGCCGGTGGCACTGGCATAGGCCTTGGCAATCTCTAGGCCATCACCGCGTGGATCGTTCTCTGGGTGAACCGCAATCAGGGTTGGTACACCGAAACCGCGCTTGTATTCTTCACGCACTTCGGTGCCAGGGCACTTGGGCGCCACCATGATGACGGTGATATCGGGGCGAACCTGCATGCCTTCTTCAACTATGTTGAAACCGTGGGAGTATGACAGGGTCGCGCCCTGCTTCATCAGCGGCATTACGGTGTTAACCACGTTGGAGTGCTGCTTGTCCGGCGTCAGGTTCAGTACCAGATCCGCCTGTGGGATCAGCTCTTCAAAGGTACCTACGGTAAAACCGTTGTCGGTGGCCTTCTTCCAGGAAGCACGCTTTTCAGCAATAGCCTCAGCGCGCAGGGCATAGGAGATATTCAGGCCGGAGTCGCGCATGTTCAGACCCTGGTTCAGGCCTTGGGCGCCACAGCCGAGGATAACGATATTCCAGCCCTTGATGTAGTCACAGCCATTTTCAAACTCGCTGCGATCCATAAAACGACACTGACTCAACTGCGCCAGCTGCTGCCGTAAATTCAATGAGTTAAAGTAGTTAGCCATAGTGAATACCACTTATCCTTCGTCAATTGGGTTCAAACAATCAGTGTGACCTTAATATCATCAACCGATTGTGATTGAACTCACTATAGAACAGAGATAGCATTGCTCAAAATGATATAAACGAAACTTTATATTTCAATTTTTGCAACAAACTTACCCTGGAAAGGTTTTGATGTGGCGTCCGGCATAGCTATCAGGACACCTGTGAGGTTGGCATGGATATTCGTGAAATAAAGCTGTTTTTAAACCTGTGTGACACCCTGCAGTTTGCCCGCACGGCGGAGCAGATGCATGTGAGCCCATCCACCTTAAGCCGTGCCATGCAACGACTGGAAGAAGAAGCCGGTACCCGACTGTTTGAGCGCGACAATCGCAGCGTGAGTCTGACCTCGGCCGGCGTGGAATTTCGCCGATTTGCGCAGGATATGATGAATAGCTGGGAGCAGCTGGTAAGCCGAATCGACCCCAATCAATTGCAACTAAAAGGCAGGCTGAATCTCTATTGCTCGGTCACTGCAGCTTACAGTCACCTCCCCAAGCTGCTGGACAGATTTCGCCGCGAGCACCCCCTGGTAGAAATCGTGCTCAATACCGGTGATGCTGCCAACGCGGTGGGGGAGGTTCAACAAAACCGCGCCGACATCGCCATTGCCGCCTTGCCAGAGCCTTTTCCCGATAACCTGCATTTTTCGCCGATTGAAACCATTCCCCTGAGTATCATTGCACCCCAGGTGGCGTGCCGCGCGCGGGAGCTGCTCGGTGAAGAGACCGTTCCCTGGGACAAGCTGCCCTTTATCATTCCGGAGCACGGTCCCGGAAGACGCCGCGCCGATGCCTGGTTCAAAGCCATGGGGATCAATGCCAACATATACGCCAAGGTGTCGGGACACGAGGCCATTATCTCCATGGTGGCACTGGGCTGCGGCGTGAGTATCACCCCTGAAGTGGTGATTCAGCACAGTCCGGTGCGCGATCGCATTGCGCTTATTCCAAGCCCGGTGGCCATTGCACCCTTTGAGCTGGGATGTTGTTGCAAGACCAAACGCAGGGACGACCCGCTGATTGCTGCCTTTCTCGCGTGCATTGACTATTAAGTTGAACCCCAACGAAAAAGGCCGCTTAATGCGGCCTTTTTTCATGTTGGTCGTTACTGATCCTCAGCACCGGGTGGCAACTCCACCTTGGTCACCAGCAGCTGATCCACCTTGTATGAGTCGATATCGACCACTTCAAATTTGTAACCGGCATAGACCACAAAGTCGGTACGGCGGGGGATTTTACGCAGCATAAACATAATGAAACCTGCGATGGTTTCATAGTTCTGGCTCTGGGGAAAACTGTCGATGCCAAAGGCACGCATCACATCGGTAATAGGCGTTACCCCATCCACCAGCCAGGACGAAGGATCCCGGGCCACAATTTGTTCTTCACCTTCGGCCAGCGACCAGGTCCCCATCACAGCGCTTTGCAGATCGTTAAAGGTCACCACCCCCAGCACCAACGCATACTCATTGAGCACAACTGCAAAGTCGACCCTGTTGTTACGGAAGTAATCCAGCGCCTCAGACAGGCTCAGGGTATCCGGGATAATGGGGCAGGTTTGTACCAGTGATGGGTCTTTCAGGTTTAATGCCTGACCGCTTATCACCTTGATAAGCAAATCCTTGGAGTCCACATAGCCCTTGATGGCATCCAGCTGGCCATCACAGAGCAGAAACTGGCTGTGGGGGTCGGCGGCGATTTTACGCTTGATGTCTTCTTCGGTGTCGCTTTGCAGAAAGAACACCAGGCTTTCCCTTGGTGTCATGGCTGAGGTCACAGGAACGCTTTGCATTTCAAACACGTTCTCCATCATCTGCTGTTCGCCCTTGTCGATAACACCGGCTTCAGCACCGGCATCCATCACCGCGTAAATGTCATCCTCTGTGATGGCATCGTTACGCTCTGTGGGGATCCGCAGCATACGGAACAAACCATTGGCGAGGCCATTGAACACCCACACCAGGGGGCGCAGCACGGTAATGCACAGGCCCATGGCCCCCACCAATGACACAGCAACACGCTCTGGCATAGCCATGGCGATACGCTTTGGCATTAGATCTGCCAGCAAAATAAACAGGCTGGTCACCAGCATAAAAGACAAGATAAAACTGAACTGGCCCAGCCACTTAGCTGGCACTATACCATCCAGCAAGGCCATGATATGGGGGGTAAAAGCCGACTCCCCCACGATACCGCCCATGATGGCCACCGCATTGAGGCCTATTTGCACCACGGTAAAGAAGCTGCCGGGATGAGCCTGCAGCTCAAGTACTTTTCGGGCCCGCTCATTGCCTTCATCGGCCAACTGTCGCAGCCGAATTTTACGGGAGGCCGCCAGGGCGATTTCCGACATGGAAAAAAAACAACTGATGCCGATAAGCATCAGAATAATCAAACTATTTTCGAAGAAACTCATTTTTCAATCCGTCCTGCAACTGAGGCAATACGCAGATATCTTGCTATACTCAGGGGTGCGGCTAAAGCCGGAGGGGAGTTATGTTTAAGCTATTATATACGCTCGTGTTTTGCAGCTTTGCGACCCTGTTCTCGACCACTGCCAATGCCCAGAACGAGTCCCCCTTGGTGTTTTGTGTCGAATCCACCGAGTTTCCGCCCTTCAACTACTTTGTCCGGGACGGAAAACAAAAGACAGAGACCCTTGCCGGTTACGACATCGAGGTGCTCAAACACGTATTTGAAGATATTCCCTATGAAGTGATAGCCCTACCCTGGCGGCGCTGCCTGATGTCACTGACTACAGGGGCCGTGGACGCCGTCATGAGTGCCTCAATGAATGATCAACGCCGCAGGGATTATATCTCATCCGCTCCCTATTATTATCTGACACCGGGGTATTTTTTTCTGAAACAAAACACTGATGCTCCCCGGGAAGTTGCGGCCGCCGAAGAACTCTGGCAATACGGTGCCCTCTGTGGTCTTGGAGGCCATAACTACGCCAACTTTGGACTGGCGGCCGACAAGGATGTGATGCGAATGGCCAGCTACGAACAGCTGGCGGAGACCCTGAAAATGGGCCGCTGCCGTTTTTATTTGGACCGGCTGGAACTGGTCGCGCCCAAGATGGCCTTGATGGACACCCCGCCCTTGCCAGCCTTGGAGAAAGGCCTGATTAACGGCGCCGCCGCTGAGCCTTTCTATGTGCTGATTTCCCGCAAAAGTCCAAACAGCGAAAATCTGAAACTTCTTTTTGATGAGCGTATTGCGCTGCTCAGAGCATCCGGAAAGCTCGCACAAATCCTGGAACAGGCAAACAAGCAATTGGAACCGGCCACCCGCTAGTTCCGCTATTCATGCCATTGCTATATCTGATCAGTTCCGGGATGGCTACACCAAATCAAAGCCCGCCGCAGAGCGACACACTCTCAGGAAGAAGACATCTGTCTCGCCGCCGGGCTGACATGACCATTGATAACCGCAAGATTACGCCCCTGTTGCTTGGCTAAATAGAGACTGGCATCGGCCTGACTCAGGGCATCGCGCACATTGCTGCTATTCTCCAGGTTTATCGCGCCCAAACTCAGGGTCACTATGCCGAAATGCGATCCCCTGTGCTCTATGGCCAGATTGCGGACATGGGTGAGCAGCCTGTCGCATAATGCCTCAAGTTCGGCTTCGCTCATCACGGGAGCTATCAGGGCAAACTCCTCTCCCCCAATACGCGCCAGCAGGGCGCTGTCTGACAACAAAGCTTGAAGTTCCATTGCCAACTTTTTCAACACATCGTCCCCGGCCACGTGGCCATAGGTATCGTTGTAGCCTTTGAAAAAGTCCACATCTGCCATCAGGAGTATGCCCCCCTGTTCAAGCTGCATCGATAAGCGTTCGGTGAAGGGACGACGATTAGTCAGGCCTGTCAGGGGATCTGTCACTGCCTCTCTGGCAAGGTGCATGTTGGCGCGCATCAGTTCCTGTTGCAGCTCAAACATTCGGTTTTCGTGCCGCTCTCTAAGCCACAACTCATTCAATGCCGAGGCAAACTGGGTCAGTATGTGCGTTTTTTCCGGACTCCAATTCAGAGGCAAGCGGTGGTTGGCCACCAACAGCACCCCCAACAGGGTGTCACCATCTGCAATGGCAAACCCGGCAACCGACACAATCCCCAGTTGCTTCATATAACGGTATTCCTGCGATGACGAATCCTTCAGGCTTTCGACATCCTCAATGACCAGCGTATGACTGTGGCCAAACTTTTGTTTTAAAAGTGGCAGGTTATCAATCACCAACTCACTGGCTGGCGCATCAGATTCATTCGATGACCAAAAGCTGCGATAGGTTGCCTTACCCTTCACAAACTCGAGCACACTGACCCGCTCAACCCCCAACAATGCACCAAGCTCACGGGTGAAATGATTCAGCTCTTTGCTGGCATCCGCACTGGTGGCTGCCAGAAACTGCAGACTCACCTTGGCCAGCAGACTGTTGGCATTGGCAAGCCAGTTCAGCTGTGAGTCCTGTGCCGCCACGGTATGGCTCAGTGCCCTGCCTCTTCTTGCCAACTGGCGCTGTTGCATGCGGATAAGCGCCAAATCTGATCTGAGTCTGTGGTACATGGCCTCAAGTGCCCGGCCCACCGAGCCTATTTCATCCTGTTCATTGGCGGGCCAAAAGGGCTTATTGATACGTTCACCATTGGCCAAACTCACGGTATTGGCAAAGGCCGATAAACGGGCAAGACGCCCAATCACCAAATGTTTGAGCAGCGATAGAATAACGAATGCCATGACCAGGGTTTTAATACCGTTTCCCAGCACCAGAAACACCATCTGCTGCCACAGCATCCGATAGATTTCGCTGTTGCTGAGAACCACCCGCAGTGTGGCAATTGGCTGCTGTTCAAACAGCACAGGCATTTCAATCCGGGCGTTGGGATTGGTCTGCGCCGAATTGGCCGCATTATCCGAACGCACAGTGAAACCATCGAGGCTGGACAATTCAACAAAGCTGACAGCGGGCAAACGCGACACAGCCGAAACCAGATCATTCAGCAGTGGCCTGTCGGCATCCCACAACGCCTGGGCGATAGACGGCAATATCAGCTCGCTGTAACCACGAATTTCGGCCTTGGCGTTGTCCACCGCGCCCAGATAGTTCCACACAAACTGGATAAGCATGGTGACGAGCGCCAACAGGGTGCTGACGCCAATGATCATACCTGTCACCTTGCTGCTGATGGAATGTACTCTGGAGCTCAACAGTTCACCTTTATTCTAATGAGATTGACACCGGAAACGCGCTTACAGACTTCCGGGTATCCTTGTGGGGTCAAGCACCTGATCCAAAAGCCCGGCCCAGTCCCGCTTTTCCAGTGCATCAAACAGCGGCGTGTCGGGCTCTAACAACCGAAACAGTGATATATGCACCTGTGGGTACTCGCCGGTATCCTTGAACTGACGAATATTTGCCAGCGCAATGCCTGCGGCCAGAAAGTGCCCTCCGCCCAGGGCATTTATTTCCCCGGCTCGTCTGAGAGCCAGCACCTGTGGTGAGGTATTTATGGTGGACAGCAACACATCTTTCCCCGGCGTAAGCTGCTTTTCTTTCAGCGCCCGAATGACTCCAAAGGCCATATGATCGTTGGCGGTCCATACCGCTTTTATTGCGGGATAGCGCTGAAGGAGCACCTGAGCCTGCTGATAGGCCTTATCTTCCTGCCACTGCCCATAGACGGTTTGCTCCACAGTGACATCCGACTGTGCCTGAAACACGGCCAGGGCCCCCTGGGTTCGCTCCACTGAGGCGGGGGTGGTTTTATCGCCGGAAATCAGCACCAACTGGGCAGGCTGCTCGCCCAGTTTTTTCACCAGGGCCATCGCTGTCAGGTTGCCTACATCCTGATTGTCCGGGATGACCGCCGGCAGCAAGTAGGTGCGCCAATGGGGATCCTTAAGCAGGTTTTGACGCTCTTCGATACTGATGTCATTGAGGATGAATTGGATATAAACGGGTTTGAGGTAAAAAGCTTCCAGCATCCGAAGACCGCCGTGCTTTTCGTTGACCATCAGCACGAATGCAGGCAGCTTGGCGCGACCGGCCACTTCCGAGGCCTGGCGTATCATATCGAAGTGATTACGGTTTGAGTGCAGGGTCTCGACTTGCATGTCCAAGCGGGCGGCGCTTGCCTCAAGCAAGCTATCCACATCGCCCCAAAAACTTTCGCTGCTGTATCCCGGATTCAGAAACAACACTGGCGTTTTTGCATAAGCAGGGGAAAAAATCAGCCAGAACCCCAAGATAAACAACAGCCGCATGAGCACACCTTAATCTCCCAAGAGCCTTGTATCCGTGCCGGTGGAGCATCTTCCCTGATTATGTTTTACAGTCAATTTAACCATAAATCTCACATTTGATAACACAATGCAATGTAGCAATCGGTGCCCCTGGCTCTTGATAAGATAAAACACCATGGGATTACATTTTCCCGACACCTGCTAAGCTTAGGTCATCTTTGGAACAAAAGGACTTGTCCCATGGCCATTGCCTGTGTCGCCACCCGAGCAAGCCTGGGGGTTGAAGCCCCGGCGGTTACCGTTGAAGTGCATCTGGCCAATGGCCTGCCCGCCTTTAATCTGGTTGGCCTGCCCGAGGCCTCTGTCAAAGAGGCCAGAGAACGGGTACGCAGCGCCCTGGTGAACGCCGGGTTCGAGTTCCCCATGCGCCGTATCACAGTGAATCTCGCCCCTGCCGATCTGCCCAAGCAGGGAGGCCGTTACGATCTTCCCATCGCCATCGGCATTCTCGCCGCCTCCGGTCAAATCCCCCTCACCAGCCTGAAAGACCGCGAATTCGTTGGCGAGCTGGCCCTGTCCGGTGATATTCGCCATTGCCCGGGCCTGTTGCCCGTTATTGTGGCGGCTCGCCGCGATGGACGCGAACTCATATTACCGCTGGCGAACCGCGCCGATGCTGAACTGGTGGATTATCCCGCCATTCGCCTGTGCAGCCAGTTGGTGCATCTGGTGGCCTTCCTTCACGGCCAGCAGTCCCTGCCGGGGCTGGAGCAAGGCGCAGAATGGCTCGATGATACACAGGCCAATGTGCTATGCCTGAGTGACGTTGTAGGTCAGTATCAAGCCAAGCAGGCATTGGAAATCGCCGCAGCAGGCTCGCACAATCTCTTGATGCTCGGTTTGCCCGGCTGCGGTAAAACCATGCTCGCAAGCCGCATCATGGGGCTGCTCCCACCACTTGGCTATGATGAAGCCCTCGAAGTTGCTGCACTGCACTCAGTGGCAGGTCTCAATATCAAACCCGGTGAGTTCCATCGCCGCCCTTTCAGGTCGCCACACCACACCTGCTCAGCCATTTCCCTGGTTGGGGGTGGCAGTGTGCCCAAGCCCGGCGAAATCTCACTCGCCCACCGGGGCGTGTTATTTCTCGATGAGCTGGCAGAATTCCCCCGCAAGGTGCTCGACTGTTTGCGCGAACCCATGGAAACCGGCGAAGTGGTGATTTCCCGGGCTGCCGCAAAGCTTACTTTCGCCAGCCGATTTCAATTAATTGCCGCCATGAATCCCAGCCCCTGCGGCAGCATGGGACCAGGCAGCCGCTCAAGCCCTGATCAGATAAACCGCTACCTCGGCAGGCTATCCGGCCCTTTTCTTGACCGCTTCGATTTGTCCATCGAGGTGCCCCCTCTGCCACCGGGCACCCTGACTCAGGAAGGCAATAATGGTGAAACCAGCCAAAGCGTCGCCCAGCGTGTTCACCGCGCCAGGGAAAGGCAGCTTGCCCGGGCGGGAGTGCTGAATGCCGAACTCTCGGGCAAGGCACTGAAAAACGCTGGGTTTAGCAGCGCAGATCTCAGCTTTCTTGAACAGAGTGTCAATCGCCTCGGGCTGTCGGTGCGCAGCTTTCATCGCCTGCAGCGGGTCGCCCGCACTATCGCAGATTTGGAAAACAGCCACATGGTAGAGAGGCGCCATATCGCACAGGCGCTGGGTTACAGGGCCATGGACAGGCTACTTGCCAATCTTGGGCAGCAACTTGGGCGCTGACTCTATCACATTCCATAAAGCAACAAAGGACTGATTTTTGAGGAATCATTCTTTTTGGATTCTGGGTAAAGAGCCATAAGTATCTCGGATGCAGTACCGCGAAAATAAGGCGGGATTCAGATTGATGATGAGCTCCACCATTCGCTCCTGCCCAGGGATGAGATAATAGTGCACACTTGGCACCGATTATCTGGCCGCCGGGGAAATTGAAGCGCAGGGTAATTGAAGCGCTGGATGATTGAAGCGCGCTGACAGCGACGTCAGTGGTCTTTTGTGTGAAGCTTATCTGTGGCTGTGTTCAGGTACTTTTGGTAAAACGCATCCAGCGTGCCATCGTGCCGCATCTCAGACAGTGCCAGGGCCAGGCGCGCCGGTACACTCCCTGCCTCAAAACGCTGGGGCTGATTCCCCACATTGATGGGCCTTGAGGGGTCGTATTCAGGGTTTGGTTCAAGCTTCGCCCATCTGGACTTTTTGGAAAATCCCAGGCTTGCCCATTCCTCGTCCTTGTGCAGTTGCCGATGCAAGCGCAACCTGGTGCTGCCGCTCTGTGCCAGGGCATATTCAAGGGGTTCGGCCTCATACAGGTAGGCATCTGCTCTCCCCTTCTCAATCATATGAATGGCTTTTTGCAGGTCCATTTCGGCCACATCGACCCGGGTAACACTGGCGGCTCCAAAACCGAGCATCCCCAGATAATCTGGATTACCGAGGACATGAAGTAACACCAACCCATCAAAGTCCTCTACCTGCTCGAGCCGTTTCACCTCTGGGCGGGAAATGGCGTAGTAGTTAACTTTGAGGCCATTGGCCACAAACTGACAATAGCCCTGCCGATTGTCGCTGAAGGTAAATTGAGGATAAAAGTCCACGCTGCCATCCATCAACCCTTTGATAACCCTCACCTTGGGTAAACGGACTATCTGAAGCGACACACCAATACGTCTTGCCGCCTCAAGGTACATGTCTTCAAACAACCCACGATTATCCGGCGCCTCGGCAATGAAAGGCTGTTTTTCGGTGGTGCGGTAACCCATGGTGAGCACGGGTTCTGACGCCGTAGCATCAACCACCAGAAAAGACATTGAAATCAAAACTAAAAAGCGGTTCAACAGAGACATTCAGAGATTTCCACAGTATGAATCAGACGCGTGTTATTTAAGTACAGTGCAATTACCCCCACTAAGCCAGTGCCACCGGTAAAAACCTCGTTACTGGTAGTGCCAGCCGTATTGGCGTGGCAGTACGATTGAGCAATAGGGCATTCACGGTTAACATAGGCCTCCACAAATTTCTGGAGGTATGAATGCGCGCGCTGTTGTCGCTTATCCGAGGCTCATTGGCTTTTCTGGGTTACACACTTAACACCCTGTTTTGGTTTGTGCCTATCCTGCTGCTTGGTCTGGTAAAGCTGCTGCCCATTCCTGCCCTGCGCAAACTGATGTCACATCTGGTGGATGGTTGCGCCTCCAACTGGATTTCAGTGAACGGGTTTATCCAAAATGTGCTGCACCCAGTGCGCATTGAGGTACTCGGTGACGCTGAACTGACCCGTGACGAGTGGTATATGGTAATCGCCAACCACCAGAGCTGGGTCGATATTCTGGTGCTGCAACGTATTTTTAACCGCAAGATCCCCTTCCTGAAGTTCTTCCTCAAGCAACAGCTGCTCTATGTGCCTGTGCTGGGTCTCGCCTGGTGGGCACTGGATTTTCCTTTTATGCGCCGCTATTCCACCGCCGAGCTGAAAAAGAATCCCAAGCTGAAGGGCAAAGACATTGAAATAACCCGCCGCGCCTGTGCCAAATTCAAAGACAAACCGGTGAGTGTAATGAATTTTGTGGAAGGTACCCGTTTTCAGGCCGCCAAACACAAGAAGCAAAACTCGCCCTTCCAACATTTGCTGCGCCCCAAAGCTGGCGGTATGGCGTTTGCGCTCTCGGCCATGGGCGAGCAAATCCACAAGTTGGTGGACGTGGCCATTTACTACCCCGGAAAGGTCCCCAGCTTCTGGGACTTTATTTCCGGCCAGGTGGATGAAATCCGCGTGCACGTGACGGTGGCTGACATTGCCAGCGAGATGCGCGGTGACTACATCAACGACCGAGAGTTTAAGCAGGACTTCCAGGAACAGCTCAACCAGATCTGGGCCCGCAAAGACGGCATCCTGAAACAGCTTTCCGGTGAGAAAGAGATAAAAACTGAGGTTTCTGAACAACATGCTTAACTTTTTGCCGGGGCCGCTGCTGTTTTTCATAAGCGGTAGCTTGCTCATTATCAACACCGCCATCTGTGGTTCCCTGGTGTGCATCGGTGGTCTGTTCAAACTGCTGACGCCCTTCAAGGCGGGCCGTGTCCGGGTCACCATGCTGATGAACCGTTTTATGTGGCTTTGGGCCACTCTCAACGGCGCCATCCTCAAGCTGATTGCCAAAATCGAATGGGACGTCAAAGGTCTGGAACAGCTGGATAAAAACGGCTGGTATCTGGTGATAAGCAACCACTTGAGCGGCTTCGACATTGCGGCGCAGACCTATATCCTTCGGAACCACATTCCCATGCTCAAGTTCTTTCTCAAAAAAGAACTGATTTATGTGCCCATCATGGGGCTGGGCTGCTGGGCGCTGGACATGCCTTTTATGAACCGTACCAGCCCCGAGAAGCTGAAAAAGAATCCCAAGCTCAAGGGCAAGGATCTGGAAACGACCCGCAAGGCGTGCGAAAAATTCCGCGATCTGCCCACTTCCATCATCAACTATGTGGAAGGCAGCCGCTTTACCGAAGAAAAGCGCGACCGGCAAAACTCGCCCTATCGCTACCTGCTGCGCCCCAAAGCAGGCGGTATCGCGTTCGCACTTTCTGCCATGGGTGAGCAGTTCAGCCACCTCTTGAACGTCACCGTGGTTTACCCGGATGCCCCAAAAGACATTCTAGCCGGCGTAATGCAGGGCAAGGTGAGTAAAATTGTTATCAGAATAGAAGCACTGCCGGTGCCCGAAGTGGATGACAAACAGTACTTCAGCAGCGCCGAATACCGGGCCCAATTCCAGCGTTGGCTCAATGACATCTGGCTGCAAAAGGATGAACAAATCCACGAGCTACTGGCCGAGCACAAAGCCAGCACCAGCAGCTACCGTGAACTGGCCGAGCGTGGCCACTGAGTCACTTTGCGCTCAGTGCGAAAATAGCTACTCCAAGACGCGATTCAGGACGGCAGTTGAAATGCTGTCCTTTTTATCTTTTAAAGCCCTGTAAACCGCGCTGAAAACCCTGTTGCCTTACTGCTGTAATCGCTTAATATGCTATAAGCGGGTTAAAAGCGGCCTGCAGTCACAGCGTCATACCAGGGACGGGCACCATGACCAAAATCACTTACGCATTTGTCTTCATTAGCAGTGTGCTCCTCTCGCTGTCATCAGCTGCGGACAGTTCTGAAGCTGTTGTCGCCCCTTCCACGCCATGCAAGCAAACAGCTGAATTGGCGGTAAAAATCGCACCAGGCCATCAGTTACTCAAAGCGCTCGCCCTTAGCAACAGCTACTGTTTCCAAGTGTATATAGGGCAAAGTAAGCAAGGCGCCAACTACTCCCGGGAACAACGCCACAACATTAACCAAACCCATGACACCTATCGTATAGCCTATAAGGCGCTTAATACCGACGAAGCAAAATTGTTGCTCGCAGACCAGTTTCTGAGAGAGGAAGCGCAGCAACATGTGGTGTTTATGGTTGAGCGCAGCGGCAGACTGGAGGTGGTACTTAAAGCGGCAGAATGGGCTGATTATAGTGGTGGCTATGGCTCACGTTTATTTCCCGAGGAAGACAGTGCTCGCTTAACCCAATTATTTATAAGCCAATTGTCACACCAGAGACCGCTGACCCAACTCAATCACCAATCTGCACCAGCCGCTCAGTCAATTGTTGCAGCTGATACTCGGTAAAGACTTCTATGCCGTGCTGACTCAGCAGCGCTGCGGTAATGCCGTCGCCCTCACTCAGGGTACGGGAAAAGCTGCCATCGTAAATCAGCCCCTTGCCGCAGGACGGGCTGCGGGCTTTGAGAATGGCAAAACGAATATTTTCCTTTCGGGCAAGCCTTAAAGCAGCTTCAGCGCCCCGCACGAAGGCATCTGTCACATCCTCCCCCGTCTCTGTGATGACCCGAATGGCCTGCTTTGGGTCTGGCGCTTGTATTTCTGCCGGCGGGCGGGGCGTGGGCAAACCGCCGGCGCACTCGGGGCAGATGCCAACCAAGCGTCCCTGTTGCTGCCAGCCTTGCCACAGGGACGACTCCACCAAATTATCTTTACCATCGTATCGCACCGCTTCGCCCAGCAGACAGGCGCTCACCAAAATCTTTTCCATCGTTTCTTTGCTCTAACAGGGCCGCGGCTTTTGAAGCGAAATACGTCCACCACAGCTACCCTTGATTGGCTGATGGCCACATCATCCCATGCCTTACAGACAAAGTGCAAAACCGCCAGTTGTTGACAATAAATCTTTCTCCCGTGTTGTAACGCAAACAAAACAGCAAACAAGGATTTGATAGACAAACCTTTAATATCAATACTTTAATTAATATTTAAATCAAAGAGCGCCAATACTTAGACTTACGTCTACGTCAACGGATTGTTGACAATCCACCGCAAGAGGTCTAATTTTCAACCATTGTCAGCGACAGGGCCGCAGCCAAAGCGGCAACAAGCACCCAATGAGCCAGAGTACCCCGAAAGATCTCAGCACTGAACGCGGCGCCAGCGAGCGCGGCGCGGCCACCCTGGCCGATCAGATCCTGAGTGCGATTCAAACTGCCATCATCAAGGGCGAACTGGCCCCGGGCAGCAAGATAAATGAGCAGGCACTGGCCGCCCAATTCGGCATCAGCCGAGGCCCCACCCGTGAAGCCCTGCAAACCCTCGAGCGCCAACGTTTGGTGGTACGCATGCCCCATGTGGGTGCCCGGGTGGCACAGCTGTCGGTGGAAGAGCTGAACGACCTCTATGACCTGCGCTCCACCCTGGAAGCCATGGCCTGTCGCCTCGCAGCCGAACGCATTACTGAAGCACAACTTGTCGAATTGCAGGCGCTGCTCGAACGTCAGGAAGCCGCGCTCAAACAGGGCGACACCTATTTTCAGGAGCAGGGTGACGTGGACTTCCACTACCAAATCATCCGCGCCAGCGGCAACAAACACCTGCAGGAAACCCTGATGGGCGGCCTGTACCACCTGCTGCGCATGTACCGTTATCAGTGCAGCAACCACCAGCGCCCAAGCCGGGCAATAGCCGAACACAGACGCATAGTCGAGGCCATTGCCGAGCGTGATGGCGAGCTGGCGGCGCTGTTGATGCAGCGCCATATCGAACAGGGACGCCGCAACACAGAGGCACGTCTTAAAGAACTCAAGGCCGAGGCAAGCGCCCGTGAGCACAGCTCGCTTACCTTCGCCAATACACAGCAATTAAAGGGAGAGACAGCATGACCCACAGCGCAGGCAAGCGTTTTCGCGACGCACTGGCACGCTCCAAGCCACTGCAAATCGTAGGTACCACCAACGCCTATTTCGCTCTGATGGCCGAAAAGACCGGCTTTCAGGCTCTCTATCTGTCGGGCGCCGGGGTGGCTAACGCCTCTTATGGTCTGCCGGATCTGGGCATGACCTCCATGAATGATGTGCTGATTGATGCCGGCCGCATCACCTCGGCCACCCAGCTGCCACTGCTGGTCGACATAGACACCGGCTGGGGCGGCGCCTTCAACATCGCCCGCACCATCAAGGAATTTGAAAAGGTTGGTGTTGCCGCGGTGCATATGGAAGACCAGGTGTCGCAAAAGCGTTGCGGCCACCGCCCCAACAAGGCCGTGGTGAGCACCGAAGAGATGGTTGACCGCATCAAGGCCGCCGTGGATGCCCGCACCGATGAGAACTTCGTCATCATGGCACGCACCGACGCGGTAGCCGTTGAAGGGCTGGATGCCGGTATAGAGCGTGCCCAGGCCTATATCGAGGCCGGTGCCGACATGATTTTTGCCGAGGCCCTGACCGAGCTGCCACAGTACCGCAAGTTCAAGGACGCGGTAAAAGCGCCCATCCTCGCCAATATGACCGAATTCGGTCAAACCGAGCTGTTCGACAAGTCAGCCCTGTATGAAGCCGGAGCCGATATGGTGCTCTATCCACTCGGCACCTTCCGCGCCGCCAACCAGGCCGCCCTTAAGGTGATGCAGGCACTGATGAACGATGGCCACCAGCGCAATGTGCTCAGCACCATGCAAAGCCGGAAAGAGCTGTACGAGTTTTTGAACTACCACAGCTTTGAAGACACGCTGGACCGCCTCTTTGCTGAAGGCAAAAACAAATAAGGCCGCAGGCCTGAACAAGTAAAAGACAAGCAAGGACGAAGACAGCGGGGCATAAGGCCCAGGCAGTAGCTGCTTCCCGCCCCGGCAAAAATCCGTGGCGAACAAAGTAATCCATAAATCAGCGCCGGGACCCCATCGCCCTACCGATGCCGGCAACCAAGAACAAACGAGTTTACGAGGGAATGCAAAATGGCTGAGACAACCGATAAAAAACTGAGTGGTGCAGGCCTGCGTGGTCAGAGCGCCGGTGAAACCGCCCTGAGCACAGTAGGTAAATCCGGCTCAGGCCTCACCTACCGTGGCTA
Source organism: Shewanella amazonensis SB2B (assembly GCF_000015245.1). Lineage (NCBI taxonomy): Bacteria > Pseudomonadati > Pseudomonadota > Gammaproteobacteria > Alteromonadales > Shewanellaceae > Shewanella > Shewanella amazonensis. The sequence goes on from NC_008700.1 coordinate 3,915,285, forward strand.
CGACGTAAAAGATCTGGCCGAAAACGCCAGCTTCGAAGAAGTGGCCTTTCTCATTCTGTACGGCGAGCTGCCCACTCAACTGGAGCTGGACAACTACCGCGCCAAGCTCAAAGGCCTGCGCGGCCTGCCACAGGCACTGAAAGAAGTGCTGGAGCGCATCCCCGCCAATGCCCATCCCATGGATGTGCTGCGTACCGGCTGCTCTATGCTGGGCAACCTGGAAACCGAACACAGCTTTGCCGACCAGTTTGATGTAACCAACCGCATGCTGGCGGTGTTCCCGTCCATCATCTGCTACTGGTATCGTTTCAGCCACGATGGCGTGCGCATCGAAACCGAGACCGATGACGAGCAAATCGGTGCCCACTTCCTGCACCTGCTGCACGGCAAGGCGCCTTCTGCCCTGCATGCCCGGGTAATGGATGTATCCCTCATCCTCTACGCAGAGCACGAGTTCAACGCCTCTACCTTTACTGCCCGCGTCTGTGCCTCGACCCTGTCTGATATGCACTCTTGCGTAACCGGTGCCATCGGTTCACTGCGCGGCCCGCTGCACGGCGGCGCCAACGAGGCGGCCATGGAGCTTATCCAGGACATGCGCGATGAGCAGCACGCCCGCGACGTACTGGCCGGTATGCTGGAGCGCAAAGAAAAAATCATGGGCTTTGGTCACGCCATCTACCGCGAATCCGACCCTCGTAACGCCATCATCAAAGAATGGTCTGAAAAGCTCGCCAAGGAATATGGCGACGACCGTCTGTACCGTGTTTCCGTGGCCTGCGAAGCCTTTATGTGGGAACAAAAGAAGCTCTTCTGTAACGCCGACTTCTTCCATGCCAGCGCCTATCACTTCATGGGCATCCCCACCAAGCTGTTCACCCCCATATTCGTATGTTCACGGGTGAGCGGCTGGACTGCCCACGTGATGGAGCAGCGCAGCAACAACCGCATCATCCGCCCAAGCGCCGATTATGTGGGTGTGGAACTGCGCAGCGTGACCCCAATCAGCGAGCGCGGCTGATAACAGCGGGGCCGACGAGCAGTCGGCCCCAATAACGCCCGCCGCACAAAAACAACAGCCACTCATTATTCGCGCCCTTTTGCCTGTCTGGAACGCCGTTATGAACACTCAATTCCGTAAGCCGCTGCCCGGCACCAATTTAAGCTTCTTCGATACCCGCGAGGCGGTGGACGCCATCGCCCCCGGCGCCTTCGACAAACTGCCCTACACCTCCAAGGTACTGGCCGAAAACCTGCTCCGCAAGGCCGAGCCCGCGCGCCTGAACGACTTCTTAAGCCAGCTGATTTTCCGTAAGCAAGACCTCGACTTCCCCTGGTTCCCGGCTCGCGTGGTGTGCCACGACATTCTCGGCCAAACGGCCCTGGTGGACCTTGCCGGCCTGCGTGATGCCATTGCTGCCAAGGGCGGCGACCCGGCCAAGGTGAATCCTGTGGTGCCAACCCAGCTGATTGTGGATCACTCACTGGCGGTGGAGCACGGCGGCTTCGAGAAGGATGCCTTTGAGAAAAACCGTGCCATCGAAGACAGACGCAACGACGATCGCTTCCACTTTATCAACTGGACCAAAAAGGCCTTCCGCAATGTGGATGTGATCCCCCCCGGCAACGGCATCATGCACCAGATCAACCTGGAAAAGATGTCACCGGTTATTCAGGTGCGTGACGGCATCGCCTTCCCCGACACCTGCGTCGGCACCGACAGCCACACCCCCCACGTGGATTCCCTCGGCGTTATCGCCATCGGCGTGGGTGGCCTTGAAGCCGAAAACGTGATGCTGGGCCGCGCTTCCTGGATGCGTCTGCCGGATATCGTTGGTGTTGAGCTCACCGGCAAGCCAAACCCCGGCATTACCGCCACCGACGTGGTGCTGGCCTTGACCGAATTTTTGCGTAAAGAGCGGGTGGTGGGTGCCTACCTTGAGTTCTTCGGCGAAGGCGCCAAGGCGCTCACCCTGGGCGACCGTGCCACCATCTCCAACATGACCCCCGAATATGGCGCCACCGCCGCCATGTTCTATATCGACGAGCAGACCATCGACTATCTGCGCCTCACCGGCCGTGATGAAAAGCAGGTCGAGCTGGTTGAAAACTATGCCAAAACCACAGGCCTGTGGGCGGATGCCATGACGGGTGCCGACTATGGCCGGATACTGACGTTTGACCTCTCCAGCGTGGTGCGCAACATGGCGGGGCCTTCCAACCCCCATGCCCGTTTGGCCACCAGCGATCTGGCCGCCAAGGGTATTGCCGCCGACTGGCAAGAAGAATCAGGCAAGATGCCCGATGGCGCGGTGATCATCGCCGCTATCACCAGCTGTACCAACACCAGTAACCCCCGCAACGTGATTGCCGCAGGCCTCATTGCCCGCAACGCGGTGCAAAAAGGTCTGGTGCGCAAGCCATGGGTGAAAACCTCACTGGCCCCCGGCTCCAAGGCGGTGGAGCTGTACCTGAAAGAAGCAGGTCTCTTGCCGTACCTTGAACAGCTCGGCTTTGGCATTGTTGCGTTTGCCTGTACCACCTGTAACGGCATGAGTGGCGCGCTGGACCCAGTCATCCAGCAGGAAATCATCGAGCGGGATCTGTACGCCACCGCCGTGCTGTCGGGCAACCGTAACTTCGACGGCCGTATTCACCCCTATGCCAAGCAGGCGTTTCTGGCTTCGCCGCCTTTGGTGGTGGCCTACGCCATCGCGGGCACAGTGCGCTTCGATATCGAAAAAGATGTGCTGGGCATAGACGATGCTGGCAATGCAGTGACCCTTAAAGACCTGTGGCCAGAAGATGCGGAAATCGATGCCATCATCAAGTCATCGGTGAAGCCTGAGCAGTTTCGCGCCGTGTACGACCCCATGTTTAATCTCGCCGTGGAATACGGCACCGAGAAGCCACTTTACGACTGGCGCCCACAGAGCACCTACATCCGCCGCCCGCCCTACTGGGAAGGCGCCCTTGCCGGTGAGCGGACTTTAAGCGGTATGCGGCCACTGGCGGTGCTGGGTGACAACATCACCACAGATCACCTGTCGCCTTCCAACGCGATTCTGGCAAGCTCCGCCGCCGGTGAGTATCTCGCCAAAATGGGCCTGCCGGAGGAAGACTTTAACTCCTACGCCACCCACAGGGGCGACCACCTGACTGCCCAGCGCGCCACCTTCGCCAACCCCAAGCTCTTTAACGAGATGGTGAAGGATGCTGACGGCAAGGTGAAGCAGGGCTCGCTCGCTCGCCTCGAGCCCGAGGGCAAGGTACTGCGCATGTGGGAAACCATTGAAACCTACATGGAGCGCAAGCAGCCACTGATCATAGTGGCCGGTAAGGACTACGGTCAGGGCTCCAGCCGTGACTGGGCCGCCAAGGGCGTGCGTCTTGCCGGTGTCGAAGTGATTGTGGCCGAAGGCTTCGAGCGTATTCACCGCACCAACCTGGTGGGCATGGGCGTGTTGCCGCTGGAATTTATGCCCGGCGAAACCCGCATGACCTACGGCATAGACGGCACTGAAACCTTCGATGTGAAGGGCGAGCGCACCCCGGGTGCCGAGCTAACGCTCCTTATCCGTCGCCAAAATGGCGAAACAGTGGAAGTGCCTGTGCGCTGCCGTTTGGATACCGCCGAAGAAGTGTCCATTTATGAGGCAGGGGGAGTTCTCCAACGCTTCGCCCAGGACTTCTTGGCCAATTCATAACGCGGCCTGTTGCGCCCAGGGCTTTGTTGGCCGTGCTCATGCAGGACCTCCTGCACTGCGCGCGGCCGCCTCGCCCCACGCGCAACATACCGGCGTCTGAAATAGCCAGGGCCTGAGAAGACGGGAACAGATTTCAGAACCAATTTAAATCATAGGATTCAATGCCATGGCATTTAAACCACAGATCCGCATTCCTGCTACCTATATGCGTGGCGGCCCTGTCGGTCCGGCTTCGCGGTATCAACCGCTTCGCCTTGTCGCTGCGAAAAAATGCGATTTTTCCTTGCCCGCAGGCACTGACATGTCTGGCGGCAGTTCCCTCTGCCGCTGAGGTTCCGCCCCAATCGTTTTTTGGAGATTAAAATGTTTAAACCACAGATCCGCATTCCTGCCACCTATATGCGTGGCGGAACCTCCAAAGGGGTGTTTTTCCGCCTCGACGATTTGCCTGAGGCGGCCCGGGTGCCGGGTGCAGAGCGTGATGCGCTGCTGCTGCGGGTGATTGGCAGCCCCGACCCCTATGGCAAGCACACCGACGGCATGGGCGGCGCCACGTCCAGCACCAGCAAGTGCGTGATCATGAATAAAAGCAGCGTGCCCGGTCACGATGTGGATTACCTCTACGGTCAGGTGTCCATCGACACCGCCTTCGTCGACTGGAGCGGTAACTGCGGCAACCTGTCCACCGCCGCCGGCGCCTTTGCGATTCACGCGGGTTTGGTGGATGCTTCCCGGGTGCCTGAAAACGGTATCTGCGAAGTGCGGATCTGGCAGGCCAATATCGGTAAAACCATTATTGCCCATGTGCCCGTGACCAACGGCGAAGTGCAGGAAACCGGTGATTTTGAACTGGATGGGGTGACCTTTCCGGCCGCCGAAATCGTGCTGGAGTTTGTCGATCCTGCGGATGATGGAGAGGATGGTGGCGCCATGTTCCCCACCGGCAATCTGGTGGACGAGCTGGAAGTACCCTCCGAGGTGCACCCGAGCGGTAAAATCCGCGCGACCCTGATAAACGCCGGTATCCCCACGATTTTCGTCAACGCCGAAGACCTGGGTTATCGCGGCGATGAGCTGCAGGAGGCCATCAATGGCAATCCGGTGGCCCTTGCCATGTTTGAGCAGCTGCGTGCCCACGGCGCCATCAGGATGGGGCTTATCAAGACCCTGGATGAAGCCAAAACCCGCCAGCACACCCCCAAGGTGGCCTTTGTGACCAACCCCATGACCCATGTGGTGTCGAGCGGCAAGACAGTGGCTGAGGATGAAGTCGACCTGCTGGTCCGGGCGCTGTCCATGGGCAAGCTGCACCACGCCATGATGGGCACAGCTGCGGTGGCCATAGGCACGGCGGCCGCCATTCCCGGCACATTGGTGAATCTTGCCGCCGGTGGCGGCGAGCGTCAGGCGGTGCGTTTCGGCCATCCGTCCGGCACGTTACGCGTAGGCGCCGAGGCCAAACAGGTGGACGGCCAGTGGACTGTCACCAAGGCCATCATGAGCCGCTCGGCGCGCATCCTGATGGAAGGCACTGTAAGGGTGCCTCAAGCTTAACCCACCTCTATGCCATATCCTTTTTGAGGGCTCCGCTTATTCCCTTCCGGCGGGGCCTTTTTTCTTTTTATCTTTTTGTGTTACATGCAAATTGACACACCTATCCCCGACGCTAAAATCTAACACTGACAACAAAAATGAAACACCAGGTTCCACCTCTGCAAGGATAGCAGTGCATCCATGCCGCCCGGCACTGTAAATCCGGGTCTTAAATAGACGCAGCCAACTGCGCACAGGCCAATACCTTGAAGATTGGAGAAGCATGTTTCGAGCACTATTTTGCGCTCTGTTGAGTTTGATTCTGCTGTTTGGCACCGTACCCGCCAGCGCAGAACACGGCAGCTATCACTATCACAACACTCTGGAATTTCAGCATTTCAGCAGCAGTGACGGCCTGAATCAAAACACCATCACCCGCCTCTACACCGATAAGGCTGGCATGCTCTGGGCAGGCAGTCAGGATGGTCTGCACTATTTCAACGGCCAGGAATTTGGCGTCTTCTTACCCGATCCCAGCAATACCAACAGCCTGTCGGAAGGCTACATCACAGACATAGTACAGGACCCGGAAGGCTTGCTGTGGGTCAGCACCTACACCCAGGGTCTGAACCGTTTGGATCTGCAAACCGGCAAGTTTACTCGCTACGGTGAAGCCGATGGTTTAAGTGAGCTCAGGGTCACCCGTCTGGCTGTGATAGGCGACAGCCTTTGGATAGGCACAGAAAGGGGCTTGTTTGCCATGCAGCGCAAGAGTGGCCAAATTCGCCCCATTCCCCTTGGCAATGCCCTGACACCCAAAATTACCAGCCTGGGCAATATCGAAGACGAATATTTATTGGTGGGCACCCAGGCCCACGGCACCTATGCCATCAGCAGCAACAACATAGTTAAGCTCAAGTTGCCCTCCACCAGCCCGGTCAACCAAATCCACAGCATCGGCAATGTCGCTTATCTCGCCATCGGCAAAGAGCTGTGGCAGTACGAGATGGATACCCATAGTGCAAAAATACTCTGGCAGAGTGAACCCCAGGGGTTCTTCCATGGTGATATCCGGGACTTTACCCTGGCCTCGGCCGAGGAAATCTGGGCGATAGCACCGGGTGCCGGTCTGATTGAGCTGGAAAAAACCGACCGTTGGCGTGCCCGCTACCACAGAAACGACTCCCGCAGCTTTCGCGACATCAGCGACAACAATCTGATGAGTGTCCTGCTCGACCCCAACGGAGTGCTCTGGCTCGGTGGTAGTTATTCGGGACTGGATAAAATCAATATTCGCCGCCAGTACTTCGATCACCTGTTCGACAACAGCGTGGCATTACCGAAACAAATCAATATGGTGCGGGCCATCTATCAAACCCGCGAAGGAGTCGTCTGGATTGGCACCGAGGGGGCAGGCATAAAAACCCTCAAGCCCAACGAAGATAACTACCAATACCATACCCATCTGTTTGCCGATGCCCTTAACCTTGTCCCCGAAGCCATTTCTCTGGTGGTGCGCGACATTATCCAGGATAAAGAGGGTTCGCTCTGGTTTGCCAGTAATTATGGGCTGGGGCATCTGGCTACTTCCGGTGCCTTCAGGCTGCTGCATCCTCCAGAGCATGATGGCCAGGGGCGCACCCTGGCGCTAGACAAACACGATACCCTCTGGGTGGCGTTCGATGAAGGGCTGTTTTACATGCCTATTTCGGGGACAGAGCTCAAGCGCTTCCCCCTGGATGAAACACTGGGCGACAAGTTGGCGGTGCGCCAGATTCTGGGGCTGGAATTTATCGATGACTGGCTCTGGATTGGCACCCTGGATGGTCTTATCCGCCTCAATCCCAACACCAATGACATTCAGGTGTTTACCCACGACCCGGCCAACAGCAGCAGCCTTGGCAACAATCGTATTCGCGATATCTACAGCGCGGCCAATGGCGACGTCTGGGTGGGCACCCACGGGGGGATCAGCATTTTGCGTCAGGAGCAGGACGGCTGGCAGATTCGCCATCTGACCAGCAATGAAGGGGTGCCCAGCGATACCATTTATGCCATTTTGGAAGACAAACAGGGGCAATTCTGGTTTTCCAGTAACGCGGGCATCAGCCGCTATACCCCAGGTGAAGACAGCATCATTACGTTCAACAAATTCGAGGGGCTGCAGGAGCAGGAATATAACGGCGGGGTGAAATTTGTCGGCCAGGATGGCTATTTCTGGTTTGGCGGCATTAACGGCATTACCCGCTTTCTGCCAGAGCAAATTCCCAAGAGCCGCCAGGAGCCCCCGCTGGCCTTAACCAGCTACAGCCTGGGAGGCAAGCGCACCCGGATACTGGACCTGACCACACCGCCCAGCGTCGAGATGAACTTTGAAGACAAGGTTGTCAGCTTTGAAGTCACATCGCTGGATTTTTCCTATCCGGGCGTTGACCGATTTGCGTACTATTTACAAGGGTTTGACAGCCAGTGGCACAGTGCACAGGCCCAAGCGCAAATCACCTATACCAACCTGAGCCCCGGCAATTACCTGCTCAGGGTTCGCCATGGTCTGGCTGCCAATCCTTTGGGTTACCAAATCCTTACTGTCCCCTTAACCGTGGTGGCTCCCTGGTATCGCACCCCTCCGGCCTATGTGCTTTATACCCTCACGCTTGTCGCCATCCTGGGTTGGTTCTGGCGCGAACGGCGCGTTAAGCGGCGTCAAAGACGCGAATTTGAAACCAGCATCCGCACCTCGGAAGAGCGACTCAAACTGGCACTGTGGGCCTCGGGCGATGGTATGTGGGACTGGGACATTCCCAGCGGTCAGGTGTTCCGCACCCGTATGCATCCCCACACTGAGCAACAGCTCAATGGCCCTGTATTGCTGGACCGTATCCACCCGGAAGATAAGCCCAGGGTGCTCCATGCCATCGAACAGCATATTGATGGCAGCCGCGCCTTCTATGAGGCCGAATACCGCATTGAAAACAAACCCGGCCACTGGATCTGGATCACGGACAGGGGCAAGGTGGTAGAGCGGGACAAACAAGGCAAGCCGGTACGTATGGTGGGCACCCACAAGGACATCACCAGTCGCAAAAACGCCGAAAACGAACTCAGGCTGTCGGCTCAGGTACTGGCCAGCATGAACGAAGCCGTGGTGGTGGGTGGCCTGGATTACCGTATCGCCTCGGTCAACCCGGCTTTTAGCCTGATAACCGGCTTCAACCCGGAACAGGTGCAGGGCAAGCACTTCCTGTTTTTAACCCATGATCGCAAACAGCGACATATTTATGAAGCCATAGAACAGCAGCTGCTGCGCAATAAACACTGGGCCGGAGAGCTGAAAATCCGCACCCGGGATCAGCGCGCCATTCTGATTTGGCTCGAAATCAATCAGGTACTCGACAGTAAAGCCGAAGCCAGCCACTTTGTGGCCGTGTTTACCGACATTACCGACCGCAAAAAGGCCGAAGAGGATCTGCGCCTGCTGGCCTCCTACGACCCGCTCACCAACCTGCCCAACCGCACCCTGTTCCAGGACCGGCTGGATCATGCGCTGGCCCAGGCCCACAGAACCGGCAACATGGTGGCCTTGCTGTTTTTGGATCTCGACCGCTTTAAACACATCAACGACTCCATGGGGCACCATATCGGCGATCTGTTGCTCAAGGCCGTTGCCCACCGGCTGCAAAACTGTGTGCGCGAAGGGGACACAGTTGCCCGCCTCGGTGGTGATGAATTCACCATCATCCTGGAAGGCGTTGCCAAGACCAAGGCCGCCACTGTGATTGCCGAGAAGCTGATTCGCGCCTTCCAAACGCCTTTTATTCTGGAAGATCAGGCGCTGAATATTTCACCCTCCATAGGCATCAGCCTCTACCCCATGGACGCCAGCGACAGTACCTCACTGGTGAAATACGCCGATACCGCCATGTATCACGCCAAATCGCTGGGGCGGAACAACTTCCAGTTTTACACCTTAAGGCTGAACGAATACGCCATGCGCCATGTTCAGCTGGAGGCCGGTATCAAGCAGGCCATCGTCCGTCAGGAACTCAGTTTAGTGTTCCAGCCCAAATTCAGGGTCAGCGATGGCAGCATCACAGGCTTTGAGGCACTGCTGCGCTGGAACAGCAAGGAGCTGGGGCCCATTTCCCCAGCGGAATTTATTCCGCTGGCCGAAGAAATTGGCATCATCAATCAGCTGGGGCACTGGGTCGTCAACGAGGCCTGTCGCCATATGGCGCAATTTGCTGCCGCAGGCTTTGATGACCTGCATGTGGCGGTTAACCTGTCGGCCCGCCAGCTCAAGGCAGATATTCTGTCCACCATCGAAGTAGCCCTGGCGGTGGCAGGCTTACCGGCAAAATGCCTTGAGCTGGAACTGACAGAGTCGATGATCATGAAAAGCCCACAGGAATCTGTGGCCGTATTGCAGCGGCTCAAGGCCCTGGGGGTGTCACTGGCAGTGGATGACTTTGGCACCGGCTACTCGAGCCTGGCGTATCTCAAGCGCTTCCCGCTGGACACGTTGAAAATCGACCGGGAGTTTGTGCGCGACATCAGCACCGACCCGGACGATGCCGCCATCACGGGTGCCATTATCGCCCTCGCCCACAGTCTGGAATTGAATGTCGTAGCCGAAGGGGTTGAGAACGAGGCCCAGCTGGAACACCTGCGCAAACACGGCTGCGATCAGGTGCAGGGCTTCCTGCTGGGCAAACCCATGGCCGCACGGGATGCCATGGCGCTGCTGAAGAGCCGTACCCTGAATACCTGAGCCGCCCCCCGCCCAGATTCGCTCAAATAAGAAGTTGGCTCGCATAACAACTTGGCCAGCATAAGAAGCAGGCTGGCATGAAAAAAGGCTCCCTGGGGAGCCTTTTTGCTGTTCTGGCTTTGCTGTGTGGGCTTCGCCTTGCTGGCTTTACTTTGTGGGCTTCGCTTGCGGGCGAAGTGCCCAGCCAGCAACGGTGGCGCTTATTATTAACTGCGGCGCTCGACCTTGCGTACCCAGCCTTCAGGCGCAGGGCGCAGGCCCTTTTGCATCTCGGTATACACCTTGTAGATGTGGCTGATGCGCTCACCCACCTTGCCATCACCCACGGTGACGATACGGCCATCTTCAAAGATGTAAGAGCCAACCGGCGATACCACAGCGGCAGTACCAAAACCACCGGCCTCTACGATTTCACCGGCTTCGATATCGGCAATAAAATCGCTGAGTTTTACTGTCTCCTGACGCACTTCGCAGCCGAGCTCTTCACCCAGCGCCAGAATCGACTCAGAGGTAATGGAGCGCAAAATGGTATCGGTAAACTCAGGAATAATCAGGGTGCCGTCTTTACGGATATGGAAGTGGTTCATGGCGCCCACTTCTTCAATGTACTGGTTGGTTGAGTCCAGATACAGCACCTGGGCTGCGCCATGCTCGGCGGCAGCCTTACCGGCACGCAAGGATGCGGCATAGTTACCGGCGGCCTTGGAAGCCCCTGTGCCACCGGACACAGCCCGGTGGAACTGAGTGGTGATCAACAGGCGAATGGCATTGAGGTTTTTGCCATAGTAGGCACCGCTTGGGCTCAATACCACACAGAAGGTGTACTGGTTCGCCGGGCTCACCGACAGGCGGTCTTCAGTGGCAAATACAAAGGGGCGGATATAAAGACAGGCGCCTTCCTGACGTGGAAACCACAGACGGTCCACATCAATCAGGGCGTTGATGGCCTCAAGTTGCACGGCTTCCGGAATATTCGGGATACAGACAATGTCGGCCGAGCGATTGAGACGCTGGGCGTTTTTGTCCAGACGGAAGGTGTAAATTTCACCGTCGTCATGCATAAAGGCTTTGGCGCCTTCAAAGATAGACTGGCCATAATGCAGCGCCATGGCGCCGGGCATCATTTCGAAGGGGCCGTAGGGCAAAATACGGGCGTTCTGCCACTGGCCATCCTTGTAGTCCATCATAAACATATGGTCGGTTCTAAGCTTGCCGAATCCCACGTCTCCCTGAGGTTCAAAGGGCTCAGTGCGGCGCTCCGATGCGGGTTTTAAATTGTACTTTATATCCATTGCATACCACCTTGATGACTGACCTTGCAGACTAGGGAGCAGCAGGGATAAAGTCAATAGCGGCGCAAATTCCAACAAAAAGATGCTGTAAACCGTTAAGGAAACTCCATGAAACAACCGCTCAAAGGCCTGCGGGTATTGGATCTCTCCCGGGTGCTGGCCGGTCCCTGGTGCAGCCAGTTACTGGCCGATATGGGTGCCGAGGTTATCAAGATTGAACATCCGGACGGTGGCGACGATACCCGCCACTGGGGCCCGCCCTATGCAGGGGGCCACACACAGGGGGATGCCGCCTACTTCCTTGCCGCCAACCGGGGCAAAAAATCCCTGCTGCTGGATTTGAAAAATCCTCATGATGTGGCACAAATTCAAAAGCTTGCCCGCCACAGCGACATACTGCTGGAAAACTTCAAAGTGGGTGGGCTGGCAAAATACGGCCTGGATTATGGCAGCCTCAAGGCCATGAACCCCCAACTGGTGTATTGCTCAATCACCGGCTTTGGCCAGAGCGGCCCGGACGCACCCCGCGCAGGCTACGACTTTATGATCCAGGCCATGGGTGGCCTGATGAGCCTCACCGGCGCGGCTGATGATGGCGGCGAGCCCATGAAAACCGGCGTTGCCATTACCGACCTCTTTACCGGGCTTTATGCCGCCAATGCCATTCTGGCGGCCATAGTGGCGCGCCAGTCCACGGGCCTTGGCTGCCATATCGATATGGCGCTGTTCGATGTACAGCTCGCCATGCTGGCCAATCAGGCGCAAAACTTCCTCGCCAGCGGCCAAAATCCACCCCGGCTTGGCAATGCCCACCCTAATATCGTGCCCTATCAGGCCTTTGCCTGCGCCGATGGCCACCTGATTTTGGCCGTGGGCAACGATGGCCAGTTTGCCCGTTTCTGCGAGCTGGCAGGATTGCACGAACTGCCCCATGACAGCCGCTTTGCCACCAATGCCGGGCGGGTAAGGCACCGCGAAACCCTGTTGCCACTGATAAAGGCCGCCATGCTGACCAAATCCAAGGGCGAGTGGCTGGCGCTTTTGAACGATGCCGGGGTGCCCGCCGGGCCCATCAATACTGTGTCTGAAGCCCTTGATGAGCCCCAGGCCCAACACCGGCAAATGCAAATCGAGCGGGACTTTAACGGCGAAAGGCTGCCCTTTGTAGGCAGCCCGGTGAAAATGGATGGAGAGGCGCTCAATTCGCCCCTGCCGCCGCCACGACTTGGGGAGCATCAGCAGGAGCTGCTGGCCTGGCTCGATGGGCTTGAGTCGTAACGAGCTCACGGTCTACGGTTTACGGTTTACGGTCTATTTCCGCTCGCGGCGGCGCAGGCAGGCACCCAATGCCAGCAGCGCCAGCGCACCTGCGCCCAGGCTGCCACCGCCTTCCACATCGATCACCACCTCTTCTGTGTCATAGTTGGCGCTCTCCAGCGGCAGGGCATACAAATCATTGGTATCGTCCGAGCTGATGGTGGCCACTATGTCGCTGTAGCCCACTTCATAGAGGTCAATCAGCACGTCGTAATGGTCGGTGCCGTAGCCCTGGGCCAGGGTGGTCAGCACTTCATAGTCATCCAGCTCATTGGCGCCACGGATATAAAAGGTCTCGGTGGTGAAGTATCGCACCCAGTCGCCGCCGTTGCGGCTCAGGTACAGCTCGGCATACACGGGCACCGATTCGTCAGGGTAGTTGGAATACACATCCGCATCGAAGGTCACCGAAAAGCTGCGATGGAAGCCATCGTAGTCGCGGTCTTCAAACAGGCGGGCAAAGGCATTGTAAAAGCTGAACTCATGATACACGCCGTAGCTTTGCTGACGGCTGCGCTGCAGTTTGGCGCTGGTTTCTTTCTGCGCCGCCACCTGTTCGCGGGTCTTGGGCTCGGCGGCCACGGCCTGAATTTGCTGCACTCTGGCCTTGAGTTCACTGGCCATGGCGTCGTCCACATAGCGGCTGCTGTCTGGCTTGTCACTGAGCTGAGTGCCCACCGCCGACACCATGGGCGCACCTATGGGGCTGCCGGTCAGGGTGTCCGCCGAGGCATAAGCAGCGCTGCCCGCCAGCATCATGGCTGCCATGAGGGTTTTGATACTCAGGGAAGAAAGTGTGCCTTGGAATGGAGTCTTCATAGTCGCGTCCTCATACTGACTTGTTGAAGCCATTAAATCCCCCCCGCCATGAACGCTTCCTGAACGCGGTTTTTTAGCACTTTCAGCCAATGTTCAGCCGTTAACCGCTATCAATAGGTCAATGGATTTCCAGAGACGCCCCCGGATGGAGCGACAGCCGTCCTGCTACAGGCTTACTGCGAGTTAAGTTGCTGTTCGTACTTTCCTTTACCGCAGGGGATCTTTTACACTGGCACCATTGATACGCAGAGAGAAAAGACATGACACACCGGTTTTTGCTGACACTCTTGTTTGGCGCCTGTCTGCACCTGGCAACGCCCATACCTGTCCTGGCCAAGGCCTATGCCCAGATGAACAATCAGGGACAGCAGCAGTCGCTCAAAGTCACCAGTGGCGATCAGGCCGCCGGTATGGCCGCCAGCCGCTATCCCGGGCGGGTGCTCAAGGTCAGCCGCAGCCAGGTGGGTGGCAACCCCGGCTACCGGGTCAAGATGGTCAGCGACGACGGTAAAGTCTTTTACGTATCTGTGGATGCCCGTACCGGACGGGTTGGGAGAGACTGACAATGCGCCTGTTACTGGTTGAAGACGATGCGGCCCTGGCCGCCAATTTGGGGGATCACCTCAGAGAAAACCTCTACAGCGTGGATGTGGCCGCCGACGGCGAGCTGGGGCTGTTTCAGGGGCTGGAGTACGACTACGACGCCGCCATTATCGACGTAGGCCTGCCCAAGCTCGATGGCATCAGTCTGGTCACCAAGCTCAGGGCCGAAGGCCGTGAGTTCCCCATTCTTATCCTCACCGCCCGGGACAGCTGGGAAGACAAGGTCGAAGGCCTGGATGCCGGTGCCGACGACTACCTCACCAAGCCGTTCCATCCCCGGGAACTGGCCTCGCGCTTAAAGGCACTGATTCGCCGCAGCGCCGGTAAGGCCAGCCCCGTTATCGAAAACGGCCCTGTTACCCTCAATACCGCCAGCGGCGAAGTATTGCTTAACGGCGAGCGGGTCAGCCTGTCGGCTTCCGAGTTCCGGCTGCTGCAATTTTTGATGATGCACCGGGGCGAGGTGCAATCCAAAACCATGCTCACCGAGCATATTTACGATCAGGACTTCGACCTCGACTCCAACGTGATTGAAGTCTTTATCCGCCGGTTGCGTAAAAAGCTCGACCCGGACAACGAGCTCGGGCTGATTGAAACCCTGCGCGGCCAGGGCTACCGGCTGAACCTGCTGACCTGATGTCACACTCAGCCTCTACGCCCAAGCCAGTGCCTGCAGCCGCACCGGCCCACAAGCAGGCGGCGGCCTTTATCGATCGCCTATCCCTGAAAACACGCCTCTTCGTCAGTGCCGCCATACTGGTGGCATTGCTGCTGCCCGCCCTTGGCATTGCCCTGTTTCAGGCGTTTGAACGTCAGGCACTGGCAGGCAGCCGTGACGAGCTCGGCGCCCTGATTTACTCGGTGCTGGCACAAACCGACGTGATAGACGGCAAGCTGGAAATGCCGCCCTTCCTCAATGAACCCCAGTTCAATGTCGATGGCTCCGGCCTCTATGCCGAGGTGCGCTCAGGCGCAGGCGAAGTGCTGTGGCGCTCAGGCTCCCTCATTGGCCATGGCGCCATCCCGGCACTGCCAAGCCCCGCCCCCGGCGCCGATGCCAAGGTGTTTGGCGAAACCCTGCTTAACGACGAGCCGCTGTTTGTGATGAGCTTTACCGCCGTCTACGAGAGCAAGGGCGTGGACGTGCCCCTGAGTATCCATATTCTTAAATCCCAGCAGCGTTACCGCGAAGCCCTCACCGAATTTGAGTCCAGCCTGTGGCGTTATCTGCTGCTGGCACTGGCGCTGCTCGCCGTGGTGCTGGGCCTGTGGCTGCGCTGGACTCTAAAGCCGCTGTCACGCTTCGAGGCGGAACTCAAAGCGGTGGAGCACGGCGACAAAGAACGCATAGACACCGATTATCCCACCGAGCTTGGGCCGCTGGTGCATCAGCTCAACTCCCTGTTAACCACAGAGCAAAACCAGCGTAAACGCTACCGCAATGCCCTGTCGGATCTGGCCCACAGCTTAAAAACCCCGCTGGCGGTGCTGCAAAGCCACCCGGGGCTGGACGATGCCGTGATGGAGCAGGTGGACAACATCAGCCACAGCATCAGCCATCAGCTTAAACGGGCCCAGAGCGCCGGCGCCGCCTCCTGGCACCAGGGGGTGGAAATCCTGCCCCAGGCAGAGCGGTTAACGCGCACCTTAAGCAAAATCCATGGCGATAAGGGCATCGACTTCGAGCTTAAACTCGCGGCCGAACTGGTGTTTAAGGGCGATAAAGGGGATTTGACTGAGCTTCTGGGCAATCTTTTGGATAACGCCTGCAAGGCCGCCCGCTCTCGGGTGTGCTTAAGCGCCGCCAAGCAGGATGGCAGGCTGCGGCTTATCGTCGAGGATGATGGCCCCGGGGTGGATGAGTCGATGCGGGATAAGATTTTTGAGCGCGGCATTCGTGCCGATACCTACGACAAAGGCCATGGGATAGGCCTTGCGATAGTGCAGGATCTTACCGATGCCTATCAGGGACGCTTGCTGCTTGGCCGCAGTGATTTGCTCGGCGGCGCGCGGTTTGAGGTGTCTTTCCCCCAGTAACTTGTTTTCGCCTGACTTGGCGATGGGAAGTTTTTTGAAGTCGCTTTGCAAGCGACGCAAATCGAAGCCTTCCAGGCTTCACCGGGGCAAAGGGCTTTGCTCGTCCAAAGCCCCTTGCAACCCAAAAGACGCCCCCAACAGTGCCGAAATCCCCTCGGGTTTATGGAGTTGGTCTTGCTACTGGTTCGGACTCACATCCTTGTTCGACCGAACCAGCCTCGACATCCCAGTCTCGGCTACGCGCCCAATTCCAACACCCTCAGCGGCACCGAAGCGGAATTAAGGTGCGGTGCAATCTGCAAGTGAAGTTTTATTGCTGTTCTGACTTTTCGTCAGGGGCACCTCGCAAGTGCATTAAGCGCATGGCCAAGCCCGAGCACTTTGTCAAAACATCAGCTCAGAGCAACACCATTTAAGTCAGTCATCAGCAAACGCGCAGACAGGATGACAGACAAGGCAGACATCGGATGGCTATCCGAGGGCAACACCTTGTGTTCAGTGGAGCGTCCATATATGTCTTAGTTATTCGCTCATATATCACCCGTTAGAGAGATATTTTTTCTCTCTTGAACCATCGATAAGCGCATATAAACAATCGGGATCAGCAATTCGATCCATTCCAATTTTAATTGATGAGCTATTTTTATAAAAAATATCAAAATGATACCTTGGATGAATTCTACCATTTTCGTTATCTTGATCATCATCAAAACGAAAATATCCATGATCATCAGTTAATAAAGAAGCAAAAACGTCAAAATAGCACATAGCTTCTTCGAGTTCTAATCTAAAATTTTCCATTATCGAGTATATAACATCTTCATGTGAGAAGCTGACTTCTTTTAAAGTGCTCGTAGCATTCCTCATAATAGAAATGAATCTACCATCGACTTCTTCACCTATGCTATCACAATTAAAATGTAATCTTTCATTATCAAAAATTACTTGAAATGGGATGGCCATTGAAAAATACCCATCATTCTTCTTAACTATTGCTCTTTTAAAATCTCCAGAAAAAATAACCAAATCAAAATCATTCGGATATTCCTCATCTATTATTGGAACAGAATTATTTACAATCTCTACAACTTTTAGCACATTAAGGAAATTATCACATGAATTTCTTACTGCACAAAATCCAGATATAAAATAATCAGGAACATCCCTATATACATAACAACTCATAACTTGACATTCCTTTCATATTCAAGCTGTAGAAGTGAATCTAAATAACCCTGATCATAGTCATCATCACCCGTAATCGTTGTAATTCTGTTTATTAATTTACCAACTAATCTTGGAGTTGCTTTTCTTTCCTTACACCAACTTCTCACATAATCTTCTATTGATAATTTATCCTCCCAAATAATCAAATCGTCTTGATTAGCGATCTCATCATCTGGTGGAATTCTAATATCCATATATCCATTTGTGTTTATACAGTCAAGTCCATCATTCAATACTTTTACAAGTTCAGCATTGTATAACTCATTTACAACTAAATGGCTTTCTAAAAAGGATCTAGCCATCATTGTGTAAAGCGCATTACGGAAAGTTCTTGTTCTATGAAGATCTAATGAAAAACAGATAACAAATGGAAACTCTAATCCTTTTGCATTATTAATATTTGAAATAAAAAATCTATCAGGATCGCTTCTTTTGGTTTCAAATGAAACATTTGCTTTCCAACCCAGTCTAGCTGCAACTAGGCTCTTTAATTGTGAGATAGCATCATAAATATACTTTTGTGAGTCTAAAAAAATTACTGCTATATCCCCTTCAGCTATCGTTTCATGCCGACCAATAATTTCTTGTATCACTTCGAAAATTGAAAGAGAAATTGACTCTCTGTTTCTAATAGTATGTATATAAGTAGAGCTAAAGTCATCAGGCATATCTTCAAATCTTCTTAATGGATCTCTATTTACAATAGCCCTATTATTTTTTTGCACTGTATAATTGTAGCCGCAAGCTTCCCACTCATGAGGCTTTAACCATCTTAATACTGGCTGTTCATATAAACCCATTCCTAAAGCATGGGAAAACATTAGGTTCCGAGGATCTGTCCGATAGCATTTTTTAAGAACTAAATCTGAACGAGCAACAGATGCATCAATTGGTCTAAATATATTCTGAAAGACATCACCTGCGACAAAAAGTTTCTTTTCAGTTACAAGATCGCATAAATCTATAAAACTCTCAGAGAAGTCTTGGCTTTCATCAATGAATACATAATCGAAAATGAATTCAAATTCTGATGAAGGAATTGACTTAATTTCTTCAATAGCTTTCTCACATAAATATTCAAAACTTCCTGCTTGCATATTACCAAAAGGTATGCCATAGCTATGACATATATATCTATACATTCCAGAATAAGGATCTCTTGAACTTCCCCATGCATGGAAGCAGAATAGTTTATTATCCCAATCAATTTGACGCTCAACTCTCATAAAGTCAAAAAAATCTGGAATTCTACTTTTCATTGATGATGCCAATATTTTATTGTAGCAAGTAAATGCTATACGAGCATCTTGTTCTGAAGAATATATTTCCTTTAACTTATGCAATAGTAATTCAGTTTTACCTGAACCAGCTAAACCTTGAATCACATATTTTTTCCCAGCATTGGATTTAAATACAAAACCAGTTTGATCCGTGTCAAACAAAACAATTTTTGACTTTACCAACTCTAAAAGACTTTCTGCTTCGATGTTAATTTTATCAACATCGTTAACACTACCTATAACCAAAGAGGTTAATAGATCTGAAACTCTTTTTTCTGATGGTTTTTCTAAACTTAAAGAAGCTAAATCCAACTCATCAGCTGTACAACAATCAAATAAATCGATCCAATGTTTTTTTCTTCCTATTTTTGTCCTATATTTAAATTTTTCAGACAAAAATGAAATATCATCAAAGAAGTCTTCAATATAATCATCAAATTTATCTTTATTATCGTCCAGATCAATAAAGCAAGGTCTAGAACCTGATGAAAATATTACTACAGCACATTCATAATCATATTCTGAATCGTCTTTAGATAACGGTTTAACTAAAACATATGTCTGCTTTCTTTGAGCTTCAGCATAATCCTCTATTTTTTCTTTGATGCCAGCTTTCTCGGCTAATTCTTGTGTCTCCGGTGCAAAAAAGCAGTAACCAGACATAATAAAACCCCTTATTTAAAAATAGTTTATTTTCTATCAGCTTTAGAAAGTGGCTTATCTAATTGATTTTGATTCGATCCAGAGCAATACACATTGCATTGCCAAATTTTAAATTTAAAATTTTTCTAAAAGTAATCTATTCACTTTTTCTAACTATTTTATTTCATTTGTTAGCTGTTCATTCTTCAATTGAGCATCTTTTAATGATGAAGGCAGAGTAGTAACAACAGCTTATCCAGTCGAGATAGCTTTTTTCTTATTTTCATATGCTAACTTTATTCGATTATGTCTCACCAATCTTTGCCTTGTTGTGGGCAATTTTAACTTATGCTCATACTTTTGACATAACTTATCCCAAGTGAAGGCTTCGTTAAGGTCCCATGCATCTATCAATTCTAAATAAAAAGTGAGGACACCCTCAACTCTTCCCGCCGACGCATTTGCCGAAGGTTACGTCGCTCCCGCTTGAAGCGGCCGCAGGGCATTGGTGTCCGTTGCGTGGCCGAGGTATGGATACCGAGGCAGCGTCAGTCGAATCAGGGATGAGCGTCTGACGCGATAGCGATAGGACACCAAATGCCCAAGGAGTCGTCCGCTTCGTTGCGGGTCGCAGGGGGATTGGACAAGGGGGCAAGTCGATACTGCCCCCTTTCCTCGGGTGTGGGGTGAAGCCCCACGATTTTCGCCAAACGAAGTTTGGCATTCCCACTAAACGCCCTGTGTTGGCGCTAAACACCCGAATTTCGGGTTGGCTACCGCACCGGCACTTGCAGCCTTAGCGCGTCCTGACCAACTGGCTTGGGTTAGAAGCTGTTTTTAAAAAATCCAACGAAAACAACAGCAAGTTAGCAGCTTGGGCGGTGGCAAATCTGGGCATAGGTCAAGTTTTGTGCAGTACCTTCTGTTTAATGCTGCTTAATGCTGCTTAATGACCTACGGGTGCCACAGGGCCTTGTGCGAACTTGGCCTTATGAGATGAGGGAGAGGCTGAAGGGTGAGCGGGCTTTTAGCTTAATTGGCGCTTGTGTCGCGAACGTGGCTGGCGCTGTCCCTGCTTTGCTGGCCTTGCCTGTGAAGGCGTGGCTGAGCGGTTCTTCCCTGATCTACATGGTGGTACCGTTTACCGTTTACCGTTTACCGTTTACCGCGTGCTTAATAACCACTGTAATTCATCATCTTAGGGTTAAAAAGTCTTGCCAGTAACAGATTTACCCAAGGTACAACAAAGGTTGATGGGGAGCAAGGCGCTGTAGCTGCTTTGGGCGCGGCACACTCAACGCCAGTTGGCTCCCGTTGATTATTGGCGTGGGCCAGTTAGCGGCGGTGGATAAGCGTAACGGCCCAGGCCGCGACGGCGCAGCCAAGCAGCACCCAGCCAAGGTGCTCTATTAACCCGGCCAGTGCCAGGCCAGCGCCGATAAGCAGGTAGTACATCAGGCCAAGCAGGGCACCGGCACTGCCTGCATACATCTTATAGTCACTCAGGGCCATACTCAGCACATTGGGGATAGCCACCCCGAATGCCATCACCACCAGGCACATAGGCAGCACAAACCAGACACTGCCCTGCAGCAGGCACAGGGAAACAGCGCCCAACAGCAGCAGGGTTGCCGCCCCGAGAAGCCGTCGCTGTAGACTGACCTCATTGGCAATCAGCCTGCTATTGAGATAACTGCCGACGCAGGAACCCAGCCCCAGCAGCAGGCCGCTGTAACCGAACACCTCCGGGGTCAACCCCAACCGGGCAAAGGCAAATCCGCCCAATTGGTAATAGCTGAACAAGCCGATGTTATAGATGGCGACCAGCAGCGCCGAGCGCCAGATGTGCCAATCTGCCAACATTCGCTTTGCCAGCGCCGATAACGGAAACGACTGATTCGTGCCCTGAGTCCGGGTAACAGTTTCGGGAAACGTCTCCGGTAAAAAACGCACACAGCAGCCAAGCAGTACCAGTGCCATGAATAACAGCAACGTAAACACCGCGCCATGGCCACCGAGCAGCACCAATTGGCCGCCGGTAAACATACCTATGACGGGACTCAGGGCGATGCCGAGCCCCATCAGGCTGAATACCTTGCCCAGCGCATCCCCATCAAAGCTGTCCCGCAGCATGGTTTGGGTCACAATGGAGCCAACGGCAATCCCAAAGGCGCTGCAGGCTCTGGCCAGCATGAGCACGGCGAAACTGTCGGTTTGCAATGCAACCAACGCCGAGATGCCATAGACACTCAGCCCCAACAACATGGTCGGCCGTCGGCCCCAGGCATCGGCCACTATGCCCCATACCGCGACCCCGAGGGCAAAGGCAATAAAGTAAATCGACAGAGTCTGTGATGCCTCGGTATCAGAGACAGCAAACGCCTGCGAAATCGACACCAATGCCGGGCTGTAAAGGGTTTCTACTATTTGTGGAAACATCAATAACAGCAGCATCAGCCACAAAGAAGGTTTAGTTTTCATCCAATCTGCCACCCTGACTTACGTTTGCGGGCAGTGTAGACTTAATTCACCACAGCCAATTATCAACATTCAGACCAAAAACATTTAAATAAGGACACAATGGCGATTTTGCAGCTGGGCATGGCCTTCGATGCCGACGCCTTCTCGGCCAGCGTCATCGGTATCGCGGCCGATGTAGGCTCACACGACTCGGGCGTTCATCGTCATGGCAAGGGGCAACTGCTTTATGCGCCCCAGGGCTGCATCACTTTTGCATGGGAAGATGCTATCGGTATCCTGCCGCCCACCAAGGCGGTGTGGATCCCGCCTCACACCCCCCATAGGGCGGTGATGACCAATGTAGTCGCCTACCGTTCACTTTATTTCGACTGCAGTCGCATCGTGGCCCCAGCAAGCGTCACCATGGTGGACGTCAACCCTCTGCTGAAGGCGCTGATAGATAAGATGGCGTTCTGGCCATGGGATACTCCCGAGGCCAGTATGACCCACAGCTGCGCCCTGTTTTGGGAAGAATTTTATGCCGCCAGGTGCCATTCGTTTCGGCTGACCATTCCGGTAGATCGCCGTTTTCATGGCTTTCGCCAGCAGCTGTTCAGGCCCGAATTCCTCCCCCCAGATATCGATTCTTTGGCAGCGACGATTGGTGCCAGCACCAAGACGGTTACCCGTTTGTTCAAAAGAGATACAGGCATGTCGTATCAGGAATGGCGCCAGCAGTGGCGCCTGCTCAAGGCCATCGAATTATTGTCCGGCGCCCTGCCGGTGAGCGAAGTTGGTTTTAGGTTGGGTTTCTCATCCGACAGCGCTTTTATTGCATTTTTCAGGAAACAAACCGGAAAAACACCAAGACATTTCATGCAGGGATAATCTGGACAGTAAGCAGACTGGCAGCCCTTGCTTTGTTGGCGCCGCTTGCTGCTGGCAAGGTGATTCAACGTGTAACCGCCATCGATTTCACCGGCGCGGGCTGAACAATGGCCGCCTGTGACCAGGGGATGGGGCTTAATGCACACTCTTGCGACAATTTCTTTCTTTGCCGGGTTTATGGTCGGGGCCGGGCGGCATGTCAGGCGGGGCGCTGAGTCCGGGCGGTTTGGATGCAACGGATGCCCCGGATTTTTGGGGTTAATAACCCTGGAAAGGCTTAAAAATCAGGCCTGAATATGCTGTCGACTACGACTATAATGGTGAGGATAAAAACCGGATATCCGAGCGGGGTCATTTGGAATACTCAGATAACTATCAGAAAACCTATGTAGAGGGCCTGTGGCAGTCATTGCTGTTACTGACTCTGGTGGGTTTGCCCCTCTCGGCCATGCGTGCCTTCGAGTTTCAGCAATTTGTTGAACCCTGTGTGCACCTGGTGCTGGCAATGATGGTGCTTGTGCTGAACCGCTATAAGGCGTCGTTCAAGCTCACACACCAGGTGCTGGTGGTGGCCTTTATCATGGCCCTGGTGGGGATAGTCGGCCTGACGCGTTATGGGCTCTTCAGTGCCGGGTTGATCTGGTTGCTGTTTTCCGCTTTGAGTATGACCTTTTTTTTCCCCCGCCTCGCACGCAAACTGATTATCGCCTTTGTTTGCACGGCACTGTTCTTCGCCCTGGCCCATTCCCGGCAGTGGTTTGACATCACCAGGACTGTCAGCCCGGAGAACGCCGCCAGAAGCATTGTGGTGTGGTTGTCGGTCATACTGCCATTTGCAATTTTGTTGTATTCCTTTTCCAAAGCCGTGGGTGATGCCTATAAAGAAATGCGCCAGGATAAGCTCAATCTTGGCATTAGAAACAAAGAATTACACAGCAAGGCCCACACGGACACCCTAACTGAGCTCCCCAACAGGGCCTTTTTTTACCAACAACTGTTACAGAAAACCCAGCAACCGGGGCTGGCAAACGCCGGCTTGGCGCTACTGTTTATCGACCTGGATGGATTTAAAGCGATTAACGACACCTGGGGGCACGAGGCAGGCGACACAGTACTGCGTATTACCGCCTGGCGCATGCAGCATCGGCTGCGCGACTCTGACATTATTTGCCGTCTTGGGGGTGATGAGTTTGTGCTGCTGTGTAACAACATTAGTTCAAAAGCGGCTTTGGCGAGTTTCGCCGAGCAAATCAATGTCACTGTGACTGCGTCTATCGATTTGCCCGAAACGCTGGTGAATTTGTCCTGCAGCATCGGCGGCGTATTGCTCCCCGAAGATGGCAGCGATATCGATGCCCTGCTTTCTCTGGCAGACAAGCGTATGTACAGGGCCAAAAAGGCCGGGAAAAACCAATACTGCTTAACGGACGAGTAACCCGGCAAGTGACTATTGGTTCACCTCGAGGTCAAATACCACACCGACAGAGGCCGAAAACACCATGTTTTCCTGCAGGTATTTTCCCGTAACACGGGGCTTTGCCAGTCTGGAACCTGTTACCTCTATGCGCTCTATGCCACTGTTGGCGCCATAGCGGCCATAACTGCCATCCTCGGCAGAGCCAATACTGTAGACGCTGCCAAGTGTTGCCCCAAACGCGCTGGCCAGCATACGCCCTTTTTCTGTTGCATTGGCAACGGCCAAAGCACTGGCCTCATTCTTGAGCTCGACTTCTTTTGACGATTTAAGCTCTACCCGATCTATTTCATCAATCTTCACACTGAGAGCGAAATCCATCAATGCATTAAGGTTATCCAGTTTATTCAGGGTTATCGTTAAATTGCGGCTGGCACGGTAACCATCCAGCACGCGCTTGTTGTTGTCGCCGTAGGAATAAACTGGTGCCGTGGCGATGCTGGATGCAGAGACATTTTTCTCATCCACCTTAAATTTGCCAAGGCCCGCCAGCAGCTTGTTGACTCTATCATCGACATCCGTCTTGGCCTCGGCACTGCTGCCTTTTAAGCTTTCAACTTCGAGGTGGATCACAGCAATATCCGGTGTGGCACTGATCTGCGCATTGCCGACCACAGCTATGTGGCGGTTGTTAGGCAAACTATTGTTTGCATGTGATAGAGCAGAAAAAGCCACCAATGCTAACAAACAGAAATACTTCATAAAACCTCCATGTAGACATCCCATCAATGTAACCTAATTCACCACTGCGACGATAGCACCCAGACCCGCTCAACGTGGCCGCAGGAACACCACCGAGATTGAAGCTAGCACCGTACTCATCCCCGTCCGACACTGCTGAGGGTGTTATTGAAAATGGCGTAGCGAGGCATGGATGCCGAAGCAGCGACAGTCGAATCAGGGATGAGCGTCTGTCGCGTTAGTCAATTTTCAATATAAGACCGAAGAGTTTTCAGTGTCGGTTGGGGCGCCCTTTGGAGTGCAGAGGGCTTTGGGCGCGCAAAGCCTTCTGCCCAGGTGAAGCCTGGAAGGCTTCGACCTTCCGTCGCTTGCAAAGCGACAAAACCCGCAGGGTTTTACAAAAAAAGTACATTCTGCACTCAGAATACACTCTTCAGCCTTCGTTCATCTTCGGCCATGTAGCCTGTAATCAAACTGGCATCATGCCCGTGTGAAACAATCAAGGAGGCCCTATGAACAGGTCTATCAGAATACAACTTGTGTCGGCCCTGATGTGTTTGCCCCTGTTTTCCGGCTGCACCTCGGTGGCCCAGGCTGAGCCGAGTGAATACAGCAGCAGTATCCGCGCCGAGCGCTTCAGCGAAGCTGAGCTGGCACGGCTGCTGGCACCCATTGCCCTTTACCCAGATACCCTGCTGACCCATATCCTGATTGCCTCCAGCTATCCGCTGGAAGTGGTGGAAGCCCAACGCTGGCGCGAGAAAAATCGCAAGCTTGGCGATAAGAAGCTGATGGATAAGGCCGAGAAGCAGGGCTGGGATCCCAGCGTCACCGCGCTGATTGCCTTCCCCAATGTGCTGGAGCGCATGAGTGATGACCTCAACTGGACACGGGATCTGGGGGATGCCTTCCTCGCCGATGAAGAGGCGGTGCTGGACAGCATACAGATGCTGCGCCGGGAGGCCGACCGCGCCGGTAATCTGGACGGCGGCGATAATCTGGTGGTGAAACGCCAGCCGACGCAAATCATTATCGAGTCGCCCAGCCCTGAAATCATCTATGTGCCTTACTACGACCCACGCGTGGTGTATGGTCACTGGCGCTGGAACCGCTATCCACCTGTGTACTGGGCGCCCTTCCCCGGCTATGTGAGCTACCATCGTCACTTTGGCTGGCATTCGGGTATCAGCATCTCCTTTAACTTTTACTTTTCCAATTTCCATTGGTACGACAGACACGTGATAGTGCATCACCATCATCACTATCGCCGCCCACCGGAGCCAAGGTACGCCATCAGCCAGGGCGCCCAGCGCTGGCGCCATGACCCGGGCCATCGCCACGGTGTGGCCTACCGCAGCGCCGATGTCCGTCAGCGCTTTAATGTGAGCACGCCCAGCCGGATTGAGCGCGACCACAGACGCCATGATGAGTACAGCCGCGTTGTGTCGCAGCAGCACAATCCACAGGTACGCTCACGTGAGCTCAGCCAAAGCCGCGAGCAGGAGTTCAAGGCCCGTATGAACAGCAGCGAACGCCGCTTTGAAAACAATGGCAACAGTTCCCGTGAACGGGACGTGGGCAATAGCTCCCGCGAGCGGGACATGGGCCATCAATCCCATGACCGTGAGTTGCGTCAGCAGCTGAACAGCCGTGAGCGGGCAGACAGCCGTGAGCGCATGGACAATCGTGAACGCATGGAGAGCCGTGAGCGCAGCCAGCCGCAACAGCGTGGATTCGAGCAGCGCGAACCGCAGCGCGAGCGCCAGCAGTTCCAGGAGCGTCAACGTGATGCTCAGCCAGCCCAGCCACGGGAGCAACAAGTCCAGCGTGAACGCCAGCGCGAGGCGCAGCACGATGCCCGCCAGCAACGTCAACAGCCCCGCGAGCATCAGCAGCCCCAGCGGGAACGCCCTCAGCCACAGCGCGAGCGTCACAACGACCATCCCCGCGAGCGCAACCTCTAACCGGGCCATATCCAATTGCCAGACCACTGAAAATATGCCAAAAACAAAGACCGGCCCTGCCGGTCTTTTTTTATTGCTTACGTTTTGCACTCAAGCCTTTAAGCACCATGCTGACAAAGGCAAAACCGCGAATGGAGCCGCATCAGCTAGGGAGCACATTATGTCAGGCCACATCAGCGCCGCCGAAACCGCGCAAACCGTTACCACCTTCGACAAACATGCCAGGGCCTACAAAGACGCCTTTGTGGCACTGCCAGCTTACCTCGCCACCTTCGATGTACTGGCCGATATGATGTGTTCTGGCCACACGCGCTTGTTGGATTTAGCCTGCGGCCCGGGTACCTTGAGCCTGCATCTCAAGTCACGTTTCCCCCACCTTGCCATCACGGGTACCGACTTATCGCCACGTATGCTGTCGCTGGCCAAAGCCGCGCTGCCCGATGGCGAGTTCCATTGTCTTGATCTTCGCGATACCTCACGGCTTGCGGGCGAGTTTGACGTAATTGCCTGTGCCTTTGGTTTGCCTTATCTCGATAGCCAAAGCGCCGCGCAGTTGTTACAGGACTGCGCCGCCAAACTGGCGAAGGGAGGCCTTATGTATCTGAGTTTTATCGAGTGCGACACCACTCCCCACAGCCAAACCAACAGCCACGGCGACAGCGTGTGGCGTCAGGGCCACACTGCCGAGGGCATAGACTCGCAACTGAGTGCGCAGGGACTTAAGCCGCTGTGGCAGCATCACACAGTAACCCGCGGCGAAACCGAGCACTTTGTAATCGCCATTAAAGGCGAATAAAAAAAGCCGGTCGGTGACCGGCATTTTTAACTCTAAGGCTAAGGCTTACTTACAGTTACGGCCCTTACAGGTACCGCCTGTATTGCCGCCGCCGCTGCTCTGACCGTCGCAGCCATAGGTGGTCAGGTAATCCACGGCGTCTTTGGCTTTCACCAGACCATAACCGTAGGAATCATCACGACCGGCTACGCCCAGATCTTCGGCAGTGGCACGCAGCGCCGCACGGATTTGGGTGTTGGAACACTGAGGGAAATGGCTCCATACCAGCGCAGCCACACCGGCTACGTGTGGGGTGGCCATGGAGGTGCCGTCGAAGTAGGCATAGTTACCGGCGCCGATGCTGACGCTGGCGTTGCTGCCCACCTGAGCCAGCATGGCCGCGCCGTCTACGTCACTCACACCCACAGATGGGATAGAGGTGGCCACGCCGCCCATGGTGCCGTTCAGGGCACCGGATACGTTGTTGTAGATGATGGCCGCAACACCGCCGCCGTTTTCACAGGCCTGCACCTTCTCGGCGAAGGAGATCACGCCGCGCTGGATAAGGCACACCTGACCATTGGCGTTACAGGCTGTCTCGCCGGTACCGCAGTCGGCCAACATGCCAGAGGCATCGCCAGTGGGTGAACCTTCCATGCCTATGGCTTCATAACCTGTGCCAGCCACTGTGGTGCTGGCAACCAGAGCCGTGCCGGTTGGCACAGAAGAGAGCACGCCTACGCCAGGACCAGAGAGTTCAACCTGGCTGGTCTTTTGGGAGAAGTCGGCAACCACCTTGTTGCTGTCGATGGCAGCAACAGATACCACAGAGTTGTAAGAGGCTGGGTAAGAGTGACGGGTGTTGCCATCGTTACCGGCAGCAGCGATAGACAGTACGCCACGGCTTTCAGCGGCGGCAAAGGCCGAGTCTTCGGTGCGGCTTGAACGGCTGCCACCCAGGCTCATGTTGATTACCTTGGCACCGGCCTGCTCACACTTGTTCAGCGCCGACACCAGAGAAGAAGAGTAGCCCCAACCATCGGCATTGAATACCTTGATGATGTGCAGGTTGAGGTTGCCGTTGGGGTTGACACCCACCACGCCTGTGTTGTTGTTCAGGGCGGCGATGGTACCTGCCACGTGGGTACCGTGGTGATTTTCGTCGGTGAACCAGTTGCCGGTGCCGGCATCGTTGGTGCCTGTTACCTGGTTACCGGCCAGATCTTCGTGGGCCAGCTCATAACCAGAGTCGATGATACACACTGTGGTGTTGGAGGTGGCGGCGTCGCTCAGCAGATCGGCCTGCACCATGGGGATACCGTAAGGCACAACCTGACCCAGAGGATAGCGCTTGGCATCCACTTCAACGTATTCCACGTTGGGATTGTTTTCGAGGCCTTTCAGGGCCTTGGCTGGCAGGGTAAAGGCAGCGGCATTGTGGCTGCTCAGATCCAGCGCCATCTTGCCACCCTGAGACTTCAGCTGAGCCATCACGCTCGGGCCCTTGCCTTCTTTAAACTTAACGATATAGCGCTCTTGTTCGGCAGCATAAGCGCCAGAACAAAGCGCCAGAGTCACAGCCGCGGCCAGTGGTTTGTAAATGGATTGCATTGCTTACTCCTGTGCATATTCAAAGCGGTCATCTGATGGAACAGTCAAACGCCATACAGACCTTGTTATTATTTTTTATTACATTTGTAACACTTTTGTATCACAAAGGCCTGTTATACGCACAATCCATGGCAAACACAAGCGGTCGCCGACAAAGATATCGTTAAAGCGCTTACATCAGGTTAAACCTCTGCCAGCTGTCTGAAGTCCCCCTGTTCATTTGCACCGGTCAGGCTGAATACATGGGGATGAAGATGCCGTGTCAGGTGCACATCCAACATCAGGGTCTGGTCGGCCACAAGGTAGTCGGCAAGGTGTCCGGCGCAGCGAAACTCCACTTGCCGATAGTGAGCAAGCCCCCTGTCCGGGCGGGGAATAATGCGAAAACCCCAGCAGCCTTGGGCGGTTTTCAGCATGCGGTCATGGTTCAGGTAGAGGGTCAGGGCATTGCCACTGCGCTGATTTTTTTGTCTGTCCTGAAAAAAGCCTTTAGGCAGCTTACCGGGGTCGTAGTCAGGCCCTGCCAGCAGCAAAAAATCGAAGTCGCGGATGGGCTCACCTTCGTTGTCCCACAGCCGCACCACCAGTTGGGTAAAGCGCGGGCCGGTTCTGGGGCGGCTGTCAGCCATTTTCTGGCAAAGGGCGCTGTAATCCCCGGCCGACCCCACCTGCAAACATTGCAGGATACGGCTGACCACAGGTTTGGGCTTTGGCGAGCGACCATTGACCGAGGTCATGATCCCAAGCTTGTTGCCGCTGTGGCTGGCCCTTGGCAGCACTTCAAAGCCACAGGCGGGCGCCATGACATCGGCCGTGATGGACAGCTCAGCCCGGCCGGTATCGTCCAGGGTTGGGGTTTCGGCAAGTTCAAGGCTGCGATAGTTGAGATTGGCGCCGGCGAGGCGAACGACACCATCGCTGCCCGGCTCGGCAGTGTAACTGTTGAGGAAGTCATAGAGGTTACTGTCGATGGTTTCGCCACTTATCACAAAGGGATACAGACCATCGGCCACGGGGTTCTGGCTGAGCCAGTAGCGGCTCAGTTGATGTTGCCCCTGGCTGCCCAGCTCCAGCCAGTCGAGGATTTGCTGCCCCGGCTCTACCCCATCAAACCAGGATTTGAGCCGCCCAAGGCGGGATTTACCCAGCTGCGCCAGTGCCGAGCCATGGTTGGCGGGGGCAAGCATAATCAGGTGGCTCAGCGGACATTGGTTCAGTGCCTTTTGCCCCTGCTCGCCCTGAGGCAATGCAGCATAGTAGCGGGCAAGCCAGGTGCGGATAACCGGCGCGCCGGTGGAATGGGTCACTACGGCAAAGCGTTCATCCTGCAAACGCTCCTGCCTCGCGCGCTCGAACGCATCCGCCACATCCGTAATGCGCACCTCGTCATTGAAGCTGATATAGCGGCCCAGAAAGATGTGCTCGATATCCAGCGCCAGCGATTCAGGGGCAAAGCGAGCCAGCGCCTCAGGCAAGCCCCCATACACCCGGGTATCTGTGACGCTCCAGCCATGCACCATCACCAGTTTCACTCTGGCATCCTCCCTGAAAAAGCCAATCAATTGAATGCCATAAAAGAACACAAACCGCAGGCACTGACAAGCTCAAGGCAGTATCCAATCCCCAAGGGCCTGCAGCGGCAGCGACTTGTCTTCCACCCAGACAACCAGCGCAAGGCGGCTCGCCTGCTGCCATTCAGGCCGGGATATCAGCTCAAATGCCTCCGTGAAATGGACGCCTGAGTCAGCGGCTGTGCCCTTGAATTGCCAGTGTTGCAGCACCACAAAGTCCTGTGTGAGCCGCTTATCACGATTTTCTCCACGGGCGATTGCGCTGACCAGCCCCATACCAACCACCGCCAGATGCAGGGTATCGGCCTGCCCGTTAAAGCGTGCCTGCAGCCGCTGTCCATCAAGCTTTACCCAGAACGGCCCCGCCCCGGTTGATGACACCTCACCGCCGCGCCATTCCCACCCGCCAATAAAGATTTGCGGTGTGTACACCCCATTACTGTGTTTACGATTCCAGTGGGCATATTGGCGCTTGCCGTGGGCAGGGTCAGCGAAGGGGTCTTTCCAGCCAAGGTAATCCCAGTAACTGACATGAAAGGCCAGCGGAAAGAGACTGCGCCACAGCCCGGTCTCATTCGCCAGACCGGACAACCAGGCCTCGGCCGGTGGGCAACTACTGCAGCCCTGTGAGGTGTAGAGTTCAATGATGTTGGGCTCAGTGCCCTGGCTTTTCGCTTCAAACTCAAAGGCCGCTATCGGCGCAGCAACAGGCAAGATCAGCAGCAGGCCAAATAGGAACATGGCTTTCAAGGTGAACACTCCAACGTCAGCGGATATGGAGTAAGACCTTGCCGCCCCGCAGCGGATTTCAGCGGCTGACTTGAAAAATACGTTTAACTCACTAAGGTTAAATCGACGCCGTCTGCCACCAGATGCTATTCATGGAGTTTTATGCAAGATTATCAACGTATTGCCTGCGACCGCTATGATGTGCTGGAACTGGCCTGTATCCGCAGGTATCCGCTGCTGCTGGAGCTCAAAGATGAGGGGCGCATTCACGGGCGGGCGGTGACCACAGAGACCCGCGCCGACAAGAGCGAGTGGCTGCTGATAGAAACCGCCACTTCCCACAGGGCCATCAGACTCGACCGCATCATCGCCATCACCCCGGATATCGAGGGCGCCGAGTTCGGTCGGGTACTGATAGGTTAACTTCAGGCCTTCTGGGCCGCGACCACAGAAATTTCTACCAGATACTCGGGCTCGGCGATGGCGGCTTCCACACAGGCCCTTGCCGGGGCATGCCCTTTGGGTACCCAGGCATCCCACACTTCATTCATGGCATCGTAGTCGGCCATATTTTTCAGATAGATGGTGCAGCTCAGCAGATGCTCACGGCTGCTGCCCGCCTGGCTCAGCAGGGTGTCCACTTCTTCCAGCATGGTTTGGGTCTGGGTGCGGATGTCGGTCAGCTTGTCTTTGGCCACCTGACCACAGAGGTACACTGTGCCCTGATGTATCACAATGCTGCTCATGCGAGCGCCTGTATCCATTCGAATGATGCTCATGGGGTTCTCCATCGTAAAAGACGGGATTGTAGCCGCACATCCCGGCGCTGGCTAAGCCTGTCCATCCTGCTTGAGTAAATTTCCACTGCTTTGCTTAAGCTGCCAAAGCAACAGCAGCCCAATTCCCACCATCAGCGTCATTGCCCAGGCCAGCCACCAGGACGCCCCCAGATTAAGCAGCTGAAAGCCACACAAGGCCGCGATGGCCGCTATCAGGGCAAAGGGCAACTGGGTGGTCACGTGCTCATGTACGGCCGCACCACTGGCGGTGGCACTGAGAATACTGGTGTCGGATATCGGCGAGCAGTGGTCACCAAACACAGAGCCTGCCATCACCGCGGCCAGCGCAGGTAACAAAAGCTCAGGGGCCATGCCCTGCGCCACCTGAGCACAGAGGGGGATCATGATGGCAAAGGTGCCCCAACTGGTGCCGGTGGCAAAGGCCATAATGGCGCAGAGGGCAAAGATGCCGGCAAGCAGCAGACTGGGTGACAAGAGATCATTGGCGAGGGCCGAAATGCGCGCGGCGCTGCCCAGATCTTTGATAAGAGCGCCTATCATCCAGGTAAGCAGCAAAATGCCCACCGCCAGCGCCATGGACCTGAGCCCCACCAACATATCTATCATCAGTGGATGCAGCCCGCGCCCACACCAAAGCGCCATCAAGGCCGCCAGCACCACTGCCGTCAAACTGGCATTGCGCATGGCAGCACCTACATCCGCAGCTGCCAGCCAGGCAGCCATGCCCGGCTCCTTGGCCAGTGTGACGCCTGAGGCCAGGGTGAACGCCAAGGCCCCAACCAGCAACCCCAGCAGGGGCAGCATCAGTGGCCAGGGAGAAGGGGTTTTCGGCCGCTGTGCTTGTTGATGGGCATTATCAACACCAGCAGCCTGCTCTGTAGCATCCACGGCATGCTCAGACCACCCCCAGTTAAAGAGGCTGCCCAGCCCCACCAGTACCAGGGCCGATACCGCATAAAAATTAACAGAGGCGATGGCGATAAAGGCGTCCAGCGCCGAGACAGGCAAAAAGCTGATAGCGGCCAAAAGCGCCATCACATAGGGGCCCCAGCTGGCCACGGGCACCAGTGAGCATAAGGGAGACGCAGTGGTGTCGACCATGTAGGAGAGCTGCGCCGGTGACATGCCATATTGGCGCGCAATAGGGCGCCCGACACTGCCCACGGCCAAACAGCTGAAGATACCGTCGATAAACACCAGAAAACCCAGGCCAATGATACCCATTCTGGCCTGACGGCGACTGTGCACCCGTGCCGACAGCCAGTGGCCAAACTCGTCCACGGCGCCGCTTCGGCCCAGCAAACTGGTCATTATCCCCAGCAGCAACATGGCAAAGAGCACGTTGAGATGCCACCACTGCCATTGGCTCTGCTGATAAAACTGCGACGTCAGGGTATTAAGTAGGTATTTAAGGCTGGTTACCGGTGAAAAATCATTCAGAATCAACGCGCCCAGCACAACGCCTGCGCCAAGTGCAATAAGTGTGCGCCTGAGCAGCAAAGCCAGCACCAGGGTTAGTATCAGAGGAATAAGTTCCAGCAAGTCAGTCACATCCATTCGCAGCGTCTGTCGGATAGTGT
The DNA here is from genome assembly GCF_000015245.1 of Shewanella amazonensis SB2B. Lineage (NCBI taxonomy): Bacteria > Pseudomonadati > Pseudomonadota > Gammaproteobacteria > Alteromonadales > Shewanellaceae > Shewanella > Shewanella amazonensis. Next base: position 3,949,043 of record NC_008700.1, read on the forward strand.
CAGCATAACTGCCGCGGGGAATATGGCAAAGAGGAGAACCGGCTGAAAACGGATGTCAGAAAGCGTGAAAATGCTTATTAGCGCTAGGTCCGGCGCCATGAGCCTGCTAGAATCTGGGCTCCATCCAGAACCTTTACAGGACCTTTCCCATGAGCCTCGAATTATTGTCCCAACTGGAAACCAAAATCCAGACCGCCCTGGAAACCATTGAGCTGTTGAAACTTGAACTCGACGAAGAGAAAGAGAAAGCGGCCAACCTGGCGGAGCAAAACCATCAGCTTAAGCAGGAGCTGAGCTCCTGGAATGACAAGATCACTGGTCTTGTTGGTTTGCTGAGCAACCAGGTTGACTGATCTATCAGGCCGTTTTGACCTCTTGATTTTGAGCTTCTATTAGCTCATTCAATTCCAGAATCGCCTGCTTAACCTGAGGCAGGCTCTTTCTGGGCAGTAAAAATCTTCCCTTTTCAAACTCCAGCCTTCCCAGGTCCTTAACCCAGATTGCGCCCGTCAAAAAAATCCGTACGTGTTTGACGATGAGCTTGGGAGCATACACAGGAAAAACCCTCACAAGACCCTCCTTTATTGTTTTATTTTTAATGAACACATCAATTGGACACCAGTTTTAGCAGCCGAGTTTCATCCGGTACAACAGAAATTTCCAATTTCCCCATTCACCTTACGTAAGCTGCTGATTTACCTCTTGGCCGAACGGATACTTTTTTATCACGTCAATTCTCTGGCGCTTGCCAAGCTTCTGACTTATTGCTACATTTGTCGCGTTACTCAGGGTAAAACTGAGCCAAATGGCTCTATGCCGTGCTTCTTGCGACCAGGGAGTACGGTTTTTTTTTGACTCAGGGTTTTCATCGACTTACGGCCTGAGCCCCCTCTCTGAGCCCCTTTGGGGGATAAAAAAAGCGCCTCTGGGGCGCTTTTTTCGTTGAGTGTTTAAACTCAGTCCTTTTTGGTAGCCAGGTAGAAAGCGATATCCAGCATTTCTTCGTAGCTCTTGATGGAATCGGTCAGTACCTTGTACTTGCCGTTAACCACCAGGGAAGGCACACCGGACAGCTTGGCGTTTTCGGTATCACGCTTCATCTTCGACATCTGGGCGTTCACCATAAAGGAGTTGGCAGCAGAATCGAAGTCTTTGCCATCCACACCATTGGCCACAAACAGGGCACGCACGTCGTCACGGGTGGTGAAGTGCTGCTTTTTGTCGTGGATAGCGGCAAACAGGGCCTTTTCCATTTTCTTTTCGACTTTCAGCTGATGCGCCACGGCGAAGGCGCGTGACATTTCCGGGCCCATTTCACGGCCGATAAAGTCAACGTGAGCCTGATTGAAGGCAACACCTTCAGGCTTTTTGGCTTCGATCATGGGAACAACTGTTTTGGAGAAGTTGTAGCAGTGTGGGCAGTAGAAAGAGAAAAACTCGGTGATTTCGGGCTTGGCACTGCCAGGACCTTCGTTAATGACTTCGTAATGCACACCTTCTTTGAAATCGGCGGCCATGGACATCAGGGGAGCAACCAGCAGCGCAGCTGCCATCAAGAGTGCTTTTTTCATGTTATTTCCTTGCTTAGCGGGTCCGGTGGACCAAATCTCATTGGGCGATGCCTAAACTAATACGCTTTTTGATGCCATCTCAAGCCCCTAGTTCAACTTTGTGTTACAAAACACGTCAAAAAGGCTGCAAACTCAGGGGTGGCTCGGCAATTTGCGCCACCTGCGCCTGCATGTCGCGAATTTGCCGCTGCCAATAAGCATCCTCGGCAAACCACGGAAAGTACATGGGAAAGGCCGGGTCATCCCAGCGGCGACTGATCCACGCCATGTGGCTGAGCATACGCAATCCCCGCAGGGGTTCTATCAGCGCCAACTCTCTGGTGTCGAATTCACAAAATTCCTCATAGGCCCCCAGCAGGGTATCGAGCTGCATGCGGCGCTCGTTGTCATCGCCTGCAAGCATCATCCACAGGTCCTGTACCGCCGGGCCACTGCGGGCATCGTCCAGATCAACAAACCCCGGACCATCAGGGGTCCATAGAATATTGCCCGGATGCAGATCGCCATGGAGACGCAGGATGTCTGTCTTTATCCAGGCCGACTCAATGGCACTCACCAGCGCCTGCCCTGCAGCGGCAAAGTCTGCCATCAGGGAGTGCGGCACGTGGGGAGAGGCCAGCAGTACCTGCAAGGCATCCCTGGCCATGGCCGAAGACAGGGTTTCGCGCTCGCTGAAATGCCCGGCTTTACCCACCTGATGCAGACGACCGATAAAGTGGCCAACGGCATCCAGTTGGTCAAGATTATCCATCTCGAACTGGCGCCCACCGATGGACGGGAAAAGCGCAAACCTAAAGTCCTCAAAGTGAAACAGGCTCTGGCCTTCTATCACCACGGGCGCCGCCAGGGGTACTTCGGCCTCAGCCAACTCAAAGGCAAAGGCGTGCTCTTCCAGTATTTGCTTATCAGTCCAGCGCTGTGGTCGGTAAAACTTGGCCACATAACGATTGGCGCGATCGCAGCGAAACTGATAAACACGGTTTTCGAAACTGTTCAGTGGCGTCAGGCCGGTTTCCGGGTAAACCCCCACGGACTCGATGGCATCGAGTATGGTGTCCGGCGTCAGGGTGTGAAAATGAAAGGCCGCGCTCATGGCTGCTCCTCCCTAATCAGGGGCTTCAGCAGGCTGGCGAGAAATTCCAGCACCTCAAGGTCCTCTTCTCTGTCGCTGGCAAGCCAGGCTACATCGCCGTAGAACTCAAAGTTCAACCACAGGCGGCAGCCTTCAAAGTCGAGCAGCCACTGATGACGGTCGGCGCCCCACTGGCGCTCAAGTACCCGGCAATCCAAAGCCACGGCCAGGGGTTCGGCAAAGTCGTCAAAGCGGTCAACGTCGATATCACCGCGAATGGCCAGACTGACGGCCTCTTTATCGAGTCGGACTTGATAGATGTTCATTGGTTGGCGTGCACCATTGGGGAAAGTGTCGAAGGGGCGATTACAGCGCAGCTGAGCTGGCCCTGCTCGGCCTCGCATTGCTGCCCACATTGGAACTGGCCTTTGTCGCCGTTCAGGCGCTTGAGTCCATCCCCCTTGGCCTGACATTGTTCGAGCGTATGGTAGTGGCCGGCAACCTCACTGAATTGCCAGGGGGCATCAGAGGACTCAGCCCTGAATGCCAGCGTCCACTGATCAGATTGAGTACAGGCGCCAAGCAAGAGGACAACAAGGGGCACAAGTGCGATGCGTAACAAGGGCATCTCCCAATAAAAAAGGCGGTGCCAAATGCACCGCCCTCTATTTTATCCTGCTCGAAGGCACAGTGACTAGCCTGCGGCCTTGTCGCGCGCCTTTTCGATACGGGCAATACGCCCTTCAAAACCGGTGACAGTGCCGTCTGACAGACCATGATCAACAGCCTGACGACAGAGCTCGATGGCACCGTTAAAGTCGCCTTTATCATTGAGCAGAGTCGACAGCTGCATAAAGCCAACGCCTTTTAACGGCTTGCCCATGCCCAGCACCTTGATGGCGAGTTTGGCATAGTCATCGGCCAGGCTGGCGCCAAAACCCAGATAGGCGACGTCTTTGCGCTGTTTGTAACACTCATTCACGGCCACCAGCAGATGCTGATGTTTCATCTCATCGGTGGTGGCGCTGATCATATCACCGATGGCCCGGGCGAGGGTTTCATTGGCAAAGTCAGGCACGGCAATTCCCTTGGCAACCGGGGCAGGCGTTTCTATGACTGGCTCTGGCTCTGGCTCTGGCTCTGGCTCTGGCTCTGGCTCTGGCTCTGGCTCTGGCTCTGGCTCTGGCTCTGGCTCTGGCTCTGGCTCTGGCTCTGGCTCTGGCTCTGGCTCTGGCTCTGGCTCTGGCAGCGTGTTTTTCACGGGCTCTGCGGCAACCACAGGCTCAGTGGCAACCTCAGGCTCTGCTGCAACCACAGCTTCGCTTGGCGTTTCTTCAACCGGCTTGGCAGCGTCAACCTCCGCTGTGGATGTCTCGCTTTGGCCCGCATAGGTACGTGTCTTGTGTACCTGTTGCTCTTCGTTGGCCAGGCGCTTGGCGCGTTTGTAGAGGAAGACCCCAAGCAGCACCAGCAGGAAGAGTACGACGTATTTCATGGTGTGTGTCCTGTTTCTCTTGGCAGCCGAGCCGCCATTCCCCAATGTCCGGCCCGCTTCAGGCGCCGGGAGCAGTGGTTATTATTAGAGCATTTCAGCTGTTTAAATCAAGTATTTATCCACTTCACGCCATGCCGGACATCAAAATTGCCACCAACGTCCAAAGGCTCTTTTTGTGCGCATCTTCATGCTTTGGCGATCCACTTTTGAGTTGGCCGGGCGCCGGGACTAAGATAAAACCAAGTAAATTACTTGGGTATTAATCATGTCAGAGTCCTTCAGCTTGAGCGGTAATCTGGGACGGGAATTTGCCACCATTTGTGCCATGGTCGCCATCTATTGCCGGGACCATCATGGCGGCAAAACACCCTGTACCGAGTGTCAGGCCTTTATGGAATACGCCAAGACCCGGCTGGACCGCTGCCCCTACGGCCAGGAAAAACCCACCTGCAACAAGTGCCCAGTGCATTGCTACAAGCCAGAGCCCCGGGAGCTGGCGCGCCAAATCATGCGTTATGCTGGCCCCAGAATGTTACTGCCCCACCCTATCATGGCGATACGGCACCTGTTGCTGGAGCGTAAACCCGCCCCCGAAAAGCCACCCAAAAATCTTTCAAACCGACATTTGCGGTTACAAAAAGCCGCATCAGAATAAGGCAGGATTGCCACCCGTGTGCACTTGGGCTAAAAGAGGACGTCGAAGAGTCGCTTTTTTAATCACACGAGTGTACCCACATGATGGAGTTTCTGGAGCAAACCTTTAAGTGGCTATCGCTGCTTGGCGCCCTCCATTGCCTGGGTCTGGGAATCTATCTGCGCTATCTCTATCGCTCAAACAGCGGTAATCACAGGTTGCTCGCCGGGATTTTTTCGCTGCTGTCCCTGACCTTCTTCAGCGGTCTGCTCACCCGCGACACAGTGTCGTTACCCATGCCGCTCATTTATAGCCTGTTTATTCCGGGCTACTTTTTGTTGATGCCGCTCCTGTACCAGTACTGTCGCCAGGCGCTTGGCAAGCACTGCGGCCGATTCTGGTATCACTATTTGCCTGCGCCCCTGATTGCCATTGGTGTAGCCACAGACCAACTGCTGCGCCCCGGCCTGATGATCTCAAGCGGTACGGACAAAGTCTCCCTCGCTGACTACAGCCCACTCGCCGCCGTGTTAACCCTGCTGCTGTTTTTCCAAACCTGCTGCTACTTCATGCTGATTTTCAGATTATTGCTCTCTCATTCCAGTCGCAGCGCCCGCGCCCATGAACAAAGCCTGCAGGACCTCCGTTTTCGCTGGCTGATGACCCTGTGCCTGGCGCTGATGTTCAACTGGCTCCTCAGAGTAGTGCTGACCCTGATCCCCATTTATTTCGGAGATGGTGTCACGTCCCTGATGCTGATGCTGCCAAGAATGATTTTACTGCTGAGCCTCTACCTGCTGGCGTTTTACGGCCTGCACCAAATTACTCGCGCGGCCTACCTTCGCGGCCAACTCAGCCTTCCGCCAAACGTCACCCAGAAATCCAGTAGCCAACTGCTGAGTGCCGATGAACTCAACTACCTGCAAGACTTGCTTCGTGAGGAGAAAAAGTAAGTTTTTCATGGTGATTTTGTATTCAACCCGATAAGGTAAAAGCACTTTCAGCAATCGGGGGGATCCAGATGTCACCGCTTTACCCACGCCTATTTTTAGCCAGTTTGTTGGCTGCACCGGCGGCCATGGCCGCGCCAAGCCACCAGATTACCCTGGATGACTTTTTCGACATCGCCAACATGGGCACAGTGAAGCTGAGCCCCAATGGCAACCACGCTCTCTGGCTCGAAGGCCGTTGGAACAAAGAGCTGGATAAGAGCCAGAACGACCTGTGGCAAATCGATATCAAGAGCCGCCAGCCAACACGCCTGACCTTCACCGACGAGAGCGAGTCCAGCCCAGTGTGGAGCCCGGACGGCCAGTTCATCTACTTTATCGGTAAGGAAAAACGTAACGATGCCAAGGCCCCTTTCAATGGCAAGGCACAGGTGTTCCGTATTCCCGTCACCGGCGGCGAAGCCGTGCCCATGACCCGGGAAGCCGAAGGTGTGTCCGCCTTTGAGTTGGCTCCCAACGGTGCCAGCCTGTATTTCCTCACCCACAAAGACACCAAGGACAAAGACCGCTGGGCCGGCATGCGTTCAGGCCACAGCGCGCCTCAGTATGGCCACGGCAAGCGCGACACCAATCCGCTGTACAAGTTGGATCTGGTCAACTTCCGCCAGGAGCTTGTGCTGGACGATGACAAGGTGGTGTGGGATTTCAGTGTCAGCCCCGATGGCAACCACATCGCCCGCATCACCACCGAAGACAACGAACTGGTCTATCTCGAAGGCTGGTCGCAGGTGGAAGTGTTCGATACCGCCAATAAGCAAAACCGGGTACTGGAAGACAGCGCCTGGCGCCAGCAGGCAGCATCGCCCTATGGCTGGCTCGAGGGGCTGGCCTGGCATGGCGACAGCAAACGCCTGGCATTTCGTATTGATTTTGATGGCCACCCCGGTCGCTTGTTTGTGGTCGACACCGATGGCAAAGGCCAAATGGAGCTGAGCCGCAGCGGCAAAGTTACCCTCAATGGGGCCGATATCCAGTGGCGTCCGGGCAGCGATGAAATCTGTTACCGGGTAGCCGATGCCGCCAGAGTCAAATTGCAGTGTACCGAAATCGATGGCTTGCAGCAGGACGATACCCGAACCCTGATTGAAGGGGATACAGTAATTGGCAGCTACAGCTTCAACAGCCGTGGCAGCCAGGTGGCATTCAGCCACAATGGTTTGGATCATTTCACCGATCTGTTCGTGGCCGACGCCAATAGCAAGCGGGCCTCGGCAAACCGCCTGACAGACATCAACCCCCAGAGTGCCGACTGGCAGCTGCCACAGATCAGCATCTATAAGTGGCAGGCACCCGATGGCAGCGACGTCGAAGGCATACTGGAACTGCCCTACGGCTGGGACAAGTCCAAGGGCAAGCTGCCTTTGGTGGTGCAAATCCACGGAGGCCCTACCGCCGCCACACCATACTCGCTGCAACACCGCAGCTACGGCCGCGCCAGCTTCCCGGCCCAGGGTTGGGCGCTGTTGTCACCCAACTACCGCGGTTCCACCGGCTACGGCGATAAGTTCCTTACCGATCTGGTTGGGCGCGAACACGACATCGAAGTCAAAGACATACTCTCGGGCGTCGATAAGCTGATTGCCGATGGCATTGTGGACGGCGACAAGTTGGCGGTGATGGGCTGGTCCAATGGTGGCTACCTCACCAACGCGCTCATCAGCACCACTGACCGCTTCAAGGCCGCAAGCTCAGGCGCCGGAGTGTTCGATCAGCGTCTGCAGTGGATGCTGGAAGACACCCCGGGCCACGTGGTCAACTTTATGGAAGGCCTGCCCTGGGAAAAGCCCGATGCCTACACCCATGGCTCGTCCCTGACCCACGCAGACAAAATAAAAACGCCAACCCTTATCCACATAGGTGAGAAGGATGCGCGGGTACCGCTGGGCCATGCCCAGGGTCTTTACCGCGCGCTGCACAACTATCTGGGCGTCCCTGTAGAACTGGTGGTCTATCCCGGCGAAGGTCATGGTCTGTCCAAGTATCAGCACCGCAAGGCCAAGATGGAGTGGGATTTGAAGTGGTTTAACTATTATGTGCTGGGCATCGAGCCCTGATATATCAGTCGTGCAACGCATCGTTCAGGGCCGTTTTCCTGAACCCCGGCTGACACCAAAACAGAAAAAGCGCCTTTCGGGGCGCTTTTTTACTGAATGCTATTCACTTTTTCTGCTCCATGCCTATGCTGGTGTCAGTCACCCCCTCACCCGAAAAGGAGAGTTCCATGAAATCATTCAAGCATTTGTTGCTTGCTACTCTGATGCTGCTCGGTATTGGACAAGCCTTCGCCGCCGAGGATGACGTCAAATATCAGGATGCACTTGCCACCTTTAAGCAAGCCAGTGAAACCCACAAGTTTTTCAATAATGCCTACGGCTATGCCCTGTTCCCCACCATAGGCAAGGGGGGTATAGGTATCGGCGCCGCCTACGGCAAGGGCCGGGTTTATCGACAGGGTGCCTATGTGGGCGACTCCAGCATGACCCAGGTTTCCATTGGCTTCCAACTGGGGGGCCAGGCCTACAGCGAGATTATTTTCTTTAAAGATGAAAAGGCCTTTCGCGACTTTACCAGCGGCAGCTTTGAGTTCAGTGGTCAGGCGTCCGCCGTGGCCATCAACGTGGGTGCCAATGCCCAGGCAGGCACCACGGGTAACTCGGCCGGTGCAGGTCAGGCAGGCGGCGCCCAAAATGCCACCGCAGCCTATATCAATGGCATGACTGTATTTACCGCAGCCAAGGGTGGATTGATGTTTGAAGCCGCCCTGGCGGGCCAGTCGTTCACCTTCGAAGGCAAGTAGCCGGTAAAAATACTCAGAGTAAAAAGGCGACCCTTGGGTCGCCTTTTTCATTAATGCCTGTTGTGCATAACCGCGTCAGTTATAAGCGCGTTAGTCATGGCCCCAGGGGGCTTTGGGTGTAGCGACTGGCTGGGTTAAGTCAAACTCCACCAGAAAGTCTCGGTTTTCACGGGTGAGGCGATAACTGAAAACCTCCCCGGTCAATCCCAGATGCCAGACGTTGGTCACTGACTTGTCCAGCCCATTTTCCTGGAAGTTGGCAATGGAATAGGCATCCACCGGAAAGGATTGCCACTCGCGGCTGCCTTCATCCCGGGTGTCACCGCCGTATTGGGTGACCTTGTCTTCACTGCCATCCTGATGGCGATGGTCGTGTTTAAGCCTGAGCCCGGTATCGGTTTTGCTGATAACCCAGGTGCGGGAACTGTCGTCACCCACATGGAATGGCACCTTGATTTGACTCTCGGAGCACTCACGCACATGCATGACCAAACGCTGGTTGGCAAACGCAGAGTCGGCCTCGTTCCCTTTGGCCACCTTACCTTCGAATGCCTTGCCGCACAGGGCGCCGAGCCTGTCGAAAAAGTCCGTTGCGGTCGGTTTATCCCCGGCGACGGCGCTGGCGCTGACGGCCAGTGACGCCATCAAAATCAGTGTCTTTTTCATGTAATTCACCCCAACCCAAAAGACAGCAGCCTAGCAAGTCAGGGTGAATTGAGTCTGAATCTTACCAGCCTATGTAACTGCGGGAGCGATCGCCCAGTTTTGCCTTGATGGCCCTGGCGGTGAGTACGCTGCCCACCAGCAAAAACACAAAAATCCCCATCGACAGGCCCAGACTGGTCCACATGTTGCCGGGGGCCAGCTTGAACCGCAGCAATCCTGTGATCACGCCAAAAAGGATAGAAAACAGCGGATGGATAAAGAAAATGGCAAAACTCATCTCGGCCAGCGCATTGAGACTCTTTTGGGTGCGCTCGGAGAGCGATCTTTGGGACAACCACAGACACAGCCCAACAGCGAGGATCACCAGACTAAACTTTTGCACAAACTGCCAGTCTACCCCGCCCCAACTGAGGGCCTCTTTATGATAGTTGCCCACATGGCCCTGGACATAGGTTTGCATATACAGGCTTACAAGGGTGCCCAGCAGCGCCAGCCACAGCAGCGGCACAGCTCTTTCTTTGAGCCACTCTTCATGGGCCGAATACAAAATCCCCATCAGGTAGAAGGGGGTGAAATACACCACAGAATGCAGCACGTTGATGTTGCCGATGGGGCGGTGGATCAGCAGAGCTATCACACAGCTCAGCGCCAGCAATGTCCAGCGCGCGGCTGCGCTCATGCGGATATAGGCCGAAAACACCGGCGAGATGGCAAACACCGCCATAATAAAGGGAATGTACCAATGGGGATAAAGCACATAGCCATTGCGCACCGTGTAATAGATGCCCTTGGCAACCTCAGACAAGGGTCTGCCGTACATCAGGCTCCACTGGGCTGCGAGCATGACAAGGCCCACCAGTGACACCCATAAAAATGGCAGCAACACGTTGCGCAGCTTGCTGACCATAAATTCTTTGTACACCATGCGCGGGTGGAAAATCCGGTGATAAAAGTAGCCCGAGATAAACACAAACAAGGCGGTGCCGCCCCGTACCAGATTTTCCAGCGGTAGAGGAAAACCGGCGCCCGAGTTGTAAATACTGTGCCCGGCCACAATCCACAGAATGGCGATGGCCCGCATGTAGGTAAATTCAAGTTGTTGTTTTCGCATGGGACACACCTAGCAGCAGAAAGGTGCAGTGAACACGGAAGGAGCAAAAGCGTTCATTGATGATCTCGACAGGGCTGCAGGGCGCAGCGTGGGCACAATATAGCCCCGGTTTGGTAAAACTGGAATAGGGTCAACAGAATATTTTTTGACCCGAAAAGAACGCCTGATAAATCCTTTACAATCATTTAGTTGGTTTATTATCGGTGCCAAACCAAGCCTCCAGTTTTTCGGCCGCTCTGGCGCGGGTGCCATCGTCAATATAGACGGCCACCATGGTCAGCGCCGCGGCCAGCGCCCCGAGATCATCGGAGAACCCCATCAAAGGGGTGAGATCCGGAATGGCGTCCAACGGGGTAATAAAGTAACCCAGAGCACCATAGATGATGGTTTTGGCCCAGGTGGGGGTCTCGGGGCGCTGGGCGGCATAATAAAGCCACAGTGCTTTCTCTATCACCTCACGGCCCGCCTGCCTGGCAAAGTCCTTCACCTTTTGCCAAAAACCTGTGTCGCTGTACTGAGTGTCGTTCACGGCCAAGCCTCCCTTGCTGCGACTTCATTCATGTCACTGTACGTCAAAAGCGTGCCTCTGTCAGCGAGGCAACATCAGTGCGCTACGTGATTATTCACTTCAACCATATAACCAGTCAGATAAATGCGAACAAATAAAATTTAAATGCATATTGTCGAATTATAAAATAATAAATGAGTACGAATTTAATTAACCAAGAATAAATTAATAAATAAAATCACACAGATTACATGGAGTTACATTTAGTAAAAGACTTTGTTTTTTATGATTCACTTCAAATTATCTTTATGTCGACACAGATAAAATCACCTCGCCAAATGAGGCATTTTCTTTCAATGGTTTCTTGCTGTTCGTAATGGAGTTGTATATGAGAAAGAAATCAAAGATCATGGCGCATATTCGCCGAACGAGGCATATCATGATGCCTGAGCAACGCGACTACTTCGACTATTCATTCTTCTTCCTGCTTTAATCCTGCCTTCGCCGGACGCCTTGGGCTATCTGTCGCCCGAGAGTCTATCGCATAAAAATACAATTTATCTGCCAGCCTTGGACTGACTCTGTCAGGGGATAACTGCGTCTTTTCATTAATTCGCAGCCCTTATTTGTCAGCACCCGTTCGGCTGCCCGGAATTTACCATGTCGATTTAATAAATATTGACAGGGGTCCGGCTAACCAAAATTAATCAGGTTAATTATGAATTCGTTAAAAATTGCCGCCAGTTTATCTGTTCGCGCCTGTTTTGATACCAAACGGGAAGTCGTCAACGTATTAACCACTGACTTTTGCGATGTGGGTGCCGCCGTTGTTTCTGTTACTGATGTAAATAACGGCATTGTCGACAAAATTAAAAATACCGGTTTGAATTTACCGATATTTGTTTCTGTATGCTGTGAAGAAGCTTTCCCCGATGATTTTTGCGATACCATCACCGGGGTATTCGAACTCTGTAATGCCAAAACTGACTTTTATGGCAAACAGGTCGAAACCGCGGTGCGTCGCTATCAGGAATCCCTGCTGCCCCCCTTCTTCGGTACCCTGAAAAAGTACGTTGAAATGGGTAACTCCACCTTTGCCTGTCCGGGGCACCAGGGTGGTCAGTTCTTCCGTAAACACCCCGTTGGCCGTCAGTTCTTTGATTTCTTCGGCGAAACTGTGTTCCGCTCGGACATGTGCAATGCCGACGTGAAGCTGGGTGACCTGCTCATACACGAAGGCGCACCCCACGATGCCCAAGCCTATGCGGCCAAGGTGTATAACGCCGACAAAACCTACTTTGTACTGAACGGCACTTCCGCCTCCAACAAGGTGGTGTGTAACGCCCTGCTCGCCCCCGGCGATCTGGTACTGTTTGACCGCAACAACCACAAATCCAACCACCACGGCGCCCTCATTCAGGCCGGTGCCACTCCCGTGTATCTGGAAACGGCCCGCAACCCCTTCGGTTTTATCGGTGGTATAGACTCCCACTGCTTTGATGAAGCTTACCTGCGGGACGAAATCGGTAAGGTTGCCCCTGAGCGGGTACAGGCAGCGCGCCCATTCCGCCTTGCCATCATCCAGCTTGGCACCTATGACGGCACCATATACAACGCCCGTCAGGTGGTGGACCGCATTGGCCACCTGTGTGACTACATCCTGTTTGACTCTGCCTGGGTAGGCTACGAGCAATTCATCCCCATGATGAAAGACTGCTCGCCGCTGCTGCTGGAACTCGGCGCCGAAGACCCGGGTATTATCGTCACCCAGTCGGTGCACAAACAGCAGGCCGGGTTTTCGCAAACCTCACAAATCCACAAAAAAGACAGCCATATCAAGGGACAGGAACGCTACTGCAACCATAAACGCTTTAACAACGCCTTTATGATGCACGCCTCCACCAGCCCCTTCTATCCGCTGTTTGCAGCACTGGATGTGAACGCCAAGATGCACGAAGGCGCCAGCGGCCGTTACCTGTGGCGCGAGGCAGTGAAGGCCGGTATCGAAGCCCGCAAGTTGCTGCTTAAAAAGTGCAAGTACATCAAGCCCTTTATCCCCACCACAGTGGAAGGCGAGCCCTGGCAGAGCTTTGATACCGAGCGAATGGCCGACGATCTGCGCTTCTTCGAGTTCGAACCGGGCCTTAAATGGCACGCGTTCGATGGCTACGAGAAGGGCCAGTATTTTGTCGACCCCTGTAAGTTCCTGCTCACCACCCCCGGCATCAACGCCGAAACCGGCGAGTACGAAGACTTCGGTATCCCGGCCACCATCCTTGCAAACTTCCTTCGTGAAAACAACATCATACCGGAGAAGTGCGACCTTAACTCCATCCTGTTCCTCATGACCCCCGCCGAGGACATGGCCAAGATGCAGCATCTGGTGACCCAGATTGCCCGCTTCGAGAAGCTGATTGACGAAGATGCACCTTTAAGTGAAGTGCTGCCCAACGTCTATCGCACCAATCGCGAGCGTTATGAAGGCTACAGCATCCGTCGCCTGTGTCAGGAAATGCACGACCTCTATGTCAGCCGTAACGTGAAACAGCTGCAAAAAGAGATGTTCCGTGCTGCCCATTTTCCCAAGGCGGTGATGAATCCACAGGACGCCAATATCGCCTTTGTGCGCGGCAAGGCCGAGCTGGTGCCCCTCAGTGAAATCGAAGGCCAGATCGCGGCCGAAGGCGCCCTGCCTTATCCACCCGGCGTGCTCTGTATGGTGCCGGGGGAAGTCTGGGGCGGCGCGGTGCAGCGCTATTTCCTGGCCCTCGAAGAAGGCATCAACCTGCTGCCGGGCTTCGCCCCCGAACTGCAGGGTGTGTACCTGGAGCGCGCCGATAATGGCCGGGTTCAGGCTATGGGTTACGTCCTCAAACGCTGATCAACGCGGGGCGGCAAGGGTACGCCGCCCCCTAAAACCATAACGAATCGAGACACTATTATGAGTAAATCAAACAACAAGATAGGCGTGGTTCAACTCACCATTCTCACCATAGTTAACATGATGGGCTCAGGTATCATCATGCTGCCGACCCAGCTGGCACAGGTGGGGACCATTTCGATATTGTCCTGGCTGGTTACGGCCGCAGGCTCAACGGCGCTGGCCTTCGCTTTTGCCAAGTGCGGCATGTTCAGTAAAAAGTCCGGCGGCATGGGCGGCTACGCCGAATACGCCTTCGGCCGCAGCGGTAACTTTATGGCCAACTACACCTATGCGGTGTCGTTGCTGATTGCCAACGTGGCCATTGCCATCTCGGCGGTGGGCTATGGTGCCGTGCTCTTTGACGTGGAGCTGAGCCCCATCGCCACCTGTCTGGCCACCATAGGTGTACTGTGGCTCGCCACGGTCGCCAACTTTGGGGGTGCCCGCATCACGGGTCAGGTGTCCAGCATCACTGTGTGGGGCATCATTCTGCCGGTGATTGGGGTGTCGCTTATCGGTTGGTTCTGGTTTGACTTTGACCTCTACAAGTCAGCCTGGAATCCACACGATCTGCCCTTCTTCGAAGCGCTGGGCGGCTCCATCGCCATGACCCTGTGGGCCTTCCTGGGCCTGGAATCTGCCTGTGCCAACTCAGAAGCGGTTGAAAACCCAGAGAAGAACGTTCCTATCGCGGTTATGGGCGGCACCCTGGGCGCGGCACTGATTTATATCGTGTCCACCAACGTGATTGCCGGTATTGTGCCAAACGGTGAGCTGGCGCTGTCCAACGCGCCTTTCGGTCTGGCCTTTGCCCAGATGTTCAACCCCACCATTGGTGCCATCGTCATGGCCTGCGCCATCATCAGCTGTACCGGCTCGCTGCTGGGCTGGCAGTTCACCATTGCACAGGTGTTCAAGGCCTCTGCTGACGAAGGCTTCTTCCCCAAACTCTTCTCCAAGGTGACCAAGGCCGACGCCCCCGTGCTGGGCATGCTGGCGATAGTTTCAATCCAGTCTGTGCTAAGCCTGATGACCATCAGCCCCTCGCTGAACAAGCAATTTGAAGCCCTGGTAAACCTGGCAGTGGTGACCAACATCATCCCTTACATCCTGTCTATGGCCGCCCTCGGCGTGATGCAAAAGCAGATGAAGATCCCGGTCAGCAAGGCCCGCATCGCCAACTGCATGGCAGTAATGGGCGCGCTCTACAGCTTCTATGCCCTGTACAGCTCGGGCGAGACCGCCGTGATGCTGGGCTCCATTGCCACCTTCTTCGGCTGGACCCTGTATGGCGTGATCTCCAAGAAAAACGAACTGCGCCTGCAACAGGCCTGAACACAACACACATAAGGCCTCGTCTTGTGGCGAGGCCACAACAAAGAAATTCAAAGGTGGAATCATGAAAAAATCACAATTGGCACTCTTACTGCCACTGCTTATTGGCGCCTCGTCCGTCAATGCCATGGAGCTATACAACGACAACAAAAACAGCCTCGGCCTCACCGGCTGGCTCGGTTTTAACGCCCTCTACGATGGCGACGAAACTGCGGTGAACGACAACCTGTCGCAGCTGCGCTTTACCTTCGAGCGGGAAGAGCGCAACGGCTGGCGTGCCTATGCGGTGACCGAATGGGGCGTGAATATCGTTTCAGGCAACGAAGATTTGGTCATGCAGGGCGGCAAGCTGAATGCGGAAAAGAGCGGTGACTTCCTCAATAACCGCCTGGGTTATGTGGGTCTGTCCCATGACAATTACGGCAGCCTGACTTTCGGCAAGCAGTGGGGCGCTTACTATGATGTGGCCGGCACCACCGACCTGCCCAACGTGTTTGCCGGTTACAGCGTGGGCGCCTACGGCTTTGGTGATGGCGGCCTGACCGGCACCGGCCGCGCCGACAGCGCCTTTTTGTACCGCAACAGCTTTGGCCCCGTCTCCATCGCGTTGCAATACGCCGCCAAAAACAACGGCGATATCAGCGTGACCGACAGCGACGGCAATCAGATTGACGATGCCGAGCTGAGTTTTGACAACAGCTACGGCGCCTCCGTGACCTGGGCGGTGACCGATAAATTCAGCCTGCTGGCGGGCATGAATCGCGGTGACATTAAAGGCCATATTGGCTCCAGCGAAATCGATGAAGCCAATCAAATCATCGGCATAGGCGCCATGTACGGCAGTTACTACCATTATGCCGATGAGCGCAAGGCCGACGGTCTTTACCTGGGTTTCAATGCCCACAAGAGTGAAAACAACGAGCAGGTAAATGGCGATTTGTACGATGCCACCGGCGCCGAGCTGATGCTGGCATGGCAGGCCGATAACGGCTTTGTGCCCATGGCAGTGCTGACGTATCTCGATTTGGACACAGATGAGAGTACCCCCATCACCGGTAACTGGACCCGCCGCTTCGCCATGGTGGGGCTGCACTACAGATACAGCCTGGATACTGTGATGTTTTTCGAAGCCAAACTCGACTTCTCCGACATGGACGACAAGTCGCTGGAAGCGCTGGAAGACAACCAGTTTGCGGTGGGCATTAACTACTTTTTCTGATTACGCTCCACAAAAAGCGGCGTGACACACGCCTTGATGACCGCCACGTCCGGGGCCTTCGCCATGAAGCCCCGGGTATCAGCGCCGACCTCCACTTCCACCGGCGCTGCGGTTTGGTCATATCCTCTCGCCACGGGGATTTCCCGTGGTGCTTTTTGTTTTTTAGGCGCTACACCCGCACGTTTTTGAATTGCCAGGCGTAGTCGTCATCCACATCTTCCGGAAACAGTTCGCCACGCTGATAGAGCGGTGTCCAGTCGGTGTACTCCCCCACCACAGGACCAAGATAAGGCGCCATGATCTCAAGATTGCGGCGATAATCCATCTCGTCCGACTCCACCACCCCGGCATTGGGGTTTTCCAGCGCCCAGACAATGCCCGCCAGCGCCGCCGAGGTGACCTGCAGACTGGTGGCACCATTAAAGGGAACCAGGGCCCTCGCCTCATCAATAGACAGCTGCGAGCCATACCAGTAGGCATTCTTCTTATGACCTGCCAGCAGCACCCCCAGCTCGTCGATGCCGCTGACAATCTCGTCCCGCATCAGCCGCTGGCGCGACTGCATCTGGAAGTTTTTGCCGTTGAACTCATGCAGCGACATCACTGCATCGTCGCAGGGGTGGTAGGCATAATGGCAGGTGGGCCGATACACCAACTTGCCCTCTTGCTTGAGGGTAAAGAAATCGGCGATGGAGATGGCTTCGTTATGGGTGATCAAAAAGCCGTGAAAATGACCGTAGTTAGGGGTCCAGGTGCGCACCTTGACCGTGGCGCCGGGGCATTTTAAGTAAATGGCCGCGCCGCAGCCTTCCTCGTGGCGACCAGCATCACGGGGGAAGTGTTTCTCGTGGGTACCCCAACCCAGTTCGGCTGGCTGAGCGCCTTCGCTGACAAAGCCATCGCAGGACCAGGTATTCACAAACTCATCCATGGCCTTGGCCTGATTGGCCACCTGGGTGTCGCGCTCAGCGATGTGAATGACCTCGATGTTGAGGTCGTGGGCGAGTTTGGCCCACTCCTCGCGGCTTTTGGGTTCACTCTGGGTACCGAGAATATCCTGCTGCAGGTTCATCAGCGCCTGTTTCACCAGATGGGACACCATGCCCGGATTGGCCCCCTGAGCCACCACGGCAGTGGGGCCGCCGCGGTATTTGTCTTTCAGCGCCAGCACCCGCTCACGCAGGGCATAGTTGGAGCGGGCGGCAAAAGACTTGCTGGGGTCGGTGTAACCGCCCGCCCAGGGCTCGATACAGGTATCCAGATAACGGGCGCCACGGGCCTGACAAAACTCAACCAGGGCGATGGAGGACACGTCCACCGACAGATTCACCAAAAAGTCATCCTTGCCCACCAGCGGTGTGAGTTCACTCTGGTAATTCTTGCGGGTCAGGGGCATCTCGATAAAACGAATACCCAGTTTCCCGGCCTCTTCGCGGCCTCTGTCGTCGGCGGTAATGATGCAGATTTTTTGGGGTGTGATATCGATGTGGCGCAGGATAAGCGGCAGCAGTCCCTGACCTATGCTGCCAAAGCCGACTATCAGGATGCGGCCCGGGGCTTTGACGTACTTGATTGGCTCAGTCATGTTGGTGAGAAACCTCCTTCCAGCAATGCCTGTATATCCGAGGCCATGGAATATTCATCGGCGGATGAACGCAAATTCCGCCTGCCAGACATTCAACCTGGCTCTGTGACACTACAACCAGCGCCTGACCCTGACCTTATACTCGGTAAAGGCAGCACCAAAACGTGCCTCCACCATGGCTTCTTCGGCAGGAATACGCTGGGTGTTCATCAGCACAAAAAAACACAGTGGTGACAGCAGCGTCAGTGGCCGCCCAAGCAAACACACCTCGGCCACCAGCAGCAATAACATCCCAAGATACATTGGGTTACGCGTCAGCCCGTAGATGCCATGGGTAACCAGCTCATCCGGCGACTTGGTTGGGTCTACCGTGGTACCAACGCGCCTGAAGAGGCCCGCTGCGGTTAACAACAATAAGGCGCCTGCCAGCCCAAGCGATGCTCCCATCAGCAACAAGAATCCGTTTCCGGCCAGCCAGGGCTCGCCATCCAACAAGCCGATACCAGCTGCTGCAGCCAGACCCAACATCAAAAACAGTGGGTATCTGGTCAGTGCTGCAACCATCATCTTGCCCATTCAGAGTCCTTATGCGTTTGGCTATGGCGTTACCCGAGTGTAACATCGCAGGGATTAAAGAATGCTTGAATTTTACCCGCCACCGGAACGCCGTCATGCCAAATCCGCCAGTCACCCTCAGTCAGTGCCTCAGCCAGCACCAGAGTAAAGCCGCTGAATTTGATGCCCAAAATTGCACAGTACGGCTGATCCGCGAGAAGGATGCCAACTCGGTTGCAGACTACTTTGGCCGTAATCGTGCCCACTTTTTGCCCTGGGAGCCGCTGCGGGAGGCGGACTACCACAGCGCCGCCCAGTGGCAGACACGCATCAGGGCATCGCTGCTTGAGACGAGCAATTGCTGCTATCTGGTACTGGCCGACCCGGCGCATATTTACGGCATGGCAACCCTCAGCAATCAGGTGCGCGGCCCCTTTCAGGCCTGTTATTTGGGCTATGGCATTGACCAGTCGCTGCAAGGTAAGGGATATGCCACCCGGCTGTGTGAAGCCGCTCTCGCCTACGCCTTCGAAGAACTTACGTTGCATCGGGTGATGGCCAACTACATGCCATCCAACCACAGATCCGCCGCCCTGCTAAAGCGGCTCGGCTTTGAAAAAGAGGGCCTCGCCCGCGCCTACCTTCAAATCAACGGCCAATGGGAAGACCATGTGCTTACCGCAAAGCTTGCTCCCGGGTCAGCCCGTTAAGTTACCCAATTTCGCAAAACGCCTGGCACTGTTTATGGCCGTTCGCGGCGAGCTTTCATATTGCCAGGGCTCTGGCAGGTATTTGTCCCTCACCTGCAGCAGGTATTTGCTGGCCAGCATTTTTTCGCGCCCTTTAAAAAAGGCAAAGGCATAGAAGTTTACCGCAATATTGGCGAGATACTTGTCAGCGCCGGAGAGGCAGGTGTCGGTAATGGCCAAGGCGCGCAGCTCATCGAGAATATGCTCCTGCATAAAATAGTGGTCGGCGAATGGGACTTCTTCCTGCATGGCACTCAACCAGCGCTCCACCCATACAGAGACCAGCAGCGAGTTGTATGCGGGATTTCTGGCGGCCAGCGCCCTTGCCACCTGTTCGTCTAACTCATCCTCGCCAAACCATTTTTCATTGAGAATTTGCATCAGAGTCATGCCAAGCGGCAGATCTGCCGTTTCACTTTCAAACAGCATGGCAAGGGTCTCCTGGGCCAATACCCAGGCATCCCCGGTGGCGGCCTGGGCCCACAACAGTTCTTGTCGCACCCGCATATCCCGGGGCGAGATATCCCTGGCGTGCTGCAGCACATTCACGGCCTGATTCCCCCAGCGCTGCCATTTTCGTACCGCGCTTTGGGGCAGATAGTCTATTGTCAGGCCGGAGCGCTCTTTCCAGGCCCGAATGAGTAAACGTCGCCCCTCAAACAGGGCTGGGATCGGGCTGGACGAGGCACGAAGCCAGGGTCCAAACCAGCGTTCGGCGTCGGACTGAACGGCAAAATAGCCAATCAGCACTTCCTGCTCGCCCCGACTGACGGCATCGAATGTGGTTTCAAACTGCGGCCAATCCCGATTGCGAAGCCACCCCTCAAACTCGGCTATTCGGCCGTAGCCGAGGGCAGGATCATGATCTGTTTTTCGTCCAAAGATTCGTACATACCAATACATGAGTGGCTTCAGCATCTTCATTCCCTGAATGCGTAGAAAAATACAGCCTACTGAAAATCAATAATAAATTCACCATCAACCTGTGGTCCAAGCCGCTTTTTCAGGCAATTCCGCTTCCACAGCCTGGCAAAACACAGGCGCATAAAAATTATGCTTGCCATAGCGATTACATCTGTAATATTAATAGTATTACACGTGTAATTGATTAAACAGGCAGCGCCATGACCCAACCCGAATTAAAGGACATCAGCCCCACCGAACTGGAAGTGCTTAAGGTGCTGTGGCAGCAAGCCCCCCTCAGCGCCAATGACATAGTCGAGGCACTTAACCGCGAGGGAGAGTGGCATGAGAAAACGGTCAAAACCCTGATAAACCGCTTGGTGAACAAGGGGGCATTGGGGTTTGAAAAGGATGGCCGGGCGTATCTGTACTTCCCAAAGCTCGCCGAACATTCCTATCAACGCAAGGAGAGCCAGAGCTTTATCGAGCGGGTGTTTGGCGGCAAGTTGGCACCACTGGTGGCTGGCTTTGCGGGCAGCAACAAGCTCACCGAAGAGGATGTTGCCGAGCTGAAGCAACTTATCGATGCCTGGGAAAAGGAGCAAAAGCATGATTGAGCTCGTTCTCAGGCTCACGCCGCCACTGACGCTGCTGCTGGCACTGCTTCTGTTGCTGCGCCCCTGGGTACTTGAGCGTTTTGGTGCCCGTTTCCAATACGGTCTGTGGCTGGGTGTGCCCGTCCTGCTGCTGGCTCTGCTTGTGCCGAGCATCAATCCACCCAATGGCGGTGCCATGGAAACCTATAGAGTCACTCTGGGCGAGCTTTCCCACGGCGCCAGCAACACCGATTGGCTGAGCGCGGCTTATATTACAGGCCTCTTGATTGCAGTCGCGGCTATCGGCTTAAGCTTACTGCGCCTTACGAAGCTCATCAGACTCGCCAAACCTGCCGCTGACACCAAGAGCACAGGCGCGCGTTTACTCACCTCCACCGAAACCGAGGGCCCCTTTGTGTTCGGGGTCTTTCGCCCCACTGTTGTGCTGCCCGAAGGTTTTGAAGCGCGTTTCAGCAATAAAGATCAGCAGCTTATCCTCGCCCACGAGCTCAGCCATTGGCGCCGGGGCGACCTGCACTGCAACTTACTGGCGCTGGCGCTTGTGTGCCTGTGCTGGTTTAACCCCCTGTGTCTGCTGGCGTATCGCCGCTTCAGACAGGATCAGGAAATGGCCTGCGACGCCGATGTCACCATCGAGCTGAGCCAGGCCGACCGCATTGCCTATGGCCGCGCGCTCATTGGCAATGCCGCCACGGTTGCCCGGAGTTGGCAGCCGCTTTCACACCACTATGGAGATAAACACACCATGAAACAAAGACTCATACAGCTCAAACAAATCAAAGGTTTCAGCGCCGCGTCACTGCTGACACCACTGGCACTGGTTGCCGCCCTCGGGATCTGGGCCCAGGCTCCGGCCATGGCTGGCGACAGTGCCGAACTCAGCAAACCTGTTGTTCGTATTGAGCCCAAGTACCCCGTAGATGCCGCCAAACAGGGTATCGAAGGCTATGTACAGGCAAGGTTTGATATCGATGCCAAGGGCACTGTATCCAACGTGGTGATTTTTAAATCAGAGCCCGAAGGCCTGTTTGATAAGGTGTCCATCGATGCGCTGAACCAATGGCAATATGAACCCAAGGCCAACAAAGGGGTTGAGGTACAACTCGACTACAGGCTGGCACCACCAGAGCCCATCAGTCAAAAGGCGGGTGATGGAGCGCGCGAGCGCATCGCGGTGCTGCCACACAACGAAGCAAAACACTGATATCTCCGCCCTAAGTAACCCCCTCTGACGTTCCGGCAATTGGCCAAACTGCCGGTTAGGCAAACGCGATGCAACGCCACAAGCGGGCCGGCCCTTGTGGTATTGCACTGCCTTTCGACCTACCCCGCATTCTACTCTCCCTGTTTACATCTCTCTGGTAATAGCATCACGCCCATCCCTGCGAACGCTTGTCGCCGAACACTTTTCACCTAACGCTGGCCAGCAGAAACGTCACCTGCTGGAAAGTGAAATCCGCTATGGCGGGTCTTATTAATTAACAAATGGAGAGGCCTATGATGCACAGTTGCCGCACCACAAAGTTGCCACACTCCGCCGCCGATGGCGCAACAAACTTGGCTGGCATTACCCTTGGCGGCGGTTGCCATTGGTGCACCGAAGCTGTGTTTCAACGCCTGAGTGGGGTAATTGAGGTCGAGCAGGGCTGGGCACGCTCTAACCCGCCCGCTGATGAATGGTCAGAGGCAGTGACGGTTCACTTTAACCCAGAGCAAATCAGTCTGACGGAGCTGGTTCGGGTGCACCTGTACACTCACTCCGCCACCAAAGCCCACAGCCTGCGAGGCAAATACCGTTCGGCGCTTTACTCCTGCAATGAAAGCCAGCAGCAACAGCTGACTGAGATCCTGGCGACGCTTGCGGACGAATTCCTACAACCCCTCGTCACCCTGATTTTGCCGCTGGAAGGCTTTAAAGCCTCACCGGCCGAATACCAGAACTATTATCAAACCGACCCAGACAGGCCATTTTGCCAGGTTTATATTGCCCCCAAGCTTGAAAAGCTGGCGCGGCTATTGGAGGATGACAAGTCGTGATTTAACCGCAAGGGACCGCCATGGAATACGCACAGGAATACACCAAGCGGGAGAAATGGACGCGGGTGTGCCTGTATTCGCTGCTTGGATTGCTGCTGATTATGGGCCAGAGGTTGTGGTTCAATCCATTTATCGAGGACTTCGCCAATCGCCCCCACTGCTATCAGCTTGCTGGCCTGAATGGTGCCGACTATTTCTGGCAGCTCATCTTTGTGGGTATTCCAGTACTGGCGCTTTTACCCATGCTGTTCACTCTGGTGCCGATGGCCATCCGGGGGCTGATGCAAGGTCGCTTTCCCCCTGAGGGCGAGAAAGTATATAAACCCACATTGGTGGTCCGAGGCGCCAAAGCCTATGTCAAACCTGTACTCTACCTGACCATAACGGTTGCCTGCGTCCTCCTGATCTGGTGGGGGCATCAGCAAGCCGCTATCATGCCTGCGCTCGACAGCGATAAGCTGGACCCCGCTCTGTGTCAGTCAGACACGGAATCAATTCAGAATGGTTTAGGAGAAACCTGATGTCCTGGATTTGCAAACATTGCCACACCAAGGTGGAAGACGACGCCTTTGAAATCTGCTGGCAGTGTAATACTCCCCGTGATGGCGAAGCGCCTGCACCAAAGGCTGCAATCACTTGTTTACGTTGCCATACTCCCCTGCGTTTTGTCGGCAGAAAGGACTTCCATGAGGGCAGCCGTTGGGGCGTACTGGGCGAGCTGGGAGAGCTTTTCGTCAGCAAAGAAGCCCTCGATATGTATGCCTGCCAGGACTGTGGGAAGGTGGAGTTTTTTCTCACTGGTTACCAGGGCGATGACATTTAACCTCACCCAATTAATGCCAACCGGCTGGCGCCGAGATAACGGCTTAACAGCGCTATACGAGAACCCAAATGATCCCTGTGTGCCTGAGCCCCGCCCACTTCAAAGCCGGACTCGCCAGCCCCACAGGTTTTCGATTTGATGAGCGTCAAATACACCCACCGCAGGAAATGACAAGGTGGCGCTGCCGTATGTGGGCGCTATCGACGGCCCGTATTTATATTGGCAACCGCACAGAGTGCCAAAGCAGGCTGAGCAGTTGCCCAATTCCAACCCAACCACCCGCCTCGGGAGATACACCAGTCAATGAAGTTTTATTTACGCCGTATGAAGCCCAAGGCGGCCTGTCCACCGCGCCCGCCGATGAAAAAAATCCTCTGGTCCTGGCTCGGTGCCTTTGTCGGCATTTATCTGGTAGCCAATCTGGGGCAATGGATGGGACCGGTGGAGCCCGGGCACATGTTTGTGATTGGCTCCTTTGGCGCCTCGGCGGTATTGGTGTACGGTGCGCCCATGGCGGACTTTTCCCAGCCCCGCAATCTGATATTGGGCAACCTGTTTTCAGCCCTTATTGGGGTGACAGTGTGGCAGCTTGCGGGCGATAACCCGGTGCTCGCCTCGGCGCTGGCGGTATCGCTTGCCATTGCCGTGATGCACCTGACCCGCACCATGCACCCACCGGCGGGCGCCGCGGCGCTGATTGCCGTGATTGGTGGTGACAGCGTTCAACGCCTCGGCTATCTGTATGCCATTACCCCGGTACTGCTCGGCTCGCTGGCCTTGTTATTGGTGGCGCTGGTTATCAACAACCTGTCCTCCAACCCCAAACGCCACTATCCGCGCTACTGGCTCTAAGCAGCTTGCCTACGACTGCCGTGGTTGCGAACGCTGTCGTGAGACAAGCTGGCGTTAGCGTGGGGGCTTGTTCTGCCGGGCAGCCCCGGACTGGCGCTGCTTTTTGTCAGCTTTCGCAGCATGCTGCATCAGGCGCTGAAACTTGGGGCATTCCAGATAACTGGGGGCGCTGCACTGGGCGGCATGCCTCAGGCCATCGCGCATGGCGCAAAGCCGTTTGATGCGCCCATCCAGTTCATCAGCCTTTTCCACCAGCCTGGCTTTGTCTATTTCCGGATTGCCATCACGGCCGAGCATGCCGGCAATCTCGTCCAGCGAGAACCCCGCCGACTGCCCCAACGCAATCAGGGCCAAGCGCTCCAGAATGCCGGGCGAAAACACCCGCTTAAGGCCATCGCGGCCGATGGCGCGGATAAGTCCCTTTTCCTCATAATATCTAAGCCTTGAAGCCGCCACGCCCGACTGCTTCGCTACCTGCGAAATGTCCATCACATCCCCTTGACCTCAAGTTGACTTGAAGTTGTACCTTGCAGATTATTTAACCACAAGGACGGAAGATAAGAATGCTACTTTTGCTGCAGATACTGATAATTGGCGTGGGTGCGACCCTGATGATGGATCTCTGGGCAGGGCTCAGACTCAGGCTATTTGGGGTACCTTCGCTGAACTACGCCATGGTTGGCCGCTGGCTGCTGTGGATACCCAAAGGACGTTTTATTCATCGACCAATAGCAAGCTCTGAGTCACAACAAGGCGAGGTCCTGGTTGGCTGGCTCGCCCATTACGCTATCGGTATCACTTTTGCCGGACTGCTGCTGCCGTTTGCCGGAGCAGAGTGGTTTACCGAGCCTTCAGCGGGCCCTGCTGTTGCACTGGGCCTTGTCACTGTTGCTGCACCTTTCTTTTTGCTGCAACCAGTGCTGGGCATGGGGATGGCGGCGTCACGCGCCCCCAATCCCTGGGGTACCCGGGCACACAGCCTGATAACTCACGCCGTCTTTGGGCTTGGTCTGTATCTCAGCGCCCTTGTGAGCAAGGGCATGGGTCTGGTGTAGCACAGGGAAAGTATGGGATAAAAAACGCCGCTGAATCGCGGCGTTTGTATTGGGCATTATGCTGGCTTTCGCGCCTTGGGCGCCGAACTGCCACCACTGGGCTTGCCGCCACCGGACTTACCAGCACTGGATTTACCAGCATTAGGTTTACCAAAGACTGGCTTGGCACCGGGGCGGGCATTGTTGCCGCCTTTACCCTGAGACTTGCCCTGTGTTTTCCCCGGAGTACTGCCATTGGCGTTGGCAGCGCCCTGCGTCTTACCCTTGGCTTGAGTCTTGCCCTGAGGCTTTCCTTTCTCGCCGCCCTTGCGGTCGTCAAACTGATTACCGCTGAAACGGGTAAAAGCCTGCTGGCCTTTCTCGGCCTTTGGCTTACCACCCTTACCACTGTTGCCCTTACCGGCCCACTGCTCGGCGCGGCCTTCCGGCGGCACCAGATGCTGGGTTCCAGTACCAATCAGGTGTTCCTTACCCATGGCAATCAGGGCTTCGCGGATAAGCGGCCAGCCAGCGCTGTCGTGGTAACGCAGCAGTGCCTTGTGCAGGCGGCGCTGACGCCCCTTTTTCGGTACCGGCACTTCTTCACTGCTGTGCTTGACGTTTTTCAGCGAGTTCAGCTCTGTGTGATAGATGGTAGTGGCATTGGCCATGGGCGACGGATAGAAGTTCTGCACCTGATCCAGCTTGAACTTGCGCTCCTTGAGCCACAGCGCCAGATTGACCATGTCTTCATCCGTGGTACCCGGGTGAGCCGAGATAAAGTAAGGGATCAGATACTGCTCCTTACCCGCCTCTTTCGAGTACTTGTCGAACAGCTCCTTGAACTTGTCGTAGGTGCCCATGCCGGGTTTCATCATCTTCGACAGCGGGCCTTCTTCGGTATGTTCCGGCGCGATTTTGAGGTAGCCGCCCACGTGGTGTTTGGCCAGTTCCTTCACATAACGGGGGTCTTCGATGGCAAGGTCATAACGCACGCCGGAGGCAATCAGCACCTTTTTGATACCGGGCACGTCACGGGCGGCGCGGTATAGGTCAATGGTGTGCTGATGGTCGGTATCCAAATGGCCACAGATACTGGGGAATACACAGGACAGGCGGCGGCAGGTCTTTTCAGCCTTCTCGCTCTTGCAGCCCAAACGGTACATGTTGGCTGTGGGGCCACCCAGATCGGAAATGACCCCGGTAAACCCCGGCACCTTTGCCTGGATATCCTTGATTTCTTTTACGATAGATTCCTTCGAACGGCTCTGGATAATACGGCCTTCGTGCTCAGTAATAGAGCAGAATGAACAGCCACCAAAGCAACCCCTCATGATATTGATGGAAGTCTTAATCATGTCGTAGGCAGGGATTTTTTCCTTGCCATACACGGGGTGTGGCACCCGCTGGTAAGGCAGGTCGAACACCGCATCCATCTCTTCGGTAGACAGGGGCCATGCCGGAGGATTCACCCAAATACCGCGATCGCCGTGTGGCTGGAACAGGGCACGGGCACAACCCGGGTTTTGCTCCTGATGCAGAATACGCGAGGCATGGGCGTACAGGTATCTGTCTTCGCTCACCCGCTCGAAGGCGGGCAGAAGCACATAGGTCTGCTCCCAGGGACGCGGTTTGGGCGGCTGAATGCTGATGGGCTTGGCAACGTTGACACCATCCGGTGCCGTTTCATCGTTAAACACCTTGGCATCGGTGGGGCCGGATAAATTCTGACAGCCCACATCGTCGGCACCATAGGGGTTGGGTATGGGGTCGATTTTATGCAGCTGATCTATTTTGCGCGAGTCCATGCCACGCCATCCGGGCATGGGTGTCTTGCTGATAATGGCAGTGCCACGAATGTCGGTCAGCTGGGATGCCGCTTCACCGCCGGCGAGGCGGTGAGCAATCTCGGCAAGTGGTCGCTCGGCATTGCCGTACACCAGGATGTCGGCCTTGGCGTCGAATATCACGCTGCGACGCACCTTATCAGACCAATAGTCGTAATGTGCGATACGGCGCAGGCTGGCCTCAATACCGCCAATCACCACAGGGACGTCTTTAAAGGCTTCTTTGCAGCGTTGAGTGTATACGGTCACTGCGCGGTCGGGGCGCTTGCCACCCACGTTGCCAGGGGTATAGGCATCGTCGTGGCGCAGTTTACGGTCGGCAGTATAGCGGTTGATCATCGAGTCCATGTTGCCTGCCGTTACCCCATAAAAGAGGTTGGGCTTACCCAGCTTCATAAAATCGTCTTTGCTAGACCAATCGGGCTGGGAAATAATGCCCACGCGGAATCCCTGCGCCTCCAGCATCCTGCCAATCACTGCCATCCCAAAGCTGGGATGGTCCACATAGGCATCGCCCGTGACTATGATGATGTCACAGCTGTCCCAGCCAAGCTGGTCCATCTCGGCCCGGGACATGGGCAGGAAGGGGGCAGTGCCGTAGCACTCGGCCCAGAATCTGGGATAACTGAAAAGGGTGGCTTCAACACGCATCACACTGACCTGACGACTCAATCACTCTGGCATCATCCCCGGATGACGCCGTTTCAAGGGCGCGGAGTATAACAGGACTCCGCCCTTAAGTGTGACTAAAAAACAACCAAAGACCGAGTTTTTTCGTAGGATGTTATGGCGAAATTACCACCCCGGGCCAAAGCCCCATTGCGCCAGGTTTATCAGTGCCAACACCAGTACCAGTATCCAGGTACCAAGGGTGCCAAGGAAGCGCCCGGCATGGTAACCGCCGCGGCCCTGAGTCAGGCCAATGCCATGCAGCACCCTGGCTATCAGCCAGCTTGCGCCTAATAAATGCAGATACAGGGGCGATAATCCATTGAGTTCAGCACAGGCAAGCATAAGGAGCACGAGGGGAGCATATTCCATAAAATTGCCATGCACCCGAATCGCCACTTCAAGTGCCTTGCTGTGCCCGGCCCCCAAACCGATTTTTTCACTGCGCCGCAGCCGGACCACCCCCCATGCAAACACCAGCATTAGGAGGGCGGACAAACTTAAATATAAGGCTGTAACCGGTAGTGGCATATTTGTCTCCGAAAGGTTGATGGATTGGCATTACTCTTTGAAATGTCATTAAATCCGGTTAACCCCCCGGTTGCAACTTGGGGTATGATCCGCGCGCCCGTGCAGTCGCGGGCAGGCCGACTAATCTACAGGGTGGACACACAAGGCGTGGACAACGCAGAATTTATCGAAAAGCGCAGGTTTATCATTAAGTTGGGAAAGGCTCTGCACAAATTTGGCACGCCGGCCTACCGACTCGAAACCCACTTGCAAAATGTATCCAGAATGTTGGGTATCGAGGGATATTTCCTGATATCCCCCACCTCCATGACCTTCGTCCTGCAACACGATGCCGATCAGGAATATAACCACGTCGCCCGGGTGAAGCCCGGTGAGCTGGATTTGGGCTCCCTCGCCCGCACCGATGAACTGGTGGATGAACTGATCAGCGGCAAGCGCACTCTGCAGGATGCCATGGACCGCCTGGAAGAAATCATCAATAAACCCAACCCCTATGGCCCACTGCTGACCTTGCTGGCGTTCGGCTCGTCGGCTGCCGCCTTTGCCATGCTGATGGGTTCGGGTTGGAACGATGTACTCTGGTCGGGTCTGCTCGGGCTGATAGTTTATGCGCTGGTGTACCGGGCCGAGCGATCCAAACGTATGGCGGAGATGCTGGAGCCGCTGGCCGCCATCGTCTGCGCCCTGGGCGCCACCTTTATCAGCCAATACGATCCGGGCATCAATATTCCCGTGGTTATCCTGTCGGGCATCATTATCTTCATTCCCGGCCTCGCCCTGACGCTGGGATTAGCAGAGCTCGCCGCACGGGATTTGATGTCCGGCACCATGCGTATCATGGATGCGGTCATGCTGCTGTTTAAGCTGTATTTTGGTGCCATTCTCGGGCTGGTTGTGGGCAAGGCCCTGTTTGGTGAGGCCATTTATATGGAGTCTCAGCCCGTTCCCCGGTTGGCCATCTGGTCGGCGGTACCCATTTTGTCCATGGCGCTGGTGATTATCTTTAAAGCCCGAATGAAGGACGCGCCATGGGGCGTGCTGGCCGGCATTGTGGCCTTCTTTTCCGCCATGGCCGGCGGTATCTACCTTGGCGACAGCATAGGTATTTTTATCGGCGCCTTCGCCGTGGGTATTTATTCCAACCTGTTCGCTCGCTGGATGAAGGCACCGGCCTCCATTGCCCTGCTGCAGGGGATCGTTATTCTGGTTCCCGGCAGCAAAACCTACATAGGCCTGAACGTGCTTATTTC
The DNA here is from genome assembly GCF_000015245.1 of Shewanella amazonensis SB2B. NCBI lineage: Bacteria > Pseudomonadati > Pseudomonadota > Gammaproteobacteria > Alteromonadales > Shewanellaceae > Shewanella > Shewanella amazonensis. The sequence continues at coordinate 3,978,836 of NC_008700.1, forward strand.
GGGTGAGACTATGCTCAATCAGGCGCATCTGGGCTCGCAGATTTTCCTGATTTTCATGTCCCTCATTGCCGGGCTCATCTTTGCCAACGTGGCAGTGCCACCGCGCAGAACCCTCTGAAAAATAGGGGTTGATGGCCAATGTCATCAACCCCGAAATCCATCCATAGTTGCACTTAAGCTTAAGTAAAATTTTAAGTTTTTTATTACCTTGCCTTGACTATCCCTTCGCTTGTGGTGTTAATAAAATGTAGAGACCAAGGTGGCAGAGGGGATGAAAATGGCAACAGAGCTTCGACTGAAAGGCGCGTTGTTGTTGGCCCTGCCGATGGCCTTCGGTGCGCAGGCCGAAACGCCCTCGGAAGCCACTGCCGATGGTGCAGACAGCGCCGAGGTTGGCAAAATACTGGTTATCAGCCATCCCATTTTTGATGAGTCAGATCCCGACACCTTTTTTATTCATCGCTGGGCTAACTTCCTGCACATCAATACCCGGGAGTCCACGGTAAAAAGCCTGCTCAGCTTTAACGAAGCCGATGCCGTTACGCAAAAAGACCTGGATGAGGCGCAGCGCTTATTGCGGGCCGAACCCTACCTGCGGGATGCCACCATCAAGTTTGCCGAAAAAGACCCGGACGCCGATGAAGCTAACGGCCACAGAGATGTGGTGGTCGAAACCTGGGACAACTGGTCATTGCTGCCTACGGTCAGCGCCAGTCATAACGGCGGCGACACCAAATATTCATTCGGTATCAAAGAAGACAACCTCTTGGGTACAGGGATAAAAACCCGCCTTAAATATCAATCCGAACGCGACAGAACCGGCTACAAGGTTGCCTTTGATATACCACTCACTATAGTACCCCATGGCAGACTGGCCGCCGATTTCTACGACAACAGCGATGGGGAAGCCGCTTACCTGTATTTCGACCGTCCTTTTTATACCCTCGATGGCAAGCTGATGTATTCAGCCGAGGTGCTCCACGACAAGCGCACCGATACCCTGCGCCAAAATGGGGTAGAAGTGAATGAATTTTCCCACAGCGTCGATTACATTAACTTGCGTTATGGCTGGCTTTCCGACAAAAACAGTGACCACCTGACTCGGTGGATAATCGGGGTCACCGAAGATAAACACAGTTTTGAACCCACAAATCTCTACCCAGCCGCCGAACTGCCAACAGACAGAGACTTTCTCTACCCCTGGATAGGTTGGCAGTATATTCAGGATGACTACCGGGTCTTAAGAAACGTCCACCTCATCAACTACAACGAAGACTTTAACCTGGGCTGGCAGCATTATTTCACCGCCGGACTGGAGGTTCAGGACACTGATGGGGATGTACCGGGTGTGCATTTGAGCATGGCCTCTTCCCGTGGTTTTGCCAGCGAAGACAGCCTGCTACTGTTATGGCTCAAAGGCAGAGCCACATTAAATACCACCCAAAAAGACAATTATCAGCTGCAGGGCATCGCCGAGTACTTTTATCAGATTAATCCCAAATGGACAGCTTACGGCAAGGCAGTGCTGGGCACCTCCAACAACACCTACGGGGATGTGACCATTGCCCTCGGTGACGAAACCGGACTCAGGGGCTATCCAAATGACTACCAGCATGGGGACCATCACTGGCTAGTAAGCGCCGAAATCCGCAACTATCCCAATATCAACCTGTATCAACTGGCAGAACTGGGTTGGGCGGCGTTTATCGATGTAGGACAAGCCTTTGGCGGCCCCGAGGCAGAGCTGAACGAAACCCGGGACCCCATAGCCTCTATTGGTATTGGGGCCCGAATCTATTCATCCCGCTCAAGCTACGGCAATATCGCCCACATTGACCTGACGGTGCCTTTCGGCAGTGGCGAGCATGTGGACAGCTGGGAGTGGCGATTCCTGGTAAAAAATCATTTTTAGGGATGCCGCTGCCACTGATACAGGAAGACAACAACAGCAAAATAATATATTGATCTAAAAAGCAAAAAGGCCGCTCGAAAGCGGCCTTTTCTAATGTGGTGAGCCGACCTGTAAGCCGGGTTCTGTTCTCCCCGAAAGGAGTGGCAGCCATTCCTCTAGGCCTGCAATCGCTCGCAGGCTCAAGCAATCTACCCGGTTCCAACGCGAGCCACGCCATAAGGAACCCTATTTGATCTTGCTCCGGGTGGAGTTTACCTTGCCACGAACTGTTGCCAGTCGCGCGGTGCGCTCTTACCGCACCGTTTCACCCTTACCGGCCCGAAGGCAGGCGGTCTGTTCTCTGTTGCACTTGTCGTCGGCTTACGCCGCCCAGACGTTATCTGGCACCCTGCTCTATGGAGCCCGGACTTTCCTCCCCGCTCTTGCGAGCGCAGCGACTGCCCAGTCGACTCGGCGCGGATTATAGCCTAAGCATCCCAGCTCACCAAGGGCTTTCGACCTCCCCCTCGGTTCAGATGTTACAATCCGGCATCCAGACCCGCTTTATAGAGGGCGTTTTTCTTCAAATCATGAATTTGTGCAGCCATGGCGGCGGCCTTTTTCAGTGGCAATTCAGTGGCCAGTAGTGCCAGTGTTTCCATCGCCTTGGCCGGAATGGCTTCTTCAGTTTCCTCGGCCACAAAGCCGTGGCACATCAGCACCATCTCACCTTTTTGCTGATTGTCATCACTCTTTACCTTCTCCAATACCTCGGCCGCAGTACCACTCAAAAAAGTTTCGAAGGTCTTGGTCAGCTCCCGCGCCATCACCATGGGCCTTTCGCCACCCAGCACAGCCACTATGGCTTCGAGTGTTTGCAGAATACGGTGGGGGGATTCGTAAAAAATCAGGGTGCGCGGATCTTCCCGCAGCGCAGTCAGCTTATCGTTGCGGCCCTTGTCTTTGGCAGGCAGGAAGCCCTCAAATGAGAAGCGGTCGGAAGGCAGGCCAGACGCACTGAGCGCAGTAATCGCGGCGCAGGGGCCTGGCAAAGGGATCACGGCAAATCCAGCTTCACGCACCTGGGACACCAGATGATAGCCGGGGTCAGATATCAGCGGCGTGCCTGCATCACTCACCAGCGCCACGGCGTCACCCTGACTCAGTTTCTCAATAATCCACTGGGCACGGGCACGCTCGTTGTGATCGTGCACCGACGTGGTACGGGTGCTGATACCAAAATGGCTGAAGAGTCGACCCGAATGGCGGGTGTCTTCGCAGGCTATCAAACTCACGGATTGGAGGATTTCAACGGCCCTCGGGCTCATGTCTCCCAGGTTGCCTATGGGGGTCGGAACGATATAAAGCGCTGGGGGCAGGGACATAATTACCTCTGGAGTATGATGGCCAAGGCTTTAACCCCGGGCCGGAGAAGGTTAAACTGAGCTCAGCATATTACCAGAGTGAAGCCAAGTGTTGAAAAGCCGGAATCAATTGAAATTAGCAGGTGTTGCGTTGTTTCTGTCGTTATTGGCAGGTTGCGCAGGCACTCCAGGGACAGATGTCAGCCAGCCACAGGGACCCGTTTCTTTGGTAAAGGCCGAGCTGTCTTCCAGCCAATATCTGGCGCTGGCCGATTCGGCCAAAGATGCCGCCTCCCGCAGCCGCTACCAGTTACTGGCCGCCCACGCCCTGTTGAATGAATCCAATCCCCAGGGCGCGGCCCAACTGCTCGGCGCCATCAGAGGCAATCTGGCGCAGGACACGGAAATCCAGGCCGAATTCAAATACCTCACCGCCCGGACACTGGAACAATCCGGTGATACTGCGGCGGCGCTGAAAACCCTGGTTTATCCCAGCCATTGGAAGCTGCCGGATTGGCAGTGGGTGTCCTATCATCAGCTGCGGGCACAGCTTTTCCGCCTTAAAAAGCAGCCCATGGACGAGGTGCGAGAACTGGCCGAGCTGGGCAAGTATCTCAATGCCACCGAAGCGGCCGAAGTGAATGATCGCCTGTGGGGCATTCTGGCGCCCATGCATGAAGAGACCATTGAAACCTTTATGCAAGAAGCCACATCGCCAATGTACAAGGGTTGGCTGCAGTTGGCCTTTATCGCCAAACACTATGCCGTTGACCCGCAAACTCTGGTACGTTTCCTGGGTGACTGGCAGCGGGAAAACCCATTCCATCCAGCCGCTAACCGTTTACCGTCAGATTTGGACCGCGCCCTCAACGCCAAGCCTTATCAGGCGCGCCACATCGCCGTGCTCTTGCCCCTTTCCGGCAGCGCGGCCTCTGCCGGCTACGCCATCAAGCAAGGCATACTGGCGGGTTATCTGGCGGCAGATGACAGCAACACCAAGGTGAGTTTTTACGACAGTGGCGCCAATGCCGTTGCGGCTTATCAGCAGGCGCTTGCTGAAGGGGCCGAATTTATTATTGGCCCGCTGCTGCAAAGCAGCATCGAAGCCATCGAAGCCTTGCCAAAAGCACAAGGACCCTCGGTGCCTCAGTTGTATCTCAATCAAATTGGCACTTATCAGGCCAATGTCGATAAGTTTTACTTTTCCCTGTCGCCGTCGGAAGAGGCCAGCGATGCAGCCGAACGCCTGTATCGTGATGGCGTAGAAAAGCCGCTGCTACTCGCCAGCGCCGACGCCACCGGCCGCCGTATGGCCGAAGCCTTTAACCAAACCTGGCACAAACAAACCGGGGACGTGGCCGAAGTCCACTATTTCGAGCAAGGTAATGAAATGAAGCTCACGGTTCAGCGCGCCTTGGGCGTGATGGACAGTGAGGCCCGCATCGCCCGCATGAAAGAGATCCTTGGTCGCAGGCTTGAGGCCGAGTTCCGCTCCCGCGAAGACGTGGATGCCATTTATATGATTGCCAGCCCGCAGGAGATACAGCTGCTCAAACCCTTTATCGATGTGAGTTTTTCGGTATTTGCCGATCCTGTCCCTATGTACACCTCAAGCCGCGCCAGACCCCAGGACAACGCCCGTCAGGTGCCACAGGAATTCAATAATGTCATGGTAAGTGACATTCCCTGGCTGATGCACCTGAGCGGTGAGTCAAGGGATATCAATGAGTTATGGCCAACCTGGAACAACGGGCAGAAACGCCTGTTTATCATGGGCTGGGATGCACTGGATCTGGTGGGTAAACTGGCGCAAATGCGCGCCTTCCCGGGTTTCCAGTTCCAGGGACGTGGCGGCGTACTGTCGGTGACCCACGACGGACTCATCAAGCGTCAGCTCTCCTGGGGCAAAATCCAGCGCGGTGTATTGAGGCCTCTGTGAACCCGGGCCAGCTCGCTGAAGACAGAGCAATGAAGCACCTGTGCGCCCATGGGCTGAGGCTCGAGGCGCGCAATGTGCGTTACCCCTTTGGCGAGATTGATTTAGTAATGCGGGAAGGGCGCGTGTACGTGTTTGTGGAAGTCAAATTCCGTACCCCAAAAGGTTTTGGTGATGCGGTGCAGGCGTTATCTGCCGCACAGCAGCAAAGACTCAGGCGTGCGGCCACCCATTACCTTCAGTGCCATCGTATCGATGCCCCCTGCAGGTTCGATATGGTGGCCATTACAGGGGATAAATTGGAATGGATTAAAGATGCATTTTGATACCAAGCCACCCGCCACATCCGTGCACAACAATTTCACCCCCTGCCCTCTACTCGCGCGCCGCTTTGTGGCATGATAGCGGCAGTTTATTTTGTAAGGATCCACCATGTTAGAACGTATCAAAGACAGCTTTACCGAGTCGATTCAGACCAAGATCGATGCCGCAGAAGCTCTGCCGGATTCTATCGCCAAGGCGGCTGAGATGATGGTGGCCTGCCTGTTGGGTGGTAATAAGATCCTCGCCTGCGGTAACGGCGGCAGCGCCGGTGATGCCCAGCACTTTTCCGCCGAGCTGCTGAACCGTTACGAAGTAGAGCGCCCACCACTGCCTGCCATCGCGCTGACCACAGATTCATCGACGCTCACTGCCATCGCCAACGACTACAGCTACGATGAGGTGTTTTCCAAGCAGATCCTTGCTCTGGGCCAACCCGGCGACATACTGCTGGCCATCTCCACCAGCGGCAACTCATCCAACGTGATTAAAGCCATGGAAGCCGCCCTGAGCCGCGACATGACCATCGTGGCCCTGACCGGGAAAGACGGTGGCGCCATGGCTGGACTCCTGGGTGCCAGCGACGTGGAAATTAGGGTACCGTCCAATGTGACAGCCCGCATCCAGGAAGTGCATCTTTTGGTGATCCACTGCCTGTGCGACAACATCGACCGCACCCTGTTCCCTCAGGACGAAAACGCATGATACGACTGCTGCTGACCGCACTTGCCTGTATCACACTGACCGGCTGCGCCGGTGCCGTGATGGTAGGCGCCGTCGGTGGCGCCGTGATGGCCAATGACGAGCGCTCTATTGCGACCCAATTGGACGACACCAACGCCGACTTTGTGATTTCAAGCGCCTTGATGAAAGATGAGGAGCTGAAGGCCAAAACCAATATCACTGCCGTGGTCATGAATGGCAACGTGCTGATGATTGGTCAGGCGCCCAATTCCACCCTAAGGGATAAAGCGGTGAAAGTGGTCCAGGACCTCAAGCTAGGGGGCAAAATCCACAACCAAATCCGCATCGGCAATCCCACCTCATTCACCACCCGCAGCAACGACACCTGGATAACCACCAAGGTGAAGGGGCGGATGCTGAATGAGAAGACCCTGGATATCACCCGGGTCAAGGTGGTCACCGAGAACGGTGAAGTCTTTCTGCTGGGACTGATTCCACGCTCTCAGGCTGAATTGGCGGTAGAAGTGGCCCGTAACACAGCCGGTGTGCGTAAAGTCATTAAGGTTTTCGAGCTCATCGAATAACCTCAACGTCACTGATAGCCTGCCACAGGTGGGCTATCAGTGGTGAAATCAGCGATGGCAGCACCACCAATGCGGCTCCCCACCACACATGCTCCCCCGGCCACTCATCGAACCACCACCATCCCAGCGCCACGATAAACAAGAGGCCGCTGTACTCGCCAATGGCAATATCTGCCGCCCTCGCCCTGCGATAGGCCAGCACACAAAACCAATGATACGCCATTAAGAACAGGTTGCTCGCCAATGCCACGCCGAGTAATGCCCAGCTGAATCCGGCAAAGTTATTGAAAGCGGCAAAGATAAGCGCAATCGGCAAGCCCAGCAGGTTATAAAGCAATATGGTTACAACAGGGCTTTCGGTGGCGGGCAGCTTTCGAAGCAGCAGCTGACACACAGAGAAAGTGACGGCAGCGCCAAGCACCATCAGTCCTGACCAGCCAATTTGGGTGGGCGCCAGGATCAGCAAGATCCCACCAAATCCCAGGATGGCGCACAGCCACTGGCCTGCACTCACACGCTCACCCAGCAACCACCATCCAAGCAACATGATGATAAGAGGGGCGGAATAGAACAGCGAACTGACGGTCGCCAGTGGCAAGGCCATCAGCCCCAGAATTAAAAAAAGCGCGCCAACAACACCAACACTGGCGCGCCAAAGGTGGATTGGTAAATGTTGCGTTTGAGGACGGCCCGCCAGCCACCACAGTGGCAACAGCATCAGGCCGGAGGTTAGTTGTCTGAGAAGCAAGAAGCTGCCGGCGTTGGCATCTTCGGGCAGCCACTTCACAGACACATCGTACAGGGCGCTGAACACATTACCCACCAGCAACAACAACAACCCGGCCAGTACAGCTCTTTGCACCTTTAATCACCTCAGCTCATGAAACTGAGCGCATGATATAGCCCACAACTAACTAAGAAAAATGATGTTTTTTTATCAATCATGAATTAGATTCATGCTCAACCATCTCTATTCAGGCTTTTCGGATGCGTAAACTCCCTCCGCTTCGTGCACTGCAGGTTTTTGAAGCTGCGGCCCGTCATCTGCACTTTTCCCGGGCCGCTGAAGAGTTGTGCCTGACCCAAAGCGCCGTTTCACATCAGGTCAGGGGATTGGAGCAACATTTGGGGCAAACCCTGTTTGCACGACGGGGCCGCGAACTGGCGCTGACCCCCAAGGGAGAACAGCTTTTTCTGGCGGTGCAGTCGGCGCTGGATGGTCTGGATAGCCTTTGTCGCCAGTTGAATGAGGCTGAAAGCCGTGAACTTCGGCTGGCGGTGTACAGCTCCTTCGCCGTGAAGTGGTTGATACCGAGACTGGGCGACTTTCGCCGTCAGCATCCGGGGATCAAAATTCACCTCGAGATGGTCAGCGGCGACCCGCCGTTGTCGGATCAGGTGGCGGATATGTTTATCTGCGGTGAGCAGCATCAACGTGGGTTTTGGCAGACACTGCTGAGGCCTGAGCGGCTTATTCCCGTGTGCAGTCCGGCATTGGCCAATGCCCTTGGCGAAGCCCTGGTCATGCCGCTGCGACTTGACAGCCTGCCGCTGCTTTCAGTTGACGAAGCAGACATAGGACCAGACTGGGCACGCTGGGCAAAGTCACAGGCGCAAACTCTGACCCAGGCGCAGTTGCAGAGCTACAGCCATGTACTGCTGGCGATAGAAGCGGCCATTGCCGGTCAGGGCATAGCTCTGGCATCGGATTTCATTGTGGAAGGCGACATCGCCGCGGGAAAGCTGATGGCGCTACCCTGGCCGGCACTGGAAACCGGGTTTGGTTTTCACTTCTGTTGCCGGGAGCGGCGTTTGAAAGAGCCTGCAATGGCCGCCTTTGCCGAATGGATCCAGCAACAAGCCGCGATGGCCGGATAGCAGACATAAAAAAATCAGCCTCGTGGGCTGATTTTTTAGCGAAATCGACTGGCGTTATACCAAGAGGCCGATTTTTTCGTATACCTGTTTCAGGGTTACTTCGGCACGCGCCTGGGCCTTCTCGGCGCCGTCACGCATAACTGTATCCAGGTAAGCCCTGTCTTCACGGAATTGACGATATCGCTCCTGCAGCGGCTCCAGCATGCCAACAACGGCTTCGCCACAGGCTACCTTAAGATGGCCGTACATCTTGCCTTCGAAATCGGCTTCCAGCGAAGCGATGCTCTGCCCTGTCACACCAGACATCAGGCTAAGCAGGTTGGACACGCCGGGTTTGTTGTCTACATCGAAACGTACCACAGGCGGCTCATCACTGTCGGTCATGGCCTTCTTGAGCTTTTTCAATACCGCCTTGGGATCTTCCAACAGACCAATCACGTTATTGCGATTGTCATCTGACTTGGACATCTTCTTGGTCGGGTCCTGCAGTGACATCACCTTGGCACCCACGGGTGGGATGAAAGGCTCTGGCACGGTAAAGGTGTCGCCATAGGCGTTGTTGAAACGAATCGCGATATCGCGGGTCAGCTCAAGGTGCTGTTTCTGATCCTGACCAACGGGAATTTGATTGGCCTGATAGATAAGAATGTCTGCTGCCATCAGTACAGGGTAGCCAAACAGGCCAACGTTGATATTGTTGGCATGCTTTTGTGACTTGTCTTTAAACTGAGTCATGCGCGACAGCTCACCCATCTGGGTGTAGCAGTTGAGCACCCAGCCAAGCTGAGTATGCTGTGGCACCTGAGACTGGATAAACACAGTGCTCTTTTTCGGGTCAACACCACAGGCCAAGTAGAGCGCCAGAGTGTCAAGGCAAGCCTCACGCAGGGCCTTGGGATCCTGGCGCACGGTAATGGCATGCAAATCCACCACACAATAAAGACAATCATGACTGTCCTGCATCGCCACCCACTGACGCAGTGCACCCATGTAGTTGCCTATGGTCAACTCGCCTGATGGCTGCGCGCCGCTGAGAACGATGGGTTTAGTCATGTACTTACTCCGTTAGTGTGTCGCCGTCAGGCGAGTCAAGATATCTGCAAAGGTGTTACATACGGCGTCTGGGCCAGAAAGCCCAATATCTTCACCGTAGTTGTAGCCGTAGGTCAAGCCAAAGGATGCAATTCCAGCCGCTTTGGCGGCCAGTATATCGTTGCGGCTGTCGCCCACCATCAGGAGTTCGTCACGGCCGAGCTGCCAGCTGTCCAAAATGTGAGTCAACGGCAGGGGATCAGGTTTCATTCGTTCCAGCGAATCACCACCGAGCACCAGCTCAAAATGGTCATCGATGCCAAACGCCCTGAGCAATGGCAGGGTGAATCTGTGGGGTTTATTGGTAACGATAGCCATGCGGATCCCCATGGCAGCAAGCTCGTTGAGTGTCTCGATAACCCCATCATACAAACGGCTGTGACACTCCAAATGGCGTTCATAATGGCGCATAAAGAGCGGCATGGCATCGTCGAGCATAGAGCCGGTCACATCGCGCCCGAGTGCATGGGTCAGGGCACGAGCCATCAAGACCCTGGCTCCATTCCCCACCCATGTCCGCACTTCGGCTTCGGTGCACTGGGGCAAATTCAGCTCGCGAAGAGTGTCATTGGTGGCCGCGGCGAGATCCGGCACACTGTCAACCAAGGTGCCATCCAAATCAAAAGCAATGGCACGGATACGATTCATCAGTGTCATCAGCCAGCTACCTTGGCCAGCTCCGCACGCATGCGGTCAACAACGGCCTTGTAATCCGGTTTGCCAAATATGGCACTGCCTGCCACAAACATGTCGGCACCGGCTGCCGCGATTTCAGCAATGTTATCTTCTTTCACACCGCCATCCACTTCGAGGCGAATATCGTAGCCACTGGCATCGATACGCCCACGAACCTGCTTAAGCTTGTCGAGAGTCGCAGGGATAAAAGACTGGCCCCCAAAGCCCGGGTTGACCGACATCAGCAGTATCACATCCAGCTTATCCATCACATAATCAAGGTAGTGCAGCGGCGTGGCTGGATTAAATACCAGTCCAGCCTTACATCCGTGGTCACGAATAAGCTGCAGGGTGCGATCAACATGCTCCGAGGCCTCCGGATGGAAGGTAATAATAGAGGCTCCCGCCTTGGCGAAATCGGGAATAATGCGGTCCACCGGCTTAACCATCAAATGCACGTCGATGTCGGCGGTAATACCATAGTCACGCAGCGCTTTACACACCATGGGGCCAATGGTCAGATTAGGCACATAGTGGTTGTCCATCACGTCGAAGTGAACCACATCGGCACCGGCATCCAATACAGCTTTAACGTCATCCCCCAAACGGGCGAAATCGGCAGACAGAATAGAAGGAGCAATCAGGTAAGGGCGCATATTCAGAGTCTCTGGCATGGGTTGAGAGGGCGCGTATTTTATCCGATTTCACTATTTTTTTCCGCACTTTCTGTCGATTTTATGGCCTCCAACACAGCAAACGGGACGATTCACTGCCTATGGCTGTATCAATTGAAAGAAACTTGTTCAAAAAGCGTGCGCTTTTGTTATAATCGACAACCAAGCTGGACCTGACCAATGGCTTTAACGTCTCTCTCAAAGGAAATGACGATGGGAACCACGAATCCGCAACAAGCGCCTCGTCGCTTAGCTAACCTGAAGGCCGTCATGGTGTTATCCACGACAGTGTCTGTGGTGGTTGCTGGTTTGATTTTCCAGTCAGAAGCAGGCGATCAGAGTGCCACAGCCTGTGTGTGCAGCCCAAATACCAGCTACAACAACAGCTTACCAGCAAGTCATCCTAACAATCGCTGCGCCACCCAATCGCAGGATCTGAGCTGGAAATCCTGGCTCACCGGTAGTAGCCGCACTACACAGTTCCACTTCCTCGATTTACTCGAACTGCTGCATGGCCATAACAGCCAGCCAGCCGAAAGCCCAGCAGCCAACCAACGTTAAACCCCGCTACCATGACCGGATTCCTGAAAATATTGAGCAGCACTCTGGCCGCTTTTTTTGGGGTTCAGTCTGAAGCCAATCGGCAACAGGATTTCAGCGGCAAGTCACCCATACCCTATATTCTGATGGGCTTGTTATTGGCAGCCTGTATGGTGTTTGGTCTTATCTGGGTAGTGAATCTGGTATTGAGTTAATAAAGAGCGGCTCCAGCCAAACCGCAGATCAATCCAGCGCTTCCAGATGAAAGGTTTCATCATAGAGCGCCATCAGTTCATCCACTTTATTTCGCCCACTGCCTTTTTGGCTGATATTGCGCTGCACCTTTACCGTTTCCAGTTTGGCGCCCAGGTATAAACCGCGGGTCAATGGGATATCGTGATTACTGATGAGCACAGGTATGCCACGCTCGACAGCAATGTGACGTGAGTGACGGGCCAACAACGCCTGATCGTCTAAAGTAAAGCCCGCCCCCACATAGGTGGTAAAGCTTGCCGTAGTCGATAAGGGTGCATAGGGCGGGTCGCAATAAATCACATCGCCGCTGGTCGCAAGCTCAAACGCCTGCTCGTAACTTATACAGCGAAACTCGGCTCGCTGCGCCTTGATAGAAAAGGCCCGGATTTCCTGCTCGGGAAAATAGGGCTTCTTGTAAGAACCGAAAGGAACGTTAAATTCACCCTTACGGTTGTAACGACACAAGCCATTGAAACCATGACGGTTCAGGTACAGGAAATAGACGGCGCGGCTAAAGGGATCTTTGGATTTATTGAAGCGACTACGAATATCGTAGTAGGCGTCTTTGGCATTCATCTCATCACAAAAGAGCGCCCTGGCTGCACGAATATACTCCTCGGGCTGCGCCTTAACTATCTTATAGAGGCCAATCAAATCCTGATTGATATCGCAAAGTAGATAGGCATCGTATTGGGTGTTGAGAAAAACCGAACCTGCGCCAACAAAGGGTTCAACCAGGCGTTTTCCTTCAGGCAAATGGCGACGCAGGTCGTCCATCAGCTTGAATTTGCCACCGGCCCATTTTAGAAAGGCCCTTTGTTTCATGGTCATGATCGGGAAACGCCGCCGGAAGAGATAAAGAAGCCCCTGATTGTACTTTGTTTAATTTGAAATTTCACCGCCGGATACCGAATCCAGCGGTCGATAAGAGGTCAGGTCCTTCCAGGCGCGAACCCAGGGTTTACCTCCACCGTAACGTTCCATAACCAGTTTGGCCTGATCGTTTGCCTCAACTTCACTGGCATAATTGCCCTGCAGTATTACCAACTTATCTTTATAGTGCACCAATCTGAGCTCAGGCTCAGACGCCATACGTCGAAATATGGTGGCAGCAGAGTCCCGTTTGCTGACCGTTGCCAACTGTAAGGTAAAGCCTTTGACAGGCAACTTCTGAATTGATCTTTGGTACCAGGTTTCGGCCGAAAAAGCAGAATCATCACCCTCAACATGTACTTTTGCATTTGGTGGCAATTGAGCAGCAGCGTTAGTGCTCAGGATTTTATGAGCCTCTGAAGCTGAGGACTGCGCAGACTCGTTCTCTGGACTGCTGGCCACGGGCTCATTGAGTACAGTCCTTTCTCTCTCACCCTCTACAGCTTCACCAGGCTTAAGTGCTGCGCTATCCGAATGCAAAGTATCTGCAGTCTGCACTTCGGCTAAACGTCTGGCATCATCAAGAGTGGCCTCATCGGCCCGCCGCTGCACTTCTTGAGCAGCCTGTGCGGCGCCCTCCAGATGCGTGTCATCAAATGCGGCCTCTTTTGCGGCTGCTCTTGCGACAAAATAGCCGGTCAACTGTGTTTTGCCCCAAGGGGCCAATAATCCGGTTTCACGATACTCATGCTGCTCGGCCTCAGGATCATCACCTGGATGACTCTGAATCAGATACCAAATCCCCAAAGAAACACTGGCGGTCAGCATGGCTGCGCCCATCGTACGCCAAAGATGCTTTTTATCCGGCCGCATTTGCTCTTCAGGCCGCAGGGCTCTTTCCAACAGGGCAACCACCTCACCCGGCCATCCCTGTTGCTGCTCCAGTTGCGACTTTACAATATCCCGGGGCACATAGGGCACGTCGTCAGTACGGCTTATCAAGGTGTAGTAGAGCGCTTCGCGCTCCTTGACATCGAGCGGTTCAATGCCAATTGGCAACATGAAATCGCGTTGCACTCCAGTCAACTGACTGTATATGTGCTTTGCAATTTCAGGAGTCGCCGCCAAAGTGATGGCGATGGGACGGCCGGCACAAAGCTGCTTGGTCAGCAACAAGCATTCTGCCCAGAGTTCCAGCGGTAGATGATGTGCATCATCTATCAATATATGAAGAGGCTTGGTTAGACGCTTTGATAACCGATGAAGCGTATTGCCCAGCGGCTCTTCGTCGTCAAACAGGGGGTCGGCAAGTAATTGGATAAGGATTTTGCGACGGATTTCGGCGGCATCAGCATGCATGGGACACACGACCAACGCCGAGTTGTAGTCTTCGAGTTCACTAACCAATGCCGTGAGCAAGGTGGACTTACCGGCGCCTTCAATCCCCTGAATAACCACCAATTGCTGGCTATAGCTAGCAACATGCTGCATTCGAAGCAGCAGGGCCTCTTGAGAGGGAAGCAGTACTGAAGGAGGAATAAATGTCATGTTGCACCCGATGTCAGGGGCGGCGAATGACCTCTGCCAGCTCGGCATCAGAGGCCTGGCTGCTGACTTCAGCGGCGCCAATGCCCAACGGCAAAACCAACCTGAGCTGGCCACCCAATACCTTTTTATCTCGCCGCATATGCTTAATAAAGCTATTAAAGTCCATGGACTCCGGAGCCTGGACGGGCAAATCGAATGCCTGAATAAGTGCCGCAATACGACAAAGAATTGACTTATCGATTAGCCCCAGTGTTACCGAAGTTTGTGCAGCAAGTACCATGCCAGCGGCAACAGCTTCGCCATGCAGCCAATTGCCATAGCCCATTTCGGCTTCAATGGCATGACCAAAGGTGTGTCCCAGATTGAGCAAAGCGCGAACGCCCTGCTCTGTTTCATCTTCTGATACTACCTCGGCTTTGATTTCGCAGCAGCGGGCAATAACGTGGATAATGGCATCCTGGTCCAGTGCTTTAAGCGCTGAAACGTTTTGTTCCAACCAGGTAAAGAGTTCACTGTCACGAATAATGCCGTACTTAATCACCTCTGCCATACCGGCTGCAAACTCTCTGGCTGGCAGAGTTTTCAGGCAATTAATATCAATGACCACCAATTTGGGTTGATAGAAGGCTCCTATCATGTTTTTACCCAAAGGATGGTTCACAGCAGTTTTGCCACCCACAGAGGAGTCGACCTGGGATAACAGCGTGGTAGGAATTTGAATAAAATCAACACCGCGTTGATAACAGGCCGCAGCAAACCCGGTCATATCGCCAATCACACCACCACCGAGTGCAACCAGAACACAATCGC
Organism: Shewanella amazonensis SB2B; assembly: GCF_000015245.1. Classification (NCBI taxonomy): domain Bacteria; kingdom Pseudomonadati; phylum Pseudomonadota; class Gammaproteobacteria; order Alteromonadales; family Shewanellaceae; genus Shewanella; species Shewanella amazonensis. Next base: position 3,993,961 of record NC_008700.1, read on the forward strand.
GGGCAAAATTTCCTTCAAGCAGAGCGTCAAAAATCTCATTGAGATAGTCGAGTGTTTTGTATTGCTCGCCGTCAGGCAGGATCACAGAAGCCACCTGAGCCGCGCGAGCGGACAGGGTGGCACTGATCTTATCGAGATAGAGGGGAGCAATCGTCTCGTTACTGACAACGAGTACTTTTTTGCCACTCACCACAGGCGCAAAGAGCTCCTGATCTTCAAACAAATTCGGGCCAATGTGGATCGGATAACTTCGATTTGCCAAATCAACCTGAATTTGCTTCATGGTGCGTCAGAATCCCAGCTGTTCGATGATTTGATTGGCAACGACCTTGGCACTTTGGTCATCGGTTTTGACAATCACATCAGCGATTTCTTCATAGAGTGGATTACGGCTCTCGGCCAGTGTCTCTAGCACTGAACGAGGATCATCAACCTGCAAAAGTGGACGACGTTTGTCTCTTTGGGTACGAGCAACCTGCTTATCTATGGTTGTCTCGAGATATACCACAATCCCTCTTGCGGACAGATAGTTACGTATATCTTTGCTTTGTACTGAACCACCACCGGTTGCCAGCACAATACCCTGCTTTTCGGTTAAGTCGGCTATCACCTGCGCCTCGCGGCGACGGAAACCTTCTTCACCTTCAACATCAAATACCCAAGCAATGTCAGCCCCAGTACGGCTTTCAATTTCTTGGTCAGAGTCATGGAATTCCAAGTGCAGCATTTGAGCCAGATGACGGCCTATGGTGCTCTTGCCCGCGCCCATAGGGCCTACCAGAAAAATATTTCGTTTTTCAGCCATTTCTTATACGTCTGAATCGTTTATGAAGTGTCTACCTATGCCATTCCAAACAGGATGGCGATCTCAGTACCTTGCTCTAAAGAGACTTGACCGGGGATTATCTCAGTAGAAAGGTGGGGAAGGCAAGTCAGTAGAAGATCAAAACCAAGAAAAGCTGCGAGAGTTGAAAACAAAAGGGCCGGTTATCCCGGCCCTTTTACTGTCTGAAGATCAGATTTTTTCTGTCACGATTTTAGGCGTCACGAAGATAAGCAGTTCCTGACGTTCATTTTTATCTGACGTGTTGCGGAACAGGAATCCCACCAGGGGAATATCACCCAAGACCGGAACCTTGCTCACGCGGCTGATAAGATTTTGCTGGTAGATACCACCCAGCACTATGGTTTCACCGTTGTCTACCAGCACTTGAGTACCAATACGCTGCGTATCGATTGCCACAGCGCGGCCGGTCGCAGTATCTACTGTTTCACCGCGACTGTCTTGGGTGATTTCCAAATCCAGAATAACTCGATTATCCGGAGTGATTTGCGGCGTAACGCGAAGAGATAGCACCGCCTTCTTGAACTCAACCGTCGTAGAACCGCTGGAAGAGGCTGATACATAAGGAATTTCAACACCCTGCTCGATATACGCAGCTTTTTGATTCGAGGTGGTGATACGCGGGCTTGCTATAATTTCACCCTTGTTTTCCTGCTCTAATGCACTTAGCTCCATGTCCAATACGGTGCCATCGGCAAGTTTTGCGACGTGAAAAGCAATACTGGCGGCATTGGTGGGCGCTGGCAAGTTAACATTCAAACGGTCGCTGATGGCCGGAATGACGCCGCCAGCAATACTCTCAGCACCTTCGAGTGAACCCGAGGTCCCCTTGGTGCCTTGCTGATCGGTGACCCCCCAACGGATACCCAAGTCTTCCGCGACGTTATCCTTCACGGTCACCATGCGGGATTCTATCAGTACCTGACGAATTGGGATATCAAGCACTTCTATCATGCGCTGCACATTTACCAGCGTCTCAGCAGTATCTTTAACCAGCAGAGTGTTAGTGCGCTCATCAACCGCGACACTACCTCTATCACTAAGCAGGCTCGAACCTTCGCTTTTCAGCAGCTCTGCAATATCAGTCGCTTTGGCGTAGTTGATTTGCATGTACTCGGAATAGAGTGGCGCCAGCTCCTGCACTTCCTGTTGGTTGCGCAGTTCCATACTTTCACGTACGGCAAGCTCTTCAGCTGGAGCGACCATCAGGATGTTACCTTCAATGCGTTTATCCAGCCCTTTAGTTTTCAGGATTAAATCGAGTGCTTGGTCCCACGGAACGTCGTCCAGAACCAAGGTAATGTCGCCCTGAACCGAATCACTGGTTACCAGATTGAAGTTGTTGTAGTCGGCAATTAACTGCAGCACGGTACGCACAGAAATATTTTGGAAATTCAACGACAAAGTCTTGCCGTTATATTTCTTTTCCTGCTTCACAGATGCCTGACGTACAACCTTGTTCATTGACAGTTTGAACTGACTGGCTTCCTGAACGTAGTTGTATTCGTACTCACCGCCAATATCGACCTGAATACGGGTAACCAAGTCTTCCTTAAAAGTTTCAAAGCTCTTTACCGGAGTAGCAAAGTCCTGCACATCCATGACATACAACATGTCTTTTGGAATGTCTGTGTTAAAAAACTTCACCTCTAACTTGGCGCCAATTTGTTCGACATTGGCCGCAACCTTGGTGTTATTCAGCTGAACAATAAGCTCGCCGCCACCCTTACCGTTACGACGAAAATCAATATTTTTAATGCCGTTAACGTAAGCACTGGATGACGAATTGGTATCAGTGGCTTTGGAAACCACCGCATCATTTACCGTTAAGCGATAGCTGTTACCGACCACGGCACCTTGGTAAGGAAGTACCTTGGACAGATTCACGCCAACCACTAAATCTGAGTCCTGCTGCTGAGTATTCACCTCTGTGACACCGCCTCGGTTAACTGGCAGTGCGTTTGTCGCCAGTCCGGAAATACTGTCATCAAATGAAAGCAGTATTTGAGCCGGTGTCGCATTGAGATTGATCTCAGGCTCAACAATGGGGTTTTCAAACACCAACTCGAGTTCCAATTGGCTGTCTATCACCGAGTGATATTTAACATCGACCAGCCGATTGGCCGCTACGGCTGCTGTGGTTACACCGAAAAACAACGCAATACCTACCAAGGCTTTTGCCAACCCCGGCTTGTTGGTGCGTGTTATGAACGCGGCAGAAGATTCCATCATTCCCTCATCCTTCGCAGGTTATTCTCCAGCCAATTCCAGGGTGCTTGAGCGCTCTGCCCAGCAGCCGGAACCGTCCGGAATTAATTCTATTACTTCAACATTTTGTGGTGTGACTTTACTAATACGGCCATGGTAAAGCCCCAGATAGTCTCCCACACCCAAGCGGAATACATTGCCATCATTGGTTTGTACCAATGCCCAAATGCGTTTGTCCTGGGTCAAGGTGCCCCGCATCTTCAGATTATCCAATGCATAGGTTTCCAGTCTTCCCTTACGACGCTTGAGATCGGGTTGAGTACAATCCTTGGAAGCATCCACCGCTTCTTCGGTCAGCTCCCTTGAGGGAGGAACGAAGGGACTGCGGAGCAATTCCGCCTGATAAGCAAAATGCTCAAATGCAGGTGGCTTTTTCAACGGTGGAATCTTGGCAACGTGCTGAGCTTTGGTTGTAGTAACAAATAGTTCCAAATCGCTACGATCGCCAATACAGCCTGTCAAAAACAGTAAGATAGTGGCTAACGGCAAGACTCGTTTCATTTCTTGCCTCCCTTAGCTTTGTTGGCGTCTTTTTCTGGAGGCAATTCCGCCCCTTCTTTAAAGCGATAAGTTTTGGCCAGAATATCCATGGTCAGAATGTCGCCATCCTGATGTTTAATCACAAAGTCATGCAAGCTGACAATACGGGGCAGTTTAGCCACCCCACTGACCATACTGCCCATTTGATGATAATCGCCGCTCACCACCATTTTGATGGGGAACTCGATATAAAAATCACGTTGGACTGCGCCTTCCCAGTCAAGACTCTCAATATGGAGTCCCGAGTCGGTGGCCACAAAGGTCACATCATCAAGTAAGCCATCCATTTCATTTTCTGACGGCAACATCTTCAGCAGCTCGGCAAACTGGGCTTCCATCTCCTTCAACTGCTCTCGGTAAAGCTTAAGGTTGGCAGCCAGTTGATACTTACTTTGAAAATCCTGCCTCAGTTGTACTTCCTTATCCTGCTCTCTCTTCAAGCCATCAATGGCATCAGAAATAAACAGAAAATAACTGGCAACACCCACAATCACAGCCAGGAGAATGGCAAATACGACCTTTACCTGGGCTGGCCAGCCACCAATATTCTCAAAGTCAATGTCGTTGAATTCGCTCAGATCCAGCTTCATTTTGCCGCTCCTTGTTTACTGGCGGCCGCTTTTTCCAGCTCTTGGGCGGCTTTATCAACGACGGTTACCTTAAGACTGAAGCGCTGCAGTTTTCTAAGCTCGTCGTTCTGAGACACAATGCTTTGCATCACTGGGTCATCGAGCCAAGCAGAGGTCTTCATTTTACGCATCATGTTGGCAACGTTGTTATTGGATTCGCTACGTCCCTCAATCCATACCATGGCGCCTTTCTTTTCAATACTTGAAAGATAGATGCCGGGCGGCACAACACGCACCAGCTCATCGAGTACGTGAGTGGGAAGATTTCTTGCCTGCTGCAGATTCAAAATAATATCTGTGCGACGCTCGATATCTTTTTTGCGTTCAGTAATCTTTTTAATCTCGGCGATTTGCTTTTCGAGCAGCTGAATTTCAGTAGTCAGAAACGCGTTTCTCGCTTTCTGCTCATCAGTCATCATGTCGATGACCTGTAAACAAGCAAATACCAAGAAAGCCGACAACAGGAATACCAGTGCCAGTGCGCCAATATAATCACGTTTTTGTTTTTCTCTGGCCTCTTCACGCCAGGGCAACAGATTTATGTTCGCCATTGACCGTAGCTCCTTAATGCCAGGCCACAGGCAACCATGTATTTACTGATACTGGGTTGCAAGGTGGATTTAACAGAATCGTCGGCATGCAAATTTCCCTGCAAAGGGTCGGCAATTATCGTATGTACACCCAGTTCGTTGGTCAGCAAATTTGCCATACCTTCAAGACGGGAGGTTCCACCGCACAGCACGATGTAATCCACTTTATCTCTGCCGCTGGATGTGCAGTAGATTTGCAGCGTTCTCTTTATCTGCTGCAAAAGCTGTGTTTGGAAAGGAGATAACACCTCGAACATATAGTTACGGGGCAAATCGCCTTCTACTTTGGCTTTTTCAGCTTGCTCATAGGACATGCCGTAAAAAGACAAAATAGATTGAGTGAACTGCTCGCCACCGAAGGCCTGTTCGCGAGTGAAAGCGGTTTCCCCTTGGTCGACAACAGCAAAGGTGGTCATGTTGGCGCCAATATCGACCATGGCAACGACCTTCTGGCTCGCTCCCTCTGGAAGTTGGCCAAAAATGAGCTCTGCCGAACGGCCCAGCGCATACCCTTCGATATCGACAACCTTAGTTTCAAGGTCAACTTCGTCCAGCGCATCCACCCTGGCATCGATATTCTCTGTTCGACAAGCGCTCAGGAGCACATCGACTTTGCTGGGGTCAATACTGTTAACGCTCAGGGTTTCAAAATCGATGCTGACTTCATCGAGAGAGTAAGGGATAAGGTTATCGGCTTCGATCTCAATTTGCGCTTCCATTTCAGCTTCGCTTAGCGAAGCATCCATGTAGATCACCTTGGTCATCACCGCAGACCCAGAGACTGCTACAGCTGCAAATTTGCAACTCTTTGGGAGGGTGCGCCTGAGTTGACGCAAACAATCAACAACGGCCGCAGCATCACGAATGTCGTGATCGTTTACGGCTCCCTTTTTCACGGGAACAGCAGCGTGACTTACAATTTTATAACCATCAGCCGTCTTGCTCAGCAGAATCGCTTTGACTTCATGGGAGCCAATGTCGATCCCCACCATCTGCGGAGCCTGACGCTTCCATAGATTTGAAAGCATAGTCCATTGTCACTTTAGTTTTAGGTTGCAGAGATAGAGTAGCACAAAATCAACTCGTTATACTTATTTGTATAGAATGTTTATAGGTTTTACAAATGGCAATTTTTTGACGCTGCTTTTTACTTCACCCTAGCCATTTGCCCTTATATACTGTGGCCTTCGTAAACTATTTTGGAATTATCTGGTGAAGTGGCTAAAACGTATTCTCATTGCCCTCTTTAGTTTAGCCCTACTCGGAGTAGGCGCTATTATTGCGGCATATTTTTATGTTTTACCTGATCTGCCTGATGTTACGACCCTTAAAACGGTTCAGTTGCAAACACCGCTGAAGATATACAGCCAGGACGGCAAGCTCATCTCTCAATACGGTGAAAAACGCCGTATTCCAATGAAGCTGGAAGATGTACCCAAGCCGTTGCTTCAGGCTTTTTTGGCCACCGAGGATGCACGTTTTTACGAGCATCAGGGGATAGACCCCATAGGCATCATTCGTGCCGCCTTTGTGCTTGCCGCTACCGGCGAGAAAAAACAGGGGGCCAGTACCATCACCCAACAGGTGGCGCGTAACTTCTTTCTCACCAGAGACAAGACTATTATCCGTAAAGTAAAAGAAATCTTTATTTCTTTTCACATTGAGGAATTGCTCACAAAAGATGAAATCCTCGAGCTTTATGTAAACCGTATCTATTTAGGTCAGCGTGCTTATGGTGTAGGTGCAGCGGCGCAGGTTTACTATGGCAAAGATTTGAAAGATTTATCACTCGCCGAATTGGCGGTGATTGCCGGTCTCCCCAAGGCTCCATCAACACTGAACCCCATTACCTCACCCGAACGAGCGATGAGTCGCCGTAATATTGTGTTGATGCGGATGCGCGAAGTGGGCTACATCAACGACAGCGAATACCAGCTGGCGATATCCGAACCCAACACCGCCTCTTATCATGGCGCTGAGATAGATCTTTATGTGCCTTACGTCTCGGAAATGGCACGGGACTACATGATTCAAAAGTATGGCGAGGAAGAAGCCTATACCGGCGGTTATAGCGTATACACCACGGTAGATTCTGAGCTGCAGTTAAAAGCACAGAAAGCGCTGCGTAACAACATATACGCCTATGACGAGCGTCATGGCTATCGCGGCGCAGCGCAGGTACTGTGGAAAGATGAGGCTCCCGCAACGGATACCATTGTCAGCACCCTGAAAAAAGTCGCATCGGTGCAGGAGTTGGAACCCGCAGCCGTCATCAATGTGCAGGAACAGCAGGCCACCGTACTGCGAAACAACGGCGAAACCGTCACCCTACCATGGCAAGGCATTCAGTGGGCACGTAAGTTTATCAGCGACACCCGTCAGGGTGCTGCCCCCAAAACAGCCACCGATGTGCTAACAGCCGGCGAGCGTGTATGGATCCGTCACAATGGAGAAGACTGGCAATTATCCCAGGTGCCGGAAGTATCCAGTGCCATAGTGTCACTCGATCCCCACAATGGTGCTATCCGTGCTCTGGTTGGAGGTTACAGCTTCAGTCAGAGTCAGTTTAACAGGGTCACACAAGCCAAACGCCAGCTTGGTTCCAACATCAAGCCTTTTATCTACGCCGCCACGTTGGAAAAAGGCTATACCCTGGCAACGCTTATCAACAATGCGCCCATCAACAAACCTGACTTGAGCCAAGGTACGGCCTGGCGACCCAAAAATTCGCCGGACACTTACACAGGTCCCACCCGTCTGCGAGTTGGCCTGGCACAGTCGATTAACGTGATGGCCGTCCGGGCACTTCGCTACTCAGGCATAGATGCAACCGTTGAGCTATTGACCCGTTTTGGATTTGATCCCAATGATTTGCCACGTAATGAATCACTGGCACTGGGCTCGCCTTCCGTTACACCGCTGCAGGTTGTCAGGGCCTTCACTGTGTTCGCCAACGGTGGTTACCTGGTTGAACCTTTCTTCATTGACAGAGTCGAGTCTGCCACCGGAAATCTGGTCGAAAAGACTCAGCCAGCATTAGCTTGCGAAGCGCCGATTCCGGAAGAGGTGTCTGAGGACATGGCGACGACCGAAGCCTCTGCTCCGCCGGCTATGCTGAATGCAGCAACGCCAGCTGATCCTTCCAGTCAATGTGGCGATCCTGCTGCCCGTTACGCAAATCGGGTGATATCCGAGCAAAATGCATTCCTTATTACCGAAGCGCTCAAGAGTGTGATTTGGGGTGGCGGTGACTTCAGTAAGGGCACTGGTTGGAATGGTACCGCATGGCGCGCTGCTCGTTTGCTGAAACGCCATGATATTGCTGGTAAAACGGGTACAACTAACGAGTCTCGCGATACCTGGTTCAGTGGTTTTAATCCTGATTTGGTGACCACTGTTTGGGTTGGCTTTGACGATCATGGCCGCGAGCTTGGCCGTACTGCCTGGAACGCCAATGGCGCCAAAGACCAGATATCCGGGGCAGAGGCGGGCGCGAAAACTGCAGGTCCTGCCTGGAACGAATTTATGTTTATGGCGCTTGCAGACACGCCAGAAAAGCCCATGCCGGTCCCTGCAGGCATAGTCTCTGCCCGTATCGATTACAGTTCGGGCAAGCTGAGCCGCCGCACCGACTACACAAGCGGATTTGAATACTTTGCCGCTGGTACAGTGCCAACAGATTACGCCAATTCTGCCATCGCCGAAGATGACACTACGGCCCCGGAAACAACCGCTGACGACCTGTTTCAGTAAGTGTTGAGTGTATAAAAGAAGGGCCTTCGGGCCCTTTTTTATTGCTGTTTTTCACCTACAACCTCAGCTGGAGCAATGAATAAGCTCACGCAGTAAGGCGTGGCTTAACCACGCAAATCCACTCATAGACAGAGAGCCCTTTGCACCGAGGTGACCGGGCGGACGGGGACTCGTCGCCAAGTAATTCCCTGTTCGGCGCAGATAACCGAGGAGAGATAGGGCGAAACGGGGAAATGAAGCAGTTTGCGCTAAGTTGCTCCGAAAAAATTCTCTGTTAGTATATGTATAAATTCACAGTAATCCGGTGCCAAGGCATTGCAAAGACTGGATCTTGTTCCCGTAACCGAACTCAAGGGCGTGGCGGCCCGGGTCGCAGAAAAACTCAGTAAACTGGGGGTGAATACCGTCCAGGATTTACTGTTTCATCTGCCGCTGCGTTACGAAGACAGAACCCGCATCTATGCCATTGATGAACTTATCCCAGGCACCACAGCCACCATCGAAGCCGAAGTCATTTCCAGCCAGATCGTCAATGGCCGCAAGCGCATGCTCACCTGCAACGTGCGCGACGCCAGTGGTGGCCTGACCTTACGTTTTTTCAATTTTTCCATGGCGCAAAAGAATGGCTTGCAGCCAGGCATGACTATCCGCGCCTTTGGGGAAATCCGTACCGGCAAGCATCAGCTGGAAATCATCCATCCGGAATACAAGCTCACGGCGGCCGGCGAATCACCTAGCCTGGCCGACACCTTGACGCCCATCTATCCCACTACCGAAGGCCTGAAGCAAGCCAGCTGGATACGGCTTACAGCACAGGCGCTGGAGCAATTGGAAGAAGGAGGGCTTCCGGAGCTTCTGCCCGAGTCATTACAGCCCAACCGTTTAAGCCTGGCCGATGCCGTGCGCACCCTGCACCGCCCTCCGGCGGATGCCGAACTGTGGCAGTTGGAGCAAGGCCAGCACCCGGCGCAGCAGCGGCTGGTGCAGGAAGAGCTGCTGGCCCATAACTTAAGCATGTTAAAGCTTCGGGAGCGCAGCAATCAGGATGCCGCTGAGCCCTTGGCTGCCACGGGTCAGCTTATCCCCCGTTTTCTTGAGAGCCTGCCATTTGCCCCAACCAATGCCCAGTCACGGGTAGTTGCTGAGATCCATGCCGATATGACCAAAGCCACCCCCATGATGCGTCTGGTGCAGGGTGACGTGGGCTCGGGCAAAACCCTGGTAGCGGCACTATCTGCGCTGGCGGCCATCGAAAATGGCTGTCAGGTCGCCTTGATGGCCCCCACCGAGCTTTTGGCCGAGCAGCATGCCGCCAACTTTGCCCGCTGGTTTGAGCCGCTGGGGCTGAAAGTTGGCTGGCTTGCCGGCAAACTCAAAGGCAAGGCCCGCACTCAAACGCTGGAAGACATCGCCTCCGGCGCCGCCCAGATGATAGTGGGCACTCACGCCATTTTTCAGGAACAGGTGAGCTTTTCCCGCCTCGCCCTTACCATCATCGACGAGCAGCACCGCTTTGGCGTACACCAGCGTCTGGGACTGCGTGAAAAAGGCATTCAGCAGGGCTTTTTCCCTCATCAGCTGATCATGACCGCCACCCCCATCCCCCGCACATTGGCAATGACCGCCTATGCAGATCTCGACACCTCGATTATTGATGAGCTGCCGCCGGGGCGAACTCCCATCACCACGGTTGCCATTCCCGACACCCGCCGGCTGGATGTGATTGAGCGGGTGCGACAGGCCGCCTTACAGGACAAGCGTCAGGCCTATTGGGTGTGCACCCTGATTGAAGAGTCGGAAGTACTCGAATGTCAGGCCGCCGAAGACACCGCTGGGGGTCTGAAAGAAGCCCTGCCAGAGCTTGGCATTGGGCTGGTACACGGCCGGATGAAGGGCGCCGAAAAGCAGGCCATCATGGCCGACTTCAAAGCAGGCAAGCTCGACTTACTGGTTGCCACCACGGTTATCGAAGTGGGTGTGGATGTGCCCAATGCAAGTTTGATGATAATCGAAAACCCCGAACGGCTGGGGCTTGCCCAGTTGCATCAGCTGCGGGGGCGGGTTGGCCGCGGCGCAGTGGCCAGCCACTGCGTACTGCTGTACAAGGCGCCGCTCAGCTTTACCGCTCAGGCGCGTCTTGGGGTGCTGCGGGAAAGTAACGACGGCTTTGTGATTGCCCAGAAAGATCTGGAGCTGCGTGGCCCCGGCGAGGTGCTCGGTACGCGCCAGACGGGGCTTGCGCAAATGAAGGTGGCCGATTTGGTACGGGATCAGGCGCTTATTCCCCACATCCAAAAACTGGCGCGGCATCTGATGACCCAGGCCCCCGACAATGTGGATGCCATAATTGAGCGTTGGCTTGGCGGCCGCGAGCAATACGTACAGGCCTAGCCTGCATTAAATATTGTTTTTGTTCAGCCTTGGACTATGGACATCGACCGGCGAACTGGGACAATGGGTGTTTCACGGGTCAGTCGCAACAAGGAACCAAGATGCAAGTCAATCCCGAAGACAGAATCACCCCGCAGGAAGAAACCTCCCAGCGCAGCAACCGTCTGTCGGCCCTGCTGATCCTGGCTCTGATAGCCATTGCCGCCGGCCTATGGATGTATTTTACCCGCGCACCCGAGCCCGCGCCTGTGGTGGACGTGCCGACAGAAGCCCCCCAGCCAACGCCTCTGCCCGAATCCGCGGTGACTGCAATCGAACCCGAACCCGAGCCGGAGCCTGAGGCCCAGTTCGAGCCAGAACAAGTGACCAATACACCCGAAGAAGTCATACCTGAAGTCACTGTAGATCCCATTCCTGAGCTGGCAGAAAGCGATACTTTTGCAACCCAAAAAGCTATCGCATTGGCCGGTAGTCTGCCGGTCGAACCCATCATTGCCCAGCAAGATCTGGTACGCCACTTCGTGGTCTTTATGGATAACCTGGCCGAAGGCCAGCTGGCACGCAAACAAAGCCCACTCAAGGGCCCTGAAACAAAATTCACCGTCAGCGAAATCACCGCCAAGACCTATTTAAACCCCGACAGCTACAAGCGCTACGATTTGTATGCCAATTACATTGCCAATTTAAATGAAGAGAAACTGCTGGAAACTTATGCCCAGATGACACCCATGCTGGAGCAGGCCTTCGATGAATTGGGTTACGGTAATGTCAGTTTCAAAGAACGCAGCCTCAAGGCCATCGATCAACTGCTGGCAGCACCCATCATCGAATCACCCATAGAACTGGTCACCTTCAGCGTCAACTACAAGTTTGCCGATCCCGAGCTGGAAGCCCTGCCACCGGCACAGAAACTGATGATACGCATGGGCCCGACAAACAGTCGCAAGGTGAAAGCCGCGCTGAAGAAACTGCGGCCATTGTTGCAATAAAATCCTGTCTTTTAACAACTTGCCCCCGGATACCATGCGGTCTCCGGGGGCTTCTGTTATCAGGGTGTTTTGATATAGAATATTCAGTCCAAAATAGACGGACTTAACATTAAGCAGTCCGCAAAATCGAGCAATAACGATTCCTGCCCAATGCGGCTCAAGTGATGGATAACTTACGACGCCTGGCAACAGCGTCAGAGGCAATGCAGTGCATTTAACTTTCAGCGTGATGGCGTGGGGGGGATGGTCCCCGGCTTATCAAGACAGGGATAGCTGGGCCGCTTGGCAAAAATCGCTCTCTGAACCGAGCAGCACTGTTGCGCCTGCGCTGCCTCAGGTGCCTGCCATGCAGCGTCGTCGCTTTAGCCGTTTGAGCCGCATGATGCTCGACGTGGCTTTCCAGTGCGAACCCGCCCCCCAGTGCCGCAGTGTGTTTGCCTCACGCCACGGCGAGCTCAATCGCACCATAGACCTGCTCCACAGCGTCATCGTCCGCGAGCCCTTATCCCCCATGGGTTTTAGCCAGTCGGTGCATAACACCGCCAGTGGCCTGTTTGGCATACATAGCGACAACCGTGCCGCCTCCACCTCAGTCGCTGCGGGTACAAGAAGCCTGTCTCAAGCCATGATCGAGGCCTATGCCCAGCTCATTGAAGACCCAAGCCCGCTGCTTTTAGTGTTTGGCGACGACCCTGTGCCGCCGGTCTATAACGACTACACCGAAGAATTCGAACTGCCACTGGCCTTGGGCATGGTGCTGGCGCCCGCTACCTCCGGCGCCCCAAAGCTGACGCTCACCAACCAACAAAAGCTAGCGCCCATGAGCTACGGTCAGTTGCTGGCAAGCCTTGCCAAAGGCGAAAACTGCCGGGGCCATCTTTCCGGTTTTGATTGGAGCCTCAATCATGACTGAGCACACCCAAAAGCTTGCGCGCCGCTCGCCCTGTCAGCACCGACTGACCGGACTGGCCTATGTGCCGCGCTGGCTGGGTGGCATGCTGTGCTACATCTGTTTTGGCCTCGGCGGTCTGCTAAGCTCGCTGACTATCTTACCGCTGCTGAAATACTGGCCCGGCAAACCCGAGGTTCGCATCAAGCGGGTACAAAAAGCCGTGCACCTGATGTTTCGCGGCTTTGTGCGCATGTTGTCGGCAGCTGGCGTGATAAAACTGGAAACCAAAGAGGTGGAGCGGCTCGCCAATGCCGAAGCCATGCTGGTGATTGCCAACCACCCCACCCTGATTGATGTGGTGGTGTTGATAAGCCTGATGCCCAACGCAGGTTGTATCGTAAAACAGGGGCTTTGGCGCAACCCTTTTATGCGTGGCGTGGTGTCGGCGGCAGGTTATATCCCCAATCGCGGCGCCGAGCTGCTGCTGGATGATTGCCGCGACGTACTCAGCCGTGGTACCAATCTGATTATCTTCCCCGAAGGCACCCGTACCGTGCTTGGCGAGCAGATAAACCCCTTTGCGCGTGGCGCGGCCAATATCGCCCTGCGTACCGGCAGTGACATACTTCCTGTGTTGCTGCACACCAAGCCCCCTGGTCTGACCAAACAGGACCCCTGGTGGGAAATTCCCCGGCGCACCATTGGCATGACGGTAGAGGTGGGAACACCCATATCCGCCATGGACTACAAGGCCGAGGAAGGAGGAGATGCCAGGATGGCGCGGATACTGACCAGGGAAATGGAAAATTATTATAAACAAAGACTTGAAATAGAATTATGACATTACATGACCAAATCAAACAGCTGATCATCGACTGCCTCGACCTGGAAGACGTGACCATTGCTGACATAGAAACCGATGCGCCCCTGTTCGGCGACGGTCTGGGACTTGACTCCATCGATGCCCTCGAACTGGGTCTGGCTATTAAAAAGCAATTCGATGTAAAGATTGAAGCCAACTCCGACGCGACCAAGGCACACTTCTACAGCGTGGCAACTCTGGCCAGCTTTATCGAATCTCAGCGTGGTCAGGAGTAAGGCTATGGATAATCGCGAGCAAATTCTGGCAAAGCTGACCACCATTCTGGTGGATGATTTTGAAATCGACGCCGATGCCATCAGCCTCGAAGCCAACCTGTATCAGGACCTGGATCTGGACAGCATCGATGCGGTGGATCTGGTGATCAAGCTGCAACAGCTCACCGGCAAAAAAATTAAACCCGAAGAGTTCAAATCAGTACGCACCGTGGCAGATGTGGTTAACGCCATCGAGGCTTTGGTTCAGGGCTGATGCGTGCTATTGAGGTATTGACGGCAGCGCTGCTGCTCGTCTACCCGCTGGCGGTTTGGCTTGGGCTGAATTATCTACCGCCGGGTATGCTGGCTGGTCTGCTGTGTCTGCTGCTGTTGCTGCGACTGGTGTTAAAGCGCCAGCAACTCAAAGCCATGGTGCTGCCGCTGCTGGCCGGAGTGATTCTTACCGCCGGTAGCCTGCTGGCCAAGCGCCAGGACTGGCTGCTCTACTACCCGATAGTCATTAACCTGACCATGCTCGGGGTATTCGGCCAGTCACTGCTGAGCGGCCCCAGTATGGTTGAGCGACTGGCGCGCCTCGGCGAGCCTGAACTGCCCAACGAAGCCATACCTTATCTTCGCAGGGTGACGGCGCTTTGGTGCCTGCTTTTTGTGGTAAACGGCGGCATGGCCTTTTATACCGCCCACTTTACCAGCCTGGAAATCTGGACCCTGTATAACGGCCTGATTGCCTACATTCTTATGGGCATGCTGGCTGGCGGGGAGTGGTTGTACCGCACTTTTATTTTGAAAAAAGGTGCCTGACATGTGGATTGCATCACGATGACATCTCTGCTCTACAACGCCCTGACCCGCGGCCCAGCGGCACAGCAGCTGATAAGCTTCAATCACCACGATATCCTCACCGGGGCGCTGTTTACCACCCAGGTGCATCATCTGTGGCAAACCCTCAGCCAAAAAGAAGAACAACGCTGGCTACTCTCCTGCGAGAGTTCCGACTTGTTCGCCATTGGTCTTTGCGCCGGCTTGCTGGCGGGCAAAGAGCTGGTACTGCCACCCAATACCCAAAGCGGCACCTTAAGTCAGCTCACCCAGAATTTCGATGCCGTGCTCTCGGATGTTCCCCTGTGTGAAGGCCACGACTGGGTTGCCCTGAAAAAGGAAACCGCCCAAACGCCAGCCGTCTGGCCCGATGCCAAACCGACCGGCAGCCTGACCCTGTACACCTCAGGCTCCAGTGGCGAGCCCAAACCGGTGAAAAAAACCCTCGAACAGCTCGACGCCGAAGTCAGCACCCTCGAGGCCACGTTTGCTGCTGCCCTGCCCCATTGCAGCGTTATCTCCACCGTTTCTCATCAGCACATCTATGGCCTGCTGTTTAAAATTCTCTGGCCTCTGGCAGCCGGACGGCCGTTTTTAAGCGATTTGGTAGAATACCCAGAGACCCTGAGTTACTACACGGCGCTGCTGCCCAACCTGTGCCTTATCAGCAGCCCGGCACAGCTCAGTCGTCTGCCGGATGCGCTGGATAATGAGCGCCAATTTCACTCACCCAGCCTGGTGTTTTCCTCGGGCGGCCCATTGAGTGAAGACGCTGCCAGGGGGATCCAGAAGGTTTATGGCAGCCTGCCCATCGAGGTCTATGGGAGCACAGAGACCGGCGGCATTGGCTGGCGCAGACAAGCCTCGGCCGCCGAGGCCTGGCAGGTCTTCCCCGGCATAAAGATAGCCAGCGCCGACGATGGCGCCCTGCTGCTGCGCTCGCCTTACCTCGACAATCCGAACCAAATCTTGCGCTGCGAAGATAAAATTGCCATTGATGACAATGGCCGTTTTGTGCTGCAGGGCAGACTGGATCGCATCGTTAAAATTGAAGAAAAGCGTTTGTCGCTGGTGCAGATGGAATCCCTGCTGGAGAGTCATCCGCTGGTAAGCCGCGCCGCGCTGGTGCTGCTGACCGAACCCCGCACCCAGCTCGGCGCCGTAGTGGAGCTGTCGGATGAGGGTAAGGCGCTGCTTGCCGAAGAGGGTAAACTGGCCCTCAACAATCAACTGAAGGCCCATCTATTAACCGAATTTGAACGGGTTACCCTGCCGAGGCGTTGGCGTTACCCCTGCGAGCTGCCGCTCAACCAGCAGGGCAAGCGCGTATATCAAACTTTGATTGAGCTGTTCACCCATGATTAAGTCATTGCTGCCGCACGTGCTCTCCCGCGAAGAGACAGATACAGAGCTGAAACTCAGGCTCGCCATCGATGCCCACCTGCCGTTTTTCGATGGCCACTTTCCGGGACAAAGCGTACTGCCGGGGGTAACCCAACTCGATTGGGCGGTACGTTTTGGCTGCGAGCATTTTGGCTATAATGCCAGCGTGGCGAATCTGGAAGTGCTTAAGTTTCAACAGCTGATACTGCCCGGCACTGAAGTGGATTTGCTGATAAGCAACAACGCCGCCAAGGGCAAACTCACCTTCGCTTACAGTGATGGTGAGCGCCGATTCGGCTCAGGTCGGATAGTGATTGCCGCGCACGGGGACAGCTGATGCGCGTTGCCATAATCATCCCCAATTACAATCATACCCATGCCATCGAGCGCACTCTGGAAACGCTGGAGCCTTTGGGGCTGCCGGTGTTTCTGGTCAACGATGGCAGCAACGAGGCTACCTGTCATCTACTGATGGTCCTCGACGCCAAATACCCCTGGGTCACCCTGCTGCACCACCCCTTTAACCGGGGTAAGGGCGCTGCGGTAATGACCGGCCTGCGTGCAGCCTACAAAGCGGGCTTCAGCCATGCGCTGCAGGTGGATGCCGATGGTCAGCACACCCTCGATGACATTCCAACACTGTTAAGTGCCGCCAACGAGCACCCCGAGGCGGTGATTTCAGGTCGTCCCCAGTACGATGACTCTGTGCCCAAGGGTCGCCTCTATGGCCGCTATATCACCCATTTCTGGGTGTGGGTCGAGACCTTGAGTTTTGATATTCAGGACAGCATGTGCGGCTTTCGGGTCTATCCGCTGAAGGCCACCGAGGCACTGTTTTTAAGTGAACAGCTTGGCGAGCGCATGGACTTCGATATCGAAGTGCTGGTCAAGCTTTACTGGCGCGGCGTTGACGTGATTCACGTGCCCACGGCGGTGATTTACCCCGAAGACGGTGTCAGCCATTTTCAGGGCTTTGCCGACAACGTGCGCATCAGCGCCCTGCACACCAGACTCTTTTTCGGCATGCTCAAACGCCTGCCAAGCCTGCTTGGCCGGGGCAGAAAGCAAACCCACTGGTCGTCCATCAGCGAGCGTGGCAGCTATTGGGGCATCAAGCTTTTGGCCGAGAGCTACCGCTTCGGAGGCCATTGGCTGTGCCGCGCCATCATGTACCCCGTGATTGCCTATTTCTTTATGACCGGCGGCGCTGCCCGCAAGGCCTCGATTGAGTTTCTGGAGCGGGTGCAGGCACTGGAGCCAAATCATCCCCAGCTGCAGCCAAGGGTCAGTTGGCGCCACAGCCTTAAGCACTTCCTCGCCTTTGGCAATGCCGCACTCGACCGAATCGACGCCTGGTGCGACCGCATCAAACTGAGCGAAGTCGATTTCCCCGAGCGGGCACTGCTGGCGGATATGCTCACCCGAGGCCAGGGCGGCGTGCTGCTGGTATCCCACCTTGGTAACCTCGAGCTTTGCCGCGCCATTTCCATCCACCAGCGCAAGGTAAAAGTGAACGTGATGGTGATGACCGCCAACGCCGAAAACTTCAACAAGGTGCTGAAGCAGCTAAACCCAGACAGCGACCTAAACCTCATTCATATCAATGAGCTGGACCCATCTACCTCTATCATGCTGGCAGACAAAATTGCCGCAGGTGAACTGGTGGTAATAGCCGGGGATCGCACCGCCAGTGGCAATGCAGGCCGGGTTGTCGAAGTGCCCTTCCTTGGCGAAACGGCGCCTTTCCCACAAGGGCCCTTTATTCTGGCAAGCCTGCTCGATTGCCCGGTATTTCTGATGTTTTGCCTGCGGGAGCAGGGCCGCTACCGGGTGCATGTGGAGCCCTTTGCCGACACCCTCAAGGGCCCCAGAGCCGGCAGAAGTGAACGTATTCAAAACGCGGTCGAACGCTATGCTGAAAGGCTTGAGCACTACGCCCGCAAAGAGCCACTGCAGTGGTTCAACTTTTTCGATTTTTGGCGCCGCGGCCAATAAGGCTTTAGGCCCGGGCAGACGCCACAGGAACGGTAAAATGACTAACCAATCAACTGAAATGAAAGAGACTGTTAAGTTTGGCTACGGCGCACTGACCATAGAGCAGGTAGTCGCCATCGCCAAAGGCGCCAGGGTTGAACTCAGACGCGACCAGGAATACGTGGAATACATCCAGCGCGGCGCCCGCTTTATCGACAGTCTGCTGGCCGAAGAAGGCGTAGTGTACGGCGTAACCACAGGTTACGGCGACTCCTGCACTGTGACAGTAGGGCTGGATCTGGTGCACGAACTGCCGCTGCACCTGTCGCGCTTCCACGGCTGTGGCATGGGCCGCGAGCTTACGCCAATG